>NZ_JACGUZ010000059.1:0-412838 GCF_014076955.1 Colwellia sp. Bg11-12
AACCATTTAGCTCTTATAAAGAGAAGTTAACTTATCAAAACAGCCCTTTGGGTTACCCCTTGGAACTGGAGCGCATTCTAGACATTTCTCGCTGGGCGTCAACCCTTTTTTGTCATAACTTTGAATTAAGTTCTCATTCGTTCGATTAACATACAAGCCCCATTTTTATTGAGGTTTATTCGAACAAATATACTATTTATTAACCATGTAATCCAAGACGCATAATTATACTTACTACTGCTTATTTAAATTAATACCTTTAATAAGTTATATTTTCTCACCCTTTTGTACTTATTTGCTAAGATAAATGAATAGTTCACTACCTAATGGTTATTATGAATAAAACTAAATTTCGTATGTATAATAAAATATCGCCTAAATTGGGGCAAAATGTCTATGTTGATGAGTCTTCGATACTTGTTGGTGATATAACGATAGGCAACGATGTAAGCATTTGGCCTTTAGTTGCAGCGAGAGGTGATGTTAATACAATTAGTATTGGAGATAGAACGAACATCCAAGACGGAACAGTATTACATGTAACCCGTAAAAGTGCTGCGAACCCTAACGGTAATCCTTTAATCATCGGCGAAGATGTTACTGTTGGTCATAAGTGTATGCTACATGGTTGCATATTAGGTAATCGAATACTTGTGGGTATGGGGGCCATTGTTATGGATGGTGCTGTTATTGAGGATGATGTTTTTATTGGCGCCGGCTCGTTAGTTCCTCCTCATAAAACATTAGAGAGTGGTTACTTGTATGTCGGTAATCCTGTGAAAAAAATGAGATTGTTAAAAGAGAGTGAACAAGCATTTCTCAGTCAATCGGCTCGCAATTATGTTGAGCTTAAAAATGAGTATCTTGCTCAGTAGTCGTTAATAGACTTTCTACAAGTAGACTAATTCTATTCTACTACCAGACAATGGCTCATTATCTTCGAGCCATTCTTCAATAATTTCTTCTAAGTTAAATTTCAACTCATCAGTAAGTTCATCATGCTTTTTACATTTAATGAGGATACTAATACGTTCTCCTGACAGCAATCCCGTAAATACCCAGCCTTTTTCACTATCATCAAAGGATATATCATCGTTGAAAATTATTTGCTGATTCATCTTTAACCTTCTTTTCTCAGTTTATTTAATACTGGCGCTGCTTCAGGTAATACGTTTCGCCAAATCCTGAAGCTTTCTGCCGCTTGCCCTACCAACATGCCTAAACCGTCAATAACTTTAGTTGCGCCATTTACTTTCGCCCAAGCTAAAAATGGGGTCAGTTCTTTTCCATACACCATATCGTAGCAATGAGTATTGGTGACAAGTTCTGTTGGTATAGGTGGAATTGTCCCGGTTAGGCTTGCTGAGGTTGCATTGATAATAAGATCAAACTTTGCTTTACCTAGCGTATCAAACCCTGCAGCAAAAAGTTTATCGTTTTTAAACTTTTTAATGAGTGCTTCTGCTTTACTCACGGTTCTGTTCGCTATAACAATGACCTGTGGTGCTTGTGCTAATAACGGTAGAACTACGCCTTTAGCGGCCCCACCAGCGCCCAGTAATAATATGCGACTATTCTTTAATGAAACATTATGGTTAAGCAAGTCTTGTACAAGCCCTTCCCCATCAGTGTTATCTCCAAATATCTTTCCATTTGCAAAAGATAACGTATTCACCGCGCCGGCAAGTTCAGCACGTTCGGTTAGATGATCACATAATGCCATAGCTTGCTCTTTAAACGGTGAGGTAATGTTTGCACCTTTAGCACCACTTTTCATAAAAGCATTTATCGTTTTTTCAAATTGATCTAATGCGACATATTCACTTTGATAGTTAAGTTGCTGTTGAGTTTGTTGAGCAAAAGATTGATGAATAATCGGTGAACGTGATTGTTTAATAGGGTTACCAAAAACGCGATATTGATCCATATGAGGCACTGAGTAAGAAATCATACTTAAGATTATCGTAATAAAGGCATGATGAATATAAAAAAGGCAGTAACTTTTATATAAAAAGTGACTGCCTTATAAGGTTATTAAGTATTATCGCTATGGGTAATGTTAAAACTTGTAACCTAACATGATTGAATAAACCATCGGATCAACGTCTACTGATGCCAAGCCTTTAATGTCACCAATCTTGAAGGTAGCGTCGGTATTAATATCAATATAACGAGCAGAAGCATTTATATGCCATTTATCATTGATTAGGTAATCTGCGCCGACTTGTAATGAAAAGCCAAATGAACCATCGAGTTCTAAATCGTTAAATCCTAGATTTTCAGGCGTACTTTTGAAGTCTTCATCAAAAAATATTGTGTAGTTAACACCAACACCAACGTAAGGCTTAATACTTGAAGCATTATCAAAGTAATATAGTGCACTAATTGTTGGCGGTAACTGAGTTACTTCAGCTAAAGTTGCACCGTCAACATTTGCGCCAAATAGTCCACCAGAAATACTTTGAGGATCATGAATGGTGATATCATGAGTAAATGGTGTTGCTGCTAAAACTTCTATAGCCCAATTGTTATCGTAAAAATAAACAAAATTTAAACCCAGTTGAGTATTGTCATCAACCGACACAGATAACGGTGTATTACCACCGAGTGCTTCAACATAAACACCTGATTTGTCGCTGTCTGGGTTGACCATGGTAGCACCACCACGTACAACAAAATCTCCGGCTTTATAATCTGCAGCCATTGCAGTTATAGAAAGAGAGGATAAAACAGCTAATGTGAGTAAACTTTTTTTCATGAGAGTAGTCCCTATTTATCTTGTGATATTTAATGACGCCGATTTTATAGATACCTAAAAATAAAAACTTGACCTAGCGCAATTAAATCGCTTTGTTTTAACTTTTCCCATCACTAGACTGATTTTAAAAAGCTATGTTATGCTGTGTCCTTAGATAAAATAAGGATCTTTTAGCATATTGTTCTCTCAAAAAACTGCATATAGAACTTACCTCTATAATTGGCTCACGCTATATACCCTTTGTAATATTGTTGTCGCTTTACTCATAGGATCACGTTTTTATCAAAGCCAAACGATACCCGACAGCTTTATTGGTATTTTATTTGGTCTAACCCAAGGTATTGGCCAATTAGGTCTATTGTCTTTTATAGCTAGCCTACCTCTATACCTGTTGGCAAAGATTACGAATAAAAAACAACTTGTCATTTATAGTGCGCTAATTTTAAGTTGCATCGGATTAACAGCATTACTCGCTGATACCTTTATTTATCAATTATATCGATTTCATATCAATGCGATGGTCATAGAGTTATTTATTGCTGGGGGTAGTGAGATAATTTCATTTCCAATGTCAATGTGGCTCATTATACTTGGTTTAATCACTGTCGTTTTAATAGGACAGTACTGTATTGTAAAAGCCGTAACTTGGTATATAGACAAGGATAAAAAAACCCACAAAGCATTTCTTTATTTAATTCCCTTATGTATTTTATCTAGCCATATCATTCACATTTGGGGGGATGGAACCTATAACAGAGACATTACCAAGCAAAGTAAATTACTTCCTTTAGCTTACCCTACAACGGCTAAATCTTTGATGGCGAAGTATGGTTTACTTGATGTTAAAGCACATAAAACGCAGTCACTGCTCAAGCATAATAAAGTCAAAAGTAATCTGGATTATCCTCTCGCTGAAATTGCAGTAACAGAAACAGAATCAAAGTTTAATATTATTATGATTGTTATTGATTCATGGCGGGCAAATATGGTTTCACAGACATTGACTCCTAACATATTTGCTTTTAAGGAAAAATCTTTGCAGTACTTAAACCACTACAGTGGTAGTAACAATACTCGCCATGGCATGTTCTCGTTAATGTATGGCATACCGGGTAGTTATTGGGATAGTGTTTTAAAAGAACAACAAAGCCCAGTACTGATGAAAACTTTAATTAATCAAGGTTATCAAGCTCAAATTTTTGCCAGTGCTAAATTAACGTTACCTGAATTTGATCAAACCCTTTTTTCTGATATTCCTTCTTTAAGGCTCACATCAGAAGGTAACAAACCTTGGCAACGCGATGAAAAACTAACGAAAGACTACTTAGATTGGTCAAGTAATAATTCACAAAAAAAACCCAGTTTTAGCTTATTATTTTTCGATTCAGCTCATGGCTTTTCTTTGCCTGATGATTATAAAAAGCTTTTTAAACCGAGCCTAGATGAAGTAAATTTTCTTGCCTTAAATGATAATTACGACGCGGAACCTTTTATTAATCTGTATAAAAATTCATTGCATTATATTGATGGTAAAGTTGGTGAAGTACTTGACTCATTAACAGGGAAACTAGACAACACTATTGTTATTATTACTAGTGACCACGGTGAAGAGTTTAATGATAGCAAGTTAGGTTATTGGGGTCACAATAGTAATTATTCAAAATACCAGACTGCAGTACCCCTTATTATTCATTGGCCAAACAAAACGCCAGCTGTAATTAATTATCAAACAAGCCATTTAAGTATTGTGCCAACACTGATGTCAGAAGCATTAGGGGTAACTAATCAGGCAAGTGATTACAGTAGTGGAGTATCTTTGTTCAAGCAAGAAGCCGCTTTACCTTGGCTATTTTTAGGTCGAGGTGGATATTACGCAATTAAATCGGAAAAGCACCTTTACGAACTTGATAGATTAGGAAATTTCACTATTTTTGATGATAAATACCAAGAAGATAAGCAGGCTATAATTAACATTAACTATGTTCAAGAAGCATTATTAGAAATGTCACGGTTTTATCAAAAGTAGTTGCATATACGCTCTTTGCCATCCATAGCACCTCGTTATACCGTTCATCCTGAACATAAAAAAGCGAGAGGTATTTGCTCTCGCTTTATATTTGTGTGGTTTATGTTTCGTATACTCTCTATCAGAGTAGAGTATATATTTTATAAAGCCAAACCAAAGCAAAATAACACAATGCGACAAACACAGCCGCAGAGCCAAGATCTTTTGCTCTGCCACTCAGTTCATGGCGCTCAACGCCAATACGGTCGACAACAGTTTCTATCGCTGAGTTGAGTAACTCGGCGATAAAAATAATAACAATACCCGACATCAGTAAAACGAACTCGATAAAACCATTAGCCAGCCAAATGGCCAACGGTGTGGTCGTAATAAATAAGAGCACCTCTTGACGAAATGCCATTTCATATTTGTACGCCGCTTTAAAACCAGCCCAACTATTTTTTGTTGCAGGAGCTAATCGGGAGAAAAATCCAAGAGGCTTATTTTTTTTCATATCTATGACTCTACTAACCAGTTTTGTGGCACTAGATAAGATGCTAGCTCAGCTTCTTTGCTTGTCGGGTCAGGTTGATAGTTATATTCCCAACGCGCAAGTGGTGGCATCGACATTAATATTGATTCTGTGCGACCACCTGATTGCAAACCAAATAGAGTGCCGCGGTCAAAGACCAAATTAAATTCAACATAACGACCACGACGATATAACTGAAATTGGCGTTGTTGCTCTGAAAACTCATTAAGCTTTCTTTTTTCAATAATAGGAACATAAGCATCAATAAACCCCTGGCCAACCGCTTTAATGTAGTTTAAACAGGTGTCAAAATCCCATTGATTCAAATCATCAAAAAATAAGCCACCAACACCACGTGTTTCATCTCTATGTTTTAAATAGAAATATTCATCACACCACTTTTTATGCTCATTATAAACATCTTCACCAAAAGGCTGACAAAGTGATTTTGCGGTTTGGTGCCAATGAACAACATCTTCTTTGACTGGATAAAAAGGCGTTAAATCAAAACCGCCACCAAACCACCAAACGGGCTCTTCACCTTCTTTTTCAGCAATAAAAAAACGTACGTTGGCGTGTGATGTTGGGATATGAGGATTTTTAGGGTGAATAACTAATGAAACACCACAAGCTCGCCAAGTTCTCCCGGCCAATTCAGGACGATGAGCACTCGCTGAGGGGGGTAATTTATCACCTGAAACTTCAGAGAAATTAACACCACCTTGTTCGATAATGCTTCCATCCGTTAATACTCTCGTGCGACCACCACCACCTTCAGCGCGCACCCAGTTGTCTTCAATAAATTGCCCGCTGCCATCAGCAGTTTCTAATGCTGAACAAATGTTGTCTTGCAATGATTTTAAAAATTCAATGACTGTTTCTATACTTACTTGGCTCATACGCGAATGATCTCTCCGGTCAGTGCATCAATTATTTTTGAAGGTTGAGTATAACCTAACGTATTCCCTTTTATGATGAAATCAATTTCATCTGATAGTTTTTGTTCAACCTCTTGCCAAGTTCTTGCTGGTTGCTCTCCTGATAAGTTAGCACTTGTGGAGACAATAGGTTTATTTAGCCGATTACATAACGCGACAACATCAGGTTGGCTCGTTAATCGCACCGCTATGGTAGAAAAACATCCAGTCAGTAACTTATTCGTTTGAATGTTTTTGGGGACTAACTGCGTAATACCGTCAGGCCAACGAGAGAGTATGCTATAGCGTTTATCTTGCGGTATTTTACTGTCGTCAATATAAGGCAATAATTGAGAGTAGTTAGCCGCAAGCAGAATTAAGCCCTTTTCTGGTGAACGCTTTTTAATACTAAGAAGTTTTTCAATCGCTTGTAAATTGTCAGGATCGCAACCTAAACCAAATACGGCTTCGGTTGGGTAAGCAATAATGCCACCTTGGCAATAAGCTTCTTCGGCAGAAGTCATCATAAATAAAAATGAAATAAAGAAATTATATAACGATTATACGGCGTTTATCTAAGAGATAAAATAAGTGTTTAATTCCCAGTAAATAAAATTATATCTGTGGAATTAAACACCTGAGCGTTTATGAAAGGTTTTTCACTTTTTCGCGTAAAACAAACTTCTGCACTTTACCTGTAGAGGTTTTTGGTAAATCGCTAAATACAATGCTTTTAGGTGCTTTAAATGTAGCCATATGCTCTCGGCAGAAGTTGATGATATCTTCCTCTGAAGCGTTACGTCCGCGCTTTAAAGTTACGAAGGCACAAGGGGTTTCTCCCCATTTATCATCTTTCTTAGCAACCACCGCTGCCTCTAAAATATCAGGGTGTTGATATAACACACTCTCTATTTCAACAGAGGATATATTTTCTCCACCTGAAATAATGATATCTTTCGAACGATCTCGTATCTCAATATAACCGTCGGGATGCTTAACGGCTAAATCACCTGAATGAAACCAACCATGTTTGAATGCCTCATTGGTGGCTTTATCATTTTTTAAATAGCCTTTCATCATCGTATTACCACGAAACATTATTTCACCAATGGTTTCTGCATTACAGGGCACAGGCTGCATAGTGTTGGGGTCTAAAACATCGACTTCTTCTTGCGTTGGGTAACGCATACCTTGACGTGCTTTTAACGCGGCTCGTTCATCGTCACTCTTATCATTCCACTCATCTTTCCACTCACTCACGACACAAGGGCCATACACTTCTGTTAAACCATAGCCTTGAGTAATATCAAAACCCATCGTTTCCATACCTTTGATGACTGACGGTGGTGGTGGTGCACCTGCTGTCATTATATTAATACCACGAGGTATTTTTGCTAATAGTGCTTTGTCTGCATTTAAAATCATATTCAAGACAATCGGTGCACCACAAAAATGACTAACCTTATGCTCGATTAAACTTTCAATAATGGCCCCAACTTCCACTTGCCTTAAGCATACTTGGGTGCCGCCCATAGCAACAACGGTCCACGGGAAACACCAACCATTGCAATGAAACATAGGTAATGTCCAAAGGTAAACGGCGTTATTACCTAATGGCCATATCATGTTATTACCAACAGCGTTTAAATAAGCACCTCGATGGGAATACACCACACCTTTTGGGTTACCCGTCGTTCCTGATGTGTAATTTAGCGCCAGCGCCTGCCATTCATCATGGATTAAATTACCGATAAAATTTTCATTACCTTCAGCGAGTAAGTCTTGATATTCAATACAACCCAAGCGTTCACCCCCCTCACTCATTACATCGTCAATATCAATAATCAAAGGCTTTCTTGAACATAGTGTTAAAGCTTTTTTTACGACACTTGAAAATGCGGTATCAGTTAAAAGCACATCACATTCGCCATGATCAAAAAGGAAGGCAATACATTCAGCATCTAAACGGATATTTATCGAATGTAATACAGCACCTGTTAGCGGTACACCATAATGAGCATCTAAAAAGGCGGGAATATTAGCCGCCATAATGGCAACAGTATTACCCGGCTTAACACCGCGCTGCATTAAAGCAGATGCTAAACGTCGAACATTTTGACGATATTCACGATAAGTAATTTTTTGCTTACCGTGAATAATGGCAACACGCTCAGGGTGAACATCGGCCGTTCTGTTTAAAAAGTTAATAGGAGTTAAAGGTTGGCTATTAGCAGCAACTTTGTCTAAGCCTTGGCTATATATATTGTTCATCGATGTTCCTCATTATAATAACAGTGCAGGTAGCTATATATGCCACTTAATTTTTTACACACAATGAAGAATAGTTTACGCCTATTATTGGGTTTAAAAATCATCCTTTGGTCTAATGGGGTTGTATCAACATTGCTCTGCATTTACTCATAGCGACCTGTAGACACAAATACGATGGTAAATTTTAGGTATAAAAAAACCAGCATGTCGCTGGCTTTTACAAGTAAAAGTTAAAATTTAGCCTAACTTTGCCTGCATCGCTTCATCTTTAGCAAGTAAAGCAATCACATTAGCGGCACGCTCTTCTTTTACTTTTTCTGCAATTGATTGGTCAGCAACACCTAAAATTTGTGCGGCTAAGTAACCCGCATTTTTAGCGCCAGCTTTACCAATAGCAACAGTAGCAACCGGAATGCCGCCCGGCATCATGACCGTTGACAGTAATGCGTCGTGCCCCTGTAATGGTCCGTTGTCAATTGGCACACCAATAACTGGACGAGTTGTCATTCCAGCAACAGCACCAGCTAAATGAGCCGCTAAGCCAGCAGCACAGATAAAAACTTTACAACCACGTTCTTCCGCATCTTTTACATAAGCCTTGGCAGCATCAGGTGTTCTATGTGCTGAACGAACACGGACTTCGTGTTCAATACCAAATGTTTTTAAAACGCTGATAGTAGCTTGCATAACAGGTAAGTCAGAATCTGAGCCCATTAATATTGCAACAAAAGTTGATGACATTTTCTCTCTCCAGAAGTTTAGTTAAATAATTGCGCGCATTATATCTCTTTACGCTTATAGGTACATTTCTTTTCTGGGCAGACTAAAACGTTACCACTTGCCATTTTTCGCCTGACTAAAATAGACCACTGACACTCCGGACATTTTTCTGCAACCGGAGGATAGTTCACAACATACTTGCATTTGGGGTATTGTTCACAGGAATAAAATGTTTTGCCGTAGCGATTGGTACGCTCGATTAATTCAGCTTGCTTGCCCTTTTTCTGACACTGTGGGCAGGCTACACCAACATCTTCTTGACCGCTAGTATCTTCAATATGATGACACTGGGGATAATTAGAACAACCGATAAACATACCATATCGGCCTTGTTTCACCGCAAGTTCATGTAGACACTCTGGGCATTGAGTACCTGCCAAAATTTTATCTTCAACACGTTCATGTTCAACAATAGGACGGGTAAAATCACAAGTAGGATAGGAAGCGCAACCAAAAAATTTTCCAGACTTACTATTCTTTATAACAATTTCACTGCCACACTCAGGACATACCTCATACGCTTTTTCTAACGCGTGTTCGTGTTGTGAAAATAAAGGTTTATCGGAATTAGGCATAATGCATTCACTAGAATATTGTTAATATCATTATGCCATGATTAGTAAGGTGTAAGCGAACATTACGATTGATACTTAGTGTAATGGACCTTCTTGCTCATCAAAAATGAGGTCTTCCATTTGTGAATAAGCATTTTCTTTACCGGGCACATTAAACAAGACCATAAGTACAACCCACTTTAAGTCGTCAATCGAAAAGAACTTCGTGTCTAATTCCATTACTCGGTCAATAACCATTTCCCGCGTCGTAAAATCAAGGACATTGACTTGTTCTAGGAATAACAGAAAACCTCGGCATTCTACGTCAAGTAGTTGCATTTCATCATCGGTATAAACACGAACTGAACGACGCCCTACTCGTGTTAAGTATGGGTAAGCATCAGTGTCTTGCAATGCAGCTAGTTTTTCTAGCCAACTTAACGCCTTATATATTTCGTCTTGATGAAAACCTGCTCGGGTAAGTTCATCAGTTAGTGACTCTTGATCCACCATTATTTCGGCTTCACTATGTATATAATTTTCAAAAAGATACATCAGGATATCAAACATAATCAGCCCTTATTTTACTCTTAGGTAACCACCTGGAACCGTAGCAACCAGACCTTTAAGCTCTAACATTGTTAACCGAGTTAATACTACATTTATAGGTAATTTACTTCGGGAAACCACAATATCTACGGGCGTGATTTCATAACCCACACTAGCTAACAATTCATCGTTAAACAAGTGTTGTTTTTCACTTTTTTCGAACGATTGTTCTTTCTCTATAGTTATCGTTAAGTTTAGACCACTTTCTGGCAACAGGTCTATTTCATCTACTATATCGGCAATATCGTCGACAAGTTTAGCACCTTGTTTAATGAGCCAATGGCACCCCTTAGCTTGTGGGTTATTTATAGTACTGGGCACAGCAAAAACTTCACGGTTTTGTTCAATGGCACAACGAGCAGTGACTAAGGAACCACTTCTAATCGTAGCTTCAACCACCAATACTCCTATACTCATACCACTAATAATTCGATTACGTTTAGGGAAATAGCCTGGTTTTGGTGGGGTACCCGGTAAAAACTCACTGATAATAGCGCCATCATTCTCTAGAATATTTTGGGCTAATAACCGATGTCTCGCTGGGTAGACCTGATCTAACCCTGTAGCAACAACCGCAATAGTTTTACCCTTTACTGCTAAAGTACCTTTATGAGCTGCACCATCAATACCTAGCGCTAAACCACTGGTAATAACTAAGCCTACTTTAGCTAACTGCTGAGCAAATTCGAAAGCATTTTCTCGACCATTAATACTGGCATTTCGACTTCCCACCATTGCGATTTGTTGTCGATTTAATAAGGTAATATTCCCTTGTACAAACAATAGCAAAGGCGGGTCATAAATTTGCTTTAGCTGTGAAGGGTAACGAATGTCAGTAAAAGGAATAATTATGCTACCACATTGTTTAGACGCATTAATTATGTCAGAAATCCTTGACCAGTCAGGCGATCTAATCGCTGCAACTTGCTTTTGAGTCAGGCTTAATGACGATAGTTCTTGTGAAGGATAAAAAAGCTTTTCTACCCCAAAGCGTTCAACGAGGGTTAACTTTTTATGGCTAGCGAGACGTGGGATGAGTTTAAGCGCCAGCCAGTAATGACTAGCGTTTCTATTGTGATGTTCATCGCTTGGTTGAGCGGTAACATCTGTACTTTTTGTTATCGGCACTGCCTTCTCCTTAAGTGCAGTTGCTTTTCTATCCGTTATATTGGTCTGTCTTTAACCGCTAATTAACCATTGGCGAAGTAACCGTATCTTGTAACCTAAGCGGTTTACTTGAACGTAATACCAACGCTAAACTAACTTGCCGATACACTTTAAAAACCATCATTTCGCCCACCACTTCTTCTGGCATCTTATAATCAGAATCATCAACGTTTGCTAAACGATTCCAACGGGATGTATCTTGGCTATACGCTGGGCCATTACTTGTTTCAACAACACCAGGGCTGGTTCGTTTTACCGAGACAACATCTCCCTGTTCAAGAGCATGCTCAGCACCGCGGTTAATCATGACTACGGCTAGTTTTCCAAATTCACGTACTCCACTTGCACTATTTAAAATGAGCCCTCGCAATGACTTTTTAGCAGGTTTTAAAGTAAAAAAAGAAGGATATTGCTGATTTTCATTAACGGGCATAATGAAATCGCCAGAGCGTATTTCTTGTTTAGCTCCGTCAACGTACAAGGTAGCTGGAACCTTATTATCGATATCTCCTGAACGTAATACTTTTCCCGTTCCAACGACACGAATATTGTAGCCTAATAGCGCTTCAGTTTCGGGATCGTATATCGCTTCCTCTTTTTGATATATAGCATAGCCTTTTCCTAGCGCTAACTCGCCATTAATATAGAGGTTAAAACCATCAACACTCGAGTTATATCCTTCATCGCTGCCCAAAATATAAGGGAGTTTTTCAATTTCAGCTTCAGATAAAATACTGTTGTACTTAATATAAGGCGCAATAACCTCTAAAGGTAAACTAGAAATAGCAGACTGATCTTTTAGTTGTACGCGGGCACGAGGTGACCACTTAAGTTCAGGCTTACCACGAACTAACATCGGTTGACCTTGTTCATCAAAAATCAAACGTAACTCTTCACCGGGATATATTAAATGCGGATTATTAATGTCGGGGTTTAATCGCCACAACTTTGGCCATAGCCAAGGCTGTTTGAGGAATATTCCCGATATATCCCACAAAGTGTCTCCTTTTTTCACGATGTAAGATTTTGGAGCATTGGTATTTAATGTTAACTCATCAGCACTGACAAATACTGAAAAAGACAAACTGAGTGTTAACAATAAACTGCGTATTAGCATGATAGTTCACCTATTAAACAGATATATGAAGCTTTTAGCTTAAACCACTATTATTAATTATATTTAATGGCTAAAATTGAAACATAACACTCAATGCGAACTTTCGCGAATTTTTTGAAGATTTATGACTATTTTAAACGTACTTAGATTCCCAGACGAGCGCTTGCGCACCAAAGCTGTACCTGTTGAAACAATTAACAGTGATGTGAAACAAATTGTCAGCGACATGTTCGATACCATGTATGACGAAAACGGGGTTGGCTTAGCAGCCACACAGGTTAATGTGCACCAACGTATTGTTGTTATTAACGTGACTGAAGATAAAGATCAGGCTTATGTCTTGATTAATCCAGAAATCATTAGTCATAGCGACAGCACAGAGATCAATGAAGAAGGCTGTTTGTCTGTACCTGGCTGTTACGCGAAAGTTGACCGCTATACCGAAGTGACTGTTAAAGCACTCGATCTTGACGGTACCGCGTTCACCTTAAACGCAACTGAATTACTGGCTGTTTGTATTCAACATGAATTAGATCATCTAGACGGTAAACTATTTGTTGATTATTTATCTCCATTGAAACGCCAGCGGATAAAAGCAAAATTAGAAAAAGAAGCACGTTTAGCCAATAGTTAATCATTATTTTTTATTAATAGAATTCGGAATAAAACCTTGTCAAAAGCTCTTAAAATTATTTTTGCTGGTACGCCAGATTTTGCTGCACAACATCTGGCGGCACTTATTAACTCTCATCATGAAGTAGTTGCTGTTTACTGTCCTCCTGACAAACGTGCAGGACGTGGTAAAAAATTAACAGCTTGTGCTACTAAGGAACTCGCATTAGCGCATGATATTGTTGTTGAGCAACCCATTAATTTTAAAGAGGCTGGCGATCAAGAAAAGCTAACTCGCTATGATGCTGACATTATGGTTGTAGTGGCTTACGGCTTGTTATTGCCGATGGTTATCTTAGAAGCTCCACGTTTAGGCTGTGTTAATGTCCATGGTTCGATATTACCGAAATGGCGTGGCGCTGCACCTATTCAACGCTCATTGGAAGCGGGTGATAAAGAAACGGGTGTGACTATTATGCAAATGGACAAAGGTTTAGATACCGGTGACATGATAGCGAAAGCAACCTGTGAAATTACTCAACAAGATACTAGTGCTTCTCTGTATGATAAATTAGCCAATATTGGCCCTGTTGCTTTACTAAGTACACTTGATTTAATGGCTGAAAATAAGCATAACGCTGTTCCTCAAGATAATAGCTTATCTACTTATGCCGCAAAACTTGATAAAGGTGAAGCAGAACTAAATTGGCAATTATCAGCAGAAGAACTACATCGTAAGATCCGTGCTTATATTCCATGGCCTGTTGCACAATTTACCTTTACTGATGAAAAACAAGCTGAGCACCGTATTAGGGTTTGGCAAGCAAGTTATTCTAATGAAACTCATGACTATATACCCGGCACAATAATTTCAGCGAATAAGAATGGTGTTACTGTTGCTACCACTTCAGGTTCTCTTTGCTTAGAGTCATTACAATTACCCGGTAAAAAGCCATTGCCAACACGAGATATTTTAAATGGCAAGGCACTATGGTTTGCTGAAAATAGTAATATCAATAACTTAACATCAAACAAATTGAGTGAAAAATAATGGCGACTAATATTAGAGCCCTAGCGGCAAGGTGTTGTTTTGCTGTTGTAGATAAAGGCAGAAGTCTTAGCGATGAGCTACCCAAAGCTCAAGCAAAAGTAGAAGGTAAAGATAAAGGCTTGTTACAGGAACTTTGTTACGGTGTTTTACGCTACTTACCCGCACTTGAGTATGACTTGCGCCAACTCATGGATAAGCCATTAAAAGGTAAACAACGTGTTGGTCACTTTTTAATTTTAGTCGGTATTTATCAGGTAAAACATACCCGTATTCCTGATCACGCTGCGGTTAGTGAAACGGTAGCAGCAACTAAACCGTTAAAGTGTGATTTTTTAAGAGGTTTAATTAATGGTGTCTTGCGTAATATTCAACGTAACTTAGCTAAAGAAGATGCGGCTGAAATAGCAGCAAACTTACCTGACCCAATAAAGTATTCACACCCTAGTTGGTTCATCAAAAAACTGCAAAGTGCTTATCCTGAACAATGGCAAGAAATTCTTAGCGCGAATTTAGAGCGCCCTCCTATGTGGCTAAGAGTTAATCAACAACATCATGACGTTACTGAGTATTTGGCCTTATTAAACCAAGAAGATATTCCAGTAGAGCTTGTTGATGAGAAATCATCGGCAATTAAACTTGTTAACGCAATTGATGTTAACAAACTACCTGGTTTTATTGAGGGCTGGGTTTCTGTTCAAGATGGCGCGGCCCAACAAGCCGCCATATTACTTGATACCCAAGCAGGTGATATTGTGCTTGATTGCTGTGCGGCCCCAGGCGGTAAAACTTGCCACATTCTAGAATTAACCCCTGACTTAGCAAAAATGACGGCTATTGATATTGAAGAAAGTCGTTTGCTCAGAGTAGAAGAAAATTTATCACGTCTTAACTTGTCAGCTCAGGTTATTACCGCTGATGCTGCTTCAAAAGAATGGTGGGATGGACAGCTGTTCGACCGTATTCTTCTTGACGCACCATGTTCAGGTACGGGGGTCATTCGCCGCCACCCTGATATTAAATGGTTAAGAAAAGCAGATGACATTGAAAAGCTTACCGTATTACAGCAAAAGATATTAGAAAACATTTGGTCTTTACTTAAACCTGGTGGCATTTTGCTTTACGCAACGTGTAGTGTTTTGCCTGAAGAAAACACTCAGCAAATCGAAAAGTTTTTATCTGAGAATAACAATGCTAGATTAGTACAGATAACAACTGAAAAAACTGACATTGGCTGGCAAATACTGCCAAATGAACAATCAATGGACGGTTTTTACTACGCTAAATTAGAAAAAGTAATAGGGTCTGTTGATCTTTCCACATTGCCTCTGTAAAGACTGAAACTTAAAGTTAACTTATGAAAATAATTATTATTGGTGCGGGACAAGTAGGCGGAACATTAGCGGAAAACCTGGTTGGTGAACGTAACGACATTACTCTTATTGATACTAATGCAGAAACCTTGCATGAATTACAAGATAAAATGGACTTGCAAGTTGTTATTGGCAATGGCTGTCATCCTGATATATTAAAACAAGCAGGCGCTGAAGATGCTGAGTTAGTCATAGCGGTAAGTAGCGATGACGCAACCAATATGCTCGCCTGCCAGATTTGTTATTCATTATTTAATACCGCAAATAAAATAGCGCGTATTCGTTCATCACAAATATTGCGCTACCAAAAAGAACTTTTTCAATCAAAAAATATTCCTGTCGATCATGTTATAGCCCCAGAACAATTAGTTACCCGTGATATTGCGCGTTTGATTGATTATCCTGGCGCATTACAAGTCTTAGAGTTTGCGCAAGGAAAAGTGAGCTTAGTTGCTGTAAAAGCTTATTATGGAGGATTACTGGTAGGCCATGCCCTTTCAACTTTACGTGAACATATTCCTAATGTTGATACACGCGTTGCTGCTATTTATCGAAACGGTAAACCTATTCGGCCGCTTGGTACTACGGTGATTGAAGCCGATGATGAAGTGTTTTTTATTGCTGCAACCATTCATATACGAGCAGTAATGAATGAACTGCAAAAACTCGAAGCATCTTATAAAAGAATCATGATCGCTGGCGGTGGTAATATTGGCGCTGGGCTAGCTAAAATTTTAGAAAAAAATCATCAAGTTAAACTTATCGAACGTTCGCCAAAGCGCGCTGAATACTTAGCTTCAGAACTCAATGATACTTTAGTTTTTATTGGTGACTCTTCTGACCAAGAATTGTTACTTGAAGAACACATAGACCAATTCGACGTATTTATTGCAGTCACCAATGATGATGAAGCGAATATTATGTCATCGTTATTAGCAAAGCGCTTAGGCGTACGTAAAGCGATGGTACTGATTCAACGCACTGCTTACATAGATTTAGTGCATGGCAGTGAGATTGATATTGCCGTATCTCCGCAACATGCCACTATCTCTGCACTATTAACACATGTGCGCCGTGGTAGTATTGATAACGTATACAGCTTGCGCGGTGGTGCTGCTGAAGCTATTGAAATTATTGCTAAAGGTGACGAAAAATCTTCAAAGGTAGTGGGGAAAACAATTCAAGCGATTAAATTGCCTCCAGGGACAACCATTGGCGCTATTGTTAGACAAGATGAAGTATTGATTGCCCACTCAGATACAAAAATAATGTCAGAAGACCATGTTATTTTATTCTTAGTCAATAAACGCTACATCTATGATGTTGAAAAACTTTTCCATGTCGATGCGTTGACGTTCTATTAAAGTGAGCAATATTCAATGTAAAAAAAACCAGAAGTATCTGGTTTTTTTGGCTATTAAAGATGAAAAGTCATAGACGACTAAGAGCGCCAAAAGCCTGGGGTAAAGAGTACCAGTAAAGTAAATATCTCTAAACGACCAAAAAGCATCGCGACAATTAATACCCATTTACTAAAATCAGTGATCTCAGCAAAATTTGCAGCTACGGCGCCTAAACCAGGGCCTAAGTTATTCAAACAAGCAGCTACCGCAGTAAAAGCGGTGATGTCGTCCATACCCGTAGCAAGCAGTAACAACATACAAATAATAAAGACCGCGGCATAAGCTGAGAAAAAACCCCATATCGCCTCAACAACACGATCAGGTAAAGCTTTACGGCCTAATTTTATGGTGAAGACCGCTTTAGGATGAACTAAACGGTTTAATTCTCGCAAACCTTGCAGATATAAAAGTACCACTCGCACCACTTTCATCCCCCCCCCCGTACTACCTGCACAGCCACCAATAAAACTGGCAAAGATTAATAAGATAGGTAGCAATGTTGGCCAATCGGCAAAACTTGTTGTAGCAAAACCCGCGGTAGTACTAATAGAAACAGACTGGAATAAGGCTTGGTCAAATGCTTCAAAACCATCTTCGTAAGTACCTGTTGCTAACAGAACGGTTAAGCAGATCAAGGTTAAAACAAACTGAATAGCAATGAAGACTTTAAACTCAGGATCAAAGAAATAATTCTTTAATGAACGACTGTGTAATACCGCAAAATGTAGTGCAAAATTCACGCCTGCAATAAGCAAGAAAAAGACACAAACAAAATTAATAGCAGGGCTATTAAAGTACCCCATACTATCGGTATGTGTTGAATAGCCACCAATGGCAATCGTCGAGAAAGCATGACAGATAGCATCAAAAGCAGACATACCTGCTCCCCAATAACTAATCGCACAAGCAATCGTTAAAAATAAATAGATATACCATAAATGTTTTGCGGTATCGGCAATGCGCGGTGTCATCTTTGAATCTTTTACCGGCCCAGGTGTTTCAGCACGATAAAGCTGCATACCACCAATACCTAACATAGGTAAAACCGCGACAGCTAAAACAATTATCCCCATACCGCCAAGCCATTGTAATTGCTGGCGATACCAAAGCACTGCATGTGGTAGTCCATCAATTTCTTTTAGAATGGTAGCACCGGTAGTGGTCAGTCCAGAAAATGATTCAAAAAAAGCATCTGCAACGGATAAATTTGGGTTATCTAAGAGTAAGAGCGGAACAGCAGAGAAACTAGCAAGTACCACCCAGAATAAAACAACAATAAGAAAGCCTTCACGTGCCCGTAAATCACTTTTTTCATTTTTAAAAGGATACCAAGCAAGTAAACCTGCAATTAAACAAAACAGGAATGCGGTAAGAAAAGATACACCACCACCATCACGGTATAGCAGTGCAATTAAAGCGGGTGGTAGCATGGTTACACTCAATAGAGCGACCAGCAAGCCAAGAATTCGAATGATATTTTTTATTTGCACGAGTTAATTTTTATGATTCAGTAAAGTCATCGACTACATGTTTTTCGATGATAAAGCATAAAGATCAACACTGCGACTTTAAATCGCGTATTTCGCCTTAATTTATTCAGCTAACGCGTTTGTTATATGATTCACGTTCCATATCAACTATTTCAACGCTGATTGACACTGATTTAATTGCAAAGGTATTTAGGTGACTTAACACCAGTTCAGAAAGTTTTTGTCTTTGTTCTAAATGACGACCAGATAGAATTTTACAGCACACATGAATAAATAGTTGTTTGTTGTTAGTTTCGTTCTCTGTTTCAGCATAGAAATCATTATAGGGAATGGCTCTTACTTTAATATCACCCGTAGAGAACAATGCCGATTGAGTCGCGGCTAGAAAAACACACGACATCAGTGCTTTAATATCTACAGTTTGAGTAACTTCTTCTGAATATTCGATAATACAATGTGGCATCGTGGGTCCTTGTTAGCTGAGCTTTCTGATTAACGAGTAGACTTAAGGGTTAAAAGTCCTGAAGAAAGCGTTTGTAGTTGCTGTTTAACGTTAACTAATTGTGCCTCAGGTAAGGCAATGACTAACGCTATTTGTGCAGTGAAATCTTGCTTAATAATTTCACCTTTTGCTTGCTCAACAAGATACAACACATCGTTTATTTGGTGGTAATCGCAGATTAAGTACTGTTCTACCATAGGAACTTTTGTGCTTGTGCGCAGTAATAATAGCGCTTGACGAACACTTCCCCCATAAGCGCGTTGTAACCCACCTGTGCCTAGTTTTGTCCCCCCAAAATAACGTACAACAATTGCACACAATTCACCAACATCACTCCCTTGTAATACCGATAACATGGGTCGGCCTGCAGTACCAGAAGGTTCGCCGTCATCAGAAAAACCATAGCCTTGACTGTCTTCTGGTCGGCCAGTAAGAAAAGCATAGCAATGATGACTTGCTTGAGGATGATCTTTTTGGCATTTTTTTAACTGGTTTTTTGCTTCTTCATGACTGGTACAGGGAGAAATATAGCAAATAAAACGACTGCGGCTAACAATTGTTTCATCAACAATATCATTAGCCGCAATTTTATAAGGTTTAGCAATAGCCATCAGTATTAAGGTTTACTTCAACTCTAATTCACGGGTCATATTTTCGTTATGTAACTGATGAACAATAATATTGTCTTCAATACGAATACCGCCATATGGACGCATAGCTTCTATTTTTTCCCAATTAATCATATTGCCATTTTTTGAAGCTTTAAGATCAGCCAACAATGATTCAATAAAATATAAGCCAGGTTCTATAGTGAACACTTGATTAGTTTCAATAATACGGGATGTACGTAAGAATGGATGTTGCTCTGGTGTATTAGCATGTGTACCACGTTCATCGGCCATAAAACCGCCAACATCATGAGTTTGTAGCCCTAAATGATGACCCAAACCATGCGGAAAGAACGTTGAAATAATACCTGTTTCAACGGCAGTGTCGACATCAACATTAATAAAGCCAAATTCATGTAGTACGTTACCAATATCACGATAGGTTTCAATATGTAGATCTACATAGCTTTTTCCAGGTTTTAAGCCATCAACAGCATTGAGCATTAATTTGTTCATGCGGGCAATTAATTCAGCAAACTTGTCACGTTTAAATGAATAAGTACGCGTTATATCAGAGGCGTAACCATTAAAGCTTGCCCCTGCATCAATTAAAAAAGAACGATGCGCTTGCGGTACACCACGGTCTAAAGCAGTGTAATGTAAAATTGAGGTGTTCGTGTTAAGTGCAACAATATTGCCATAAGGTGTTTCATCACCGGTATGATTTGTTGCTTTTAAATAAGCTTGCTGAATATCAAATTCTGACGAGCCTTGTAAGAAAGCATTTCTTGCCGCTTTATGGCCTGTAACAGCAATAGCGTTCGACTTACGTAAACACTCTTGTTCATATTGTGTTTTATAAGCGCGGTGATAATGCATATAATTGAGTAATGGCTCAGGGTTTATGTTTTTAAATCCCAGCGCTGTTGCTACTTCAATGTGTTCGCCAATATAGGCAAAATCTGTTTTATCATAAGGTAGTAATTTCTCGACATCAGTCGCTTTAGTAAGCACTTTAATATCAAAAAAATCATTCCAGTAATTATCAGCTAAAGGTGTAACTTTATGCCAAAAATCAACAGGTTGATAATAAATAAGCGTAGGTTTATCTTCACCGTTAACGATTAACCAGCAATTTGGGATATCCACTAATGGTAACCAAGCTTTAAAATGAGGATTTACTTTAAAGGGGTAACCATAATCATCAAGAAATACTTTAATTTCTTGGCCTGAATGAATCACTAAACCTTGAAGGTTCTCACGTTTTAATGCCGCTTTAGAACGTTGTTGAAGCTCGGTAATATGGGCTGGGTAAAGCGTTGCTAGTTTGATCATTGATCGCACCTCTGAAAATTTTCCAATATCATATCACACTATCATAAAATATTAATTTACTGCGCAATACTCATCTTGAATATTTGATCAAAAAGTGATGTTTCCTGCCCCACTTTTATTTGATAAATTTCTTGATAAGCCATAACACTCTTCACATATTCACGTGTTTCTTTATAAGGAATAGTTTCAATCCAAATATCGGCTGGCATAGGCTTCAAGTCTTTTAACCAACTTCTTACACGGTATGGACCCGCATTATAAGCTGCAGTTGCTAATACTTGATTACCATCATGGCGGTCGAGTAATCGTTTTAAATATTTTGTACCGAGTTTAATATTAGCTTTCGCGTTCATTAACCGCTTGTTTGTCACTTTGCGCTTTTGTAAATGTTTAGCTGTTGCTGGCATAACCTGCATTAAGCCCTTTGCACCAGCAGGTGAGTTAGCATCTGACATAAATGAACTCTCTCTTCTAGCAATAGCAAATGTCCAAGCTGGGTTTATTTGATACCTCCCTGCTGAATCAATAATTTCATCTTCAAAAGCCAACGGAAAACGTAAATCAACATCATCTAAGTAGCCAACATTAGCTAAAGTAAAAATAGCTCTATCAAACCACTTTTCTTCATAAGCAATTTTTGATGCTGCAAGCTTTTCCCGATCGCTCAACTGTGTTAGCCAATAATTCCATTCGCGACGGGCATCATAAAACCGCCCAATATGAAAAAATTCAAAGGCTCTTTTTGCTGCGGGGTTTTTTAGTAAGGCTAACTTTTCAGGTGCCGTTATTTCTATAGGACTGTTTTGTAGGTTTACACTTTGCTGTATGGCACTTGCGGCAAGGAATCCGTAATAATGACGTTTCTTCGCTAATCCGCCTAATACTTCATGGCCTAAAACAGTGTCACCTGTTTCAAGTAAGCTTCGCCCGTACCAATATAGCCATTGATTACTTTTATGGAGCGTTTTGGGTAATGCTTTTAAGTCATTTTTAATTTCTGGCCAATCTTGTTCTCTAAGCAATTCAGCCATTCGCCATTGTACAATATTAGTAGACTGAAGATTTTCATCGACTTTTTCTAACCATTCTGCTGAATCTTTGTGGTTTTTACTGGCTAAAGCAATAGCGAATTTTAACACTATTTGCTGTTGTTGAGACTCTGAAAATGGCAAAACTTCTATCGCTTTACTATAAGTGTTCAATGCTTTTTCAGGGTCACGCCAAATCAAACGTTTTAATCCGTAAGCGGCAATAGAAGCTTCTTTAACCGACTTATGGGGGAAACGATTCATATTGCTAATATAGGCAGGATCACGGCGAACTTTATGCCACAATGTACCTAAATACTTTTCCTTTTCGGGCATTAGTTTCGTTAGGTAAGGAATTAAAGTATGTTTACCACCATCTGCAGCCAGAGATATTCGCTGCCAAATGGCCTCTTCTGTTCTATAACCTGCATTTTGCCAACGAGTAAATAATGGGTCACATACTTTAGGCTGCGACTTCCCTACTATCCATAATGATGTGATCTTAGGTAATATTTGAGACTCTGGTACACCCGATTTTAATTGATAATGGTAATACTGACAGGTTAATTCAACATTCGATGTAGGCACATAAAAGCTTTGAAATAATAATGAATTATTACGCTCCGCCAAATACTCCAACCATTTTTTACGGAGTGGCCAATCAAGAGGTGAACCTCGATATTTTTCAAGAAATAGACTAATTGCTTTTGTATCACCCATTGTCATACCATACATGAGTTGTTGTTGATCTAAATATGGCTGCAGTGGGTAATAATGCAATTGCTGATACAAGGTTTGATAACGAGAAGAGTTAGGTTGCCAAACATGCTTCTCGGCTTGTTGAAATATTTTACGCACGGTTGATTGATCCGCATATGTTGATGTACTAATAATATTGCAGAGAAAAACCGAGAAAAACATCAATACGGGTGAAGTCAAACGAGACATAGGTTACCTTACTTAATATGAAAACTTACTACTTACTTGTGGTGTTTACTCTATTTACCAATCCCTCTTAATTTTTCACGCATTGCTTAACAAAGCAAGTGAAATTAGTATTCTCTTGTTGTTGATTTTAATAACCATCAGATATTTAATTTTGGTTACATTTCACTGTTGTTATTGATAATATTTAAGCGTTTTTTATCATTGTAATTATTATGCGCCTAGTTTCTCTTTTATTCTGTTGTTTGTTTTTAAATACTGCTCAAACTTTTGCAGCTGAACATTCGCTTGCATCACAAATGAGTTACCATGCTGATCAAGACGCTCATTTAGGTTATGGTGTATTTTATCAGTATAAATTTTTAGAAAATTTTGAATTTGAAGCGAAGTATAGTGAAAGCGGAGACTTAAAAGTCTTCGATGATAAGAACACCCTCTCAGGTGATTTCGGAAGCTTATCTTTAGGCATTAATTTTATTAAGCAACGTAACCAGGACTTATCTTTAAAATTTGGCTTTGGCTTGAATCTAGTTACCGCTTCGTCTAATAATATACTTATTGAAACTAATGCTTTAGCACCTTACTTTCAAATATCAGCTAATTATAAGCTGACCAATCAATTATCAGTGACTTTAGGTCAAACAAGTCAATTTCATCAAGATAATCTTGGTACTAATCATTCCCTATTTATGTCAGTTAATTGGCTATTTGGGCAACAGCCTGCTGATATTCCTTTCAAAAAAGTCGCGACCAAACGATCGGTTAGAGATGTTAAACATTTACCTCCACTTGCTCTTAATGACTTAAAGATAAATACCACGATTAAACCTCGTACTCTGTGGTATGTGCAAATTGGTGCTTATCAACAACAGAAGAACGCTGATCAAAAATCCTCGGTTTTGCAAGCAGCCCATGCGTTAGCCCTAACCACCAAATTATATAAAGGTCTTTTTCGTATAGTAAGTCAGCCTTTTTCAGATAGAAAAAGCGCAGAGGAATATTTAATTTATTTAAAGCATCATTTTGATATCAACGGTTTTATAAATAAATTTTAGCGCTGATATCCAGTTTTAATTTTTTTTGCTAAAATTACTCACTTTATAACCCTCACATTTACTCACTATGAATTCTAGCTCTGAAGATATTTTCAAAAATGCCGACCATGTTCTTAATGCTATAGGGTTACGTTGCCCAGAACCTGTCATGATGGTTCGAAAATCTATACGAAAAATGGCTGACCAAGAAACCTTATTAATAGAAGCGGATGACCCTTCAACAGCCCGAGATATCCCGAGTTTTTGTCGCTTTATGGACCACGAACTTATTGCCCAACAAACAAACCAAAAACCTTTCCTTTATTTGATCAAAAAAGGGAAAGCATAACGCTTTCCCTTTTTATTTTTTATGAGCAATCACTCGCTATTTATGCTAAATCTTATCTATTGTAAAAGTGCAACATCAGCGATAGCAAAGAAACTATTTCTTATTTCATTCAATAGCGTTAAACGATTTGTTTTAACAGCTTCATCATCAGCCATAACCATTACGTTATCGAAAAAGTTATCAATTGGCGCTTTTAAACAGGCAAGCTCTGTTAATGCTGCTTGATAATCTTTAGCTAACATCATTGGCGCTATAGTCACCTTAACTTCATCGAAAGCTTTAGCTAAAGCTTTTTCTTCAGCTTCGCTCGCTAAGTCAGCTTTAAACTCAGGATAAAGTTCACCTTTGAATTTAGCTAAAATATTACCAACACGCTTATTAGCTGCAGCCAGTGTCGCCGCTTGCTCTAAAGATTTAAAGTGACTTACCGCTTTAATACGTTTTTCAAAATCTAATGGCGCAGTAGGTGCATTGGCCAAAACAGCCTGAATAACATCAACTGAGATGCCTTGCTCCTGGTAATAGGCTCTAAAACGACCTAAAACAAAATCAGTCACTTGTATATTAACGTTTTCATTGGCAAGCTTGTCGCCGTATAAAACAACACTTTCGTTAATTAACTCACTGATATCTAATGATAATTGTTTTTCTATAATAATTCGAATTAAACCGATTGCCGCTCGACGTAAAGCAAATGGGTCTTTATCACCTTTCGGTGGCTGATTTATACCAAATATGCCAACCAAACTATCTACTTTATCTGCTATAGCTACGGCACAACCAATATTGCCTTCAGGTAAGGTATCACCCGAGTATCGGGGACGGTATTGGTCTTCTAATGCTTGAGCAACTTCAGGTGCTTCACCATCATTTTGAGCATAATACTTCCCCATAGTACCTTGTACTTGAGGAAACTCTAACACCATTTCAGACATTAGATCGGTTTTACTTAATAAGCCAGCACGTGTCGCCTGTGCTGAGTTTTCACCTATTTGACCAGCAATATGACCGCTTAATGAAGCAATGCGTTCTGACTTCTCTTTTAACGTACCTAATTGTTTTTGAAACAATACCGATGATAAGCTTTCTAAGCGTGATTCTAACGTTTTACTCTTATCTGTTTTAAAGAAAAACTCAGCATCAGCCAAACGTGGACGAATAACTTTTTCATTACCTTTAATTACTTGGCTTGGATCTTTACTTTCTATATTTGATACAAAAATAAACTTATTTAATAACTGTCCATTTTTGTCATTCACTGGAAAGTATTTTTGATGATCTTTCATAGAGTAGATAAGCGGTTCAGCTGGAACATTTAAAAAGGCTTCATCGAAACTACCAATGAGTATAACCGGCCACTCGACTAATCCAGTAACTTCTTCTAATAAGTCAGCGTCAATTAGCGCTACACCATTTAATTGGTCTGCCGCTTTATTAATTTCTGCCAAAATTAATTTTTGTCTCTGTTCATAATCAACTTGTACAAACGCTGCTGTTAATTTATCTTCGTATTCATCAGCATGCGCTAAAGACACGAGTCCTTCGTGATGAAAACGGTGCCCTGTCACTAAATTACTCGAGTTTACCTCTAACGTTTCACCATTAATAACTTTATCACCAAACATTATTGTTAACGTATGAACAGGCCGAATAAATTGTGTTCGGGTGCTTCCCCAGCGCATAGGCTTAGGAATAGGTAGTTTACTTACAGCAACATTTATCATTGCTGGAATTAAAGCTTCTACTGTTTTACCTGGTTGAATAGCACGGTGGAGTAGCCATTCACCTTTATCCGTTTTCAAACGTTGTGCTTCTTCAACACTGATACCATTTGAACGTGCCCAACCTTGTGCTGCTTTACTTGCATTACCTTCAGCATCGAAAGCAACATCAACAGCTGGTCCACGTTTTTCAATTTCTTTATCTACTTGTTTTTCAACGAGCTTACTTACTTTAACGGCTAAACGACGAGGTGTAGCAAACCATTTTATCTCTTCATAGGCTAGATCTGCGCTGTCTAATTGATCTTTTATTTGCTGATAAAAGGTTACCGCAAGATTTTTTAATGACTTTGGAGGTAACTCTTCAGTACCTAGTTCTATCAATAATGTTTCAGTATTCATTATGACTTCTCCTCAGAGGTATTATTATTCTTACAAAGAGGAAAACCTAATTCTTCACGCTTATCATAATAGGCCTGTGCACAAGCTTTTGATAATGTTCTAACTCTAAGTATATAACGTTGACGTTCAGTCACAGAAATGGCGTGACGAGCGTCTAATAAGTTAAATGCGTGAGATGCTTTCATAACTTGTTCATAAGCAGGTAGTGCTAAACCAGCTTCAATTAACTTTTGGCTATCTTTTTCACATTGATCAAAAGTGTTAAACAATGCATCTACGTCTGCATATTCAAAGTTGTAAGTTGATTGTTCAACTTCATTTTGATGAAATACATCACCATACAGTACTTTACCCATAGGACCATCGGCCCACACAAGATCATAGATGCTGTCAACATTTTGAATATACATCGCTAAACGTTCAAGGCCGTAGGTTATTTCACCAGTTACTGGTGTGCACTCTAAGCCTCCTACTTGTTGAAAGTAAGTAAATTGCGATACTTCCATGCCATTTAACCAAATTTCCCAACCTAGCCCCCAAGCGCCCAACGTTGGTGACTCCCAGTTATCTTCGACAAAGCGAATATCATGTACGAGAGGATCAATGCCTAACTCTTTTAAAGAATTAAGGTACAACTCTTGGATATTTTTTGGCGAAGGTTTTAACATCACTTGGAATTGGTAATAGTGTTGTAAACGATTTGGGTTTTCACCGTAACGACCATCTGTAGGACGACGACAAGGCTGAACAAAAGCACTACTCATTGGCTCAGGGCCAATAGAGCGTAAAAATGTCATGGGGTGAAAGGTACCAGCACCTACTTCGAGATCAAGGGGTTGAACGATGACACAACCTTGACGCGACCAGTAGTCTTGTAACTGAAAGATTAATCCTTGAAATGTTTTTATATTGAACGTACTCATAATTTTCCGATTCATTATTCGTGTGAATTTACCGATAACGGCTAATGATATTAAGTATACCGATTGCTTTATTATTAGCCTAGTAACAAGTTAACAAACTTTGAGTTTTTACTCAGTAATTAATTACTTTATCTATTACCGTGTTGCAGAATGTTAAAATGCCCGGATTTGATGTCCGGGCATTTATTATTTTAAAATAGCAAGCTTAACTATATATCTAAGTTCGCTACATTTAATGCGTTTGCTTCAATGAAGTTTCTACGTGGCTCAACATGATCACCCATGAGTGTGGTAAACAATAAATCTGCAGCAATAGCATCTTCAATGGTTACTTGTAACATACGACGCGTTTCAGGATCCATTGTAGTTTCCCACAACTGGCTTGGATTCATTTCACCCAATCCTTTATAACGCTGTATGTATTGTCCACGTTTAGATTCAGCCATCAACCAAGTAAGAGCTTCTTCAAATGTAGTGACAGTTTTAATTTTTTCACCACGTTTAACATAACCACCTTCTTCGATTAAGCCGTTAATTGCCGTATTTAAACCAAAGATAGTTTCGAATTCTTTTGAATGAATGAATTCGTAACCACAATCATATATATGGTCAATACCGTGCTGTCGAACATTAAAGCTAGGGTAATAGATATTTCTTTCTTGATCATGCTTTATATCAGCAGAATAGATAGAACCATTACCATCTTGGTTGTCCAATTGTGAAACTAAATCAGCGACCCATGCTTCAACTAATGCTTTATCGTTAAAATCTGTCTTAAGAATTTCTTTGCTGTAGATCATTTTCTCTAATATATCAGCAGGAATTTGACGAGATACACGTTTAATGATGTCATGTGTTTTACGATACTGTCTCACTAGTTGTTCTAGCGAAATACCTGAAATAGCAGGTGCAGATTCATTTACATAAATTTCTGCATTATCTAATGCTAACGTTGTTAGATATTCTGTTAAACCATCATCATCTTTAATATAGCGCTCTTGCTTACCTTTCTTCACTTTATAAAGTGGTGGTTGAGCAATAAAAATATGACCGCGTTCCATTATTTCTGGCATTTGACGATAAAAGAATGTCAATAACAAAGTACGTATATGTGAACCATCGACATCAGCATCGGTCATGATGATGATACTGTGGTAACGTAATTTTTCAGGGTTGTATTCATCACGTCCGATACCACAACCTAAAGCGGTGATTAACGTGCCTACTTCTTGTGATGATATCATTTTATCAAAACGTGCTTTTTCAACGTTAAGAATTTTACCTTTTAGGGGTAATATTGCTTGGTTACGACGATTTCTTCCCTGCTTGGCTGAACCACCAGCAGAGTCTCCTTCCACAATATATAGTTCAGATAACGCAGGATCTTTTTCCTGACAATCTGCTAATTTACCAGGCAAACCAGCGATATCTAACGCACCTTTACGGCGCGTCATCTCACGAGCTTTACGAGCAGCTTCACGCGCTCTTGCCGCATCGACAATCTTCATAATAATAGTACGAGCAACAGCTGGTTTTTCTAATAGATATTCACCTAGCTTTTCGCCCATTGCTTGTTCAACAGCCGTTTTGACTTCTGACGAAACGAGCTTATCTTTAGTTTGTGATGAGAATTTAGGGTCAGGTACTTTAACTGATATTACCGCCGTTAAACCTTCACGAGCATCATCACCAGAGGCACTTGTTTCTGTACTACCTCCTTTCTTAGTTTTATTAAGACCTTCTTTTACCATATAACTATTAAGCGTACGTGTTAAAGCAGTACGGAAACCACTTAAGTGAGTACCACCATCACGCTGAGGAATATTGTTAGTAAAACAGTGAATACTTTCTTGGAAACCATCATTCCACTGCATCGCAACTTCTACAATAATGCCATCTTCACGCGCTAAATCGAAATAGAATATATCTTCATTTACCGGTGTTTTATTGGTATTTAAGTAATCAACGAATGCTTGGATACCACCATCAAATTTGAAATGATCTTCTTTGCCTTTCTCACGCTCATCTATTAAGCGAATTGAAATACCAGAATTTAAGAAAGATAACTCACGGATACGTTTAACTAATAAGTCATAGTGAAATAAGACATCTGTAAAGGTATTTTCACTTGGCCAGAAACGTACTTCAGTACCTGTTTTATCACTCACACCGACTTCAGCTAGAGGAGCTTCAGCGACGCCTTCGTGATATGTTTGCTCAAATAATTTACCTGCTCGTCGGATATTCAGTTTTAGCTTACTACTTAAAGCGTTTACCACTGAAATACCAACGCCATGAAGACCACCGGAAACTTTATAGCCTGAGTCGTCACCACCAAATTTACCACCAGCATGAAGTACTGTCATGATAACTTCGGCAGCAGAAATACCTTCTTCAGGGTGTATGTCAGTTGGAATACCACGACCATCATCTCTAACCGATACAGAGCCGTCTATGTGTATTTTAACAACAATTTCAGTACAATGACCCGCTAACGCTTCATCGATAGAGTTATCTAATACTTCAAACACCATATGATGCAAACCACTGCCATCATCCGTGTCACCAATGTACATTCCTGGTCTTTTACGTACAGCGTCAAGTCCTTTTAGAACTTTAATACTGTCTGAGCCGTATTCATTTTCTACTGTCATAGCGTATAGCCTATTTACCTATTGCTGAGATTTGTCCATGTTTCACGTGAAACATTTTATAATTATTATCAGTAGGAACCAAGGGTTCTACTGCGATTTTATCAATTGCCGTGATAATAACTTGGCAGTCTAGTTTATTAATTGCATTGTTTAGTAAAGTTCTAGAATTGAAATCTAGCTCTGCACCTACATCGTCAATTAACAAAATTGGTTTTACTCGTTTAACTTTCTCTATTAGCTTTGCTTGCGCAAAAGTTAACGCCAGTAAAAACAACTTTTGTTGACCACGTGATAATTGGTTATCTATAACCACACTACCCGTTAAAAATTTAACATCAAACTTTTGAGCTCCGTATAAACTGAAGCCACATTTTCTTTCTCTTTCACTATTTTGTGATAACACATCATTTAACGACTTTTTACTGTTCCACCCTTGAGTGTACGATATCGATATGCCATCGGCCAATGTGGGTAGCATTAATTCCAACCAAGGTTGAAGCTCCTCAGACAGCTCTTTAATGTACTCATCACGTAATTTTGCAACTCTAACTGACGCCTCACAAAACACATGAGTCCAATAATTTAGCGTATCATTATCAGCTTTACTACGTAAGCAAGCATTCCTGTGTTTCAATATTCGAGAGAACTCTTTCCAGCAATCTGAAAATGACTGTTTCACGTGAAACAATCCTAAATCTATAAAACGTCTTCTTTGTTTAGGTCCGCCAAAAAACAATTTAAAACTTTCGGGTGTAATAACTTGTACTGCAACATTTATTGCCAATTGAGAGAGCTGACGATATTTCTCACCTGCAATTTTAATTTCGGTAAGACCGGTATCAAAATCTTTTGCAACACCTAGTTGTAACCCTTTATTGTCTTTAGCACTAACAATAAACTTTTTTTTGCTATGGGTAACTAAATTTTCAACTTGCGATGTCCTAAAGGACTTACCATGCCCTAGATAAAAAATAGCTTCTAATAAACTACTTTTACCGCTGCCATTGTCACCAATAATAAAATTAATATTGTCATTTAATTCAATGGGATCTGACGCTAAATTTCTAAAATCAAAAACGGTAAGTTTTTCTATACTCATTACAAACGCATTGGCATAACAACATAAATAGCTTCATTACTTTCAGCACCTTCAATAACTACACTACTATTTGCATCAGCCAAAGTAAATTTAACTTCTGGCTCTTTAATGGCGTTCAAAACGTCGAGAACATAATTAACATTAAAACCAATTTCAACTTCGTCATAAGGAAAATCAATTTCTAATACTTCTTCAGCTTGTTCTTGCTCAGGATTATTAGCGGTAATTTTTAACTCATGCTTGGAAAAATTCAAACGTACACCTCTGAATTTATCGTTTGATAAAATGGAGGCACGCGATAGAAGTTGACGTAAGTTGTCTTTACTCGTATTTAATACTTTATCACCGTTACGCGGAAGTACTCGACGATAATCAGGAAAGCGACCGTCAACTAATTTACTGGTAAAAGAGAATTCACTATCAATAATACGAATATGATTAGAGCCAAGAAATACTTGCACGTTTTCCTCAACAGGATCAAGTAAGCGAATAATCTCTAAAATACCTTTACGGGGAACAATAACTTGTCTTGATGGTAGCGTTAATTCATTAGACGATATTTTACATATCGCAAGACGATGCCCATCAGTGGCAACAGAACGGATTTCATTACCTTCAGTTTCAATAGACATCCCATTAAGATAGTACCTAACATCTTGATTAGCCATAGAAAAATGAGTACTTTCAATTAAACGAAGTAAGTCAGATTTAAAAAGCTGAAATTCGACATCGCCTTTCCATTCTTCAATATTGGGAAAATCTACAGCGGGTAATGTTGATAATGAATATTTACTTCTTCCGGTGCTAATAGTAATAGCTTCATTAGTAGATTCAAAAGATAAGATTGAATCGTCAGGTAAACTCTTACAAATATCAAGAAGCTTTCTGGCGGGAATAGTAATTTTACCATCTTCACCTTGGTTATCTATTTGGGTACTAGATACCATTTCAAGCTCTAAATCAGTGGCTGTTAACGTAAGTGACTGTCCACTTACATCCAAAAGAATATTACCAAGAATAGGTAATGTACTTTTACGCTCAACGGCACCAGAAACCAATAAAAGTGGTTTCAGTAATAATTCCCTATTTAATGAAAACTTCATTTATCTACCTATCTTTTTTATGTACTTATTATTATAACGAAAGCTATGATGAAAGTGTTCTAGTTAAATTAGAATAATCTTCCTTGATGTCATGCGACTCTTCGCGTAACGCCTTAACCTTACGACATGCATGAAGGACGGTTGTATGATCACGTCCACCATATGCATCACCTATTTCTGGCAAACTATGGTTAGTTAGCTCCTTAGATAATGCCATTGCAATTTGTCTAGGTCTAGCCACAGATCTATTTCTACGTTTTGAAAGTAAATCGGCAACTTTAATTTTATAATATTCTGCAACGGTTCGTTGAATATTATCGATAGTAACTAATTTGTCTTGTAAGGCAAGTAAATCTCGTAATGCTTCACGAACAAAATCTATCGTAATAGGTCTACCGGTAAAGTTAGCATTAGCGATAACTCTATTCAATGCCCCTTCTAACTCACGAACATTAGACCGTAGACGTTTAGCAATGAAAAATGCAACTTCGTCCGCCAAGTTAATATGACTTTCTTGCGCTTTGCGTTTAAGAATTGCAACACGTGTTTCTAGTTCGGGAGGCTCTATTGCAATAGTTAATCCCCAACCAAAGCGGGATTTAAGTCTATCTTCAACATCAACTTCTTTTGGATAACGATCACTAGTTAAAATTATTTGCTGATTACCTTCAAGCAAAGCGTTGAAAGTATGGAAAAATTCTTCTTGCGTTCTATCTTTACCTGCAAAAAATTGAATATCATCTATGAGTAAAGCATCAACACTACGATAGTAATGCTTGAATTTTTCCATCGCATTATTTTGCAATGCGCGAACCATATCTTGAACAAAACGCTCAGAATGCATATAAGCAATTTTAGCATTAGGCTTATTTAATAAAATACCGTTACCCACTGCATGTAATAAATGGGTCTTACCTAAACCCGTTCCGCCATAAATAAATAGAGGGTTATACGCAGAACCAGGATTATCGGCAACTTGTGAGGCAGCAGCTCGTGCTAATTGATTCGATTTACCTTCAACAAAATTATCAAAAGTGTATTTAACCCTAACGTTGGTCGTTTTAGGTAAATTACTTTGCGGCTCTTCTCTTTTTTTATTTGCACTTACAAGTTGTGGAATAGTATTGACAATATTTTGTGAGCTACTTTGATTTGGAATACTACCAACGTCAAATCTAAGAAGAGGTGGATTAGTACTTTCTTGCAAAGTAACCAATTCATTTATACGACTAACATATTTGTCACGAACCCAATCAAGTACAAAACGATTAGGTGCATATAAAGTCATGATATTGTCAGCGACAACACATTGTAACGGACGTATCCACATACTGAATTGCTGCGCTGGCAACTCTTCTTGTAGAACTGAAAGGCATCGCTGCCAAAGTGAATGATCCAACCAAATGCTCCTGATATTACACGACGTCCTGTTACATTATCTTCTCGTAAAAACGACAAATAAAGCAAGCGTAGGTAAATGTGGTATTTTTGTAATTGGTCTATTATCACCATAGTTATCCACAACATCAATATTGACTTTTAAATAGTTGCCCTTTTAGTGAAAATAAAATAAAAAAAACTCCGCAAAAGCAATAAAAACGGTATTTTTAGACTAATTTACTGCTAAAATTTTATTTACATATTATTTAGCTATTAGCAGTAATTACTTAACTTATTTTAAATGTAATTCAAAATAATGTTACAAAACTGTGGATATAAATAATAGATCACAAAGATCTATTAGGATCTTTTTAAAATAGATTACTATAAGCATTGACAACAGTTGCTACAAACTATAAAATTCGGCCTCTTTTTTTAGAACCAGTGTGCTCAATACGGCTGTTTGCCAGGGCAACAACAACAGACGGATTAGCGTAATGAAAAGAACATTTCAACCTAGTGTATTAAAGCGTAAACGCAACCACGGTTTCCGTGCTCGTATGGCTACAAAAAACGGTCGTGCAGTAATTTCACGTCGCCGTGCCAAAGGCCGTAAAAGCCTTAGCGCATAATCTCTTTTTTAATCTTTAATAAAGAGATATTTTAACCATCATGGTTAATTATGAATTTAATCGGGAGTCACGCTTGTTGACTCCCGGTCACTTTCAATCTGTATTTTCTAAACCTCTTCGTTTCGGCTCTAGCCACATAACTATTCTTGTTAGTCCAAATTTAGATGAACGTAATCGTTTAGGCTTAGCTATTGCTAAAAAACGCGTTAAATTAGCTGTTCAGCGAAATCGTATTAAACGTCAAATTAGAGAAAGTTTTCGACTCAATCAACATGAATTACCCAATATCGATATCGTCGTTATGGTGAAATCAGGCACAGATAAGTTAGAAAACGCAGAAATTAAAAAACAATTAGAAAAAATATGGCGAAAAGTAATTCAACGCCACAACAGCTAGCAATAGCTTTAGTTAAAGCTTACCAGCGCTGGCTTAGCCCACTACTTGGCAGTAACTGCCGATTTCATCCAACTTGCTCTTTTTATGCTATTGAAGCAATTAATCGCTTCGGTGTGATAAAAGGTTGTTGGTTAGCGGGCAAACGTATACTAAAATGCCATCCATTAAACGCGGGTGGATTAGATCCCGTGCCACCATCAAAAAAAGAGAAATAATAAATTATGGAATCTCAACGCAGTTTTCTTTTTATTGCGCTTATGGTTGTTACTTATTTGCTGTTCACAGAATATCAAAAAGATAATGCACCTGTAGTCGCTCAACCCGCAATGACACAAACAACAAATCAAGTGAACACTAGTGATGCTGATTCTATTCCTCAGTCATCAAGTTCAGCAATGCCAATATCAACAATGGTTAAAGCAAGCGAACAAGTTATTAGTATAGATACTGATGTACTTATTGTTAAAATTGCTACACGTGGTGGCGATATTGTTGAAGCAAGATTAAAAGACTTCGATACAGAACAAGGCAACGGCATACCGTTTACCGTAATGCAAAATGGTAACCGTAAATATGTTGCGCAAAGTGGACTGATTGGCGCACAAGGTTTAGATCAAGTAATACCTGGCCGTCCGGTTTATCAAACAAGCAGTAAATCATACACACAAACAGGTGATACACCGTTAGTCGTTGATTTACAATATACTGCTGAAAATGGCTTGAACGTAACAAAACGTTTTACATTTACAAAATCAGACTATAGCGTAGATGTTGAATATATTATAAACAACACAGCAACTACCGCTGCTACCGTTCAAATGTACGGACAACTAAAACAGTCTACTGTAGTAGAGAGTGGTAGTTCATTAATGCCTACGTATCGTGGTGCAGCCTATTCGACAACTGAAGATCGCTATGAAAAATACGATTTTGGTGACATAGAAGAAAAAAGATTAAATGTAACGACTGCTGGTGGTTGGGTTGCAATGCTTGAACATTATTTTGTTTCCGCATGGGTACCGAGTCTAACAGCCGATAACAATATTTATTCAAGTTATTCTGCTAACAATGAAGCTGTTATTGGGTTTAAGTCACCATCGGTGACTATTCAACCAAATAGCCAGGCGACAACGTCAGCTATTTTTTATGTTGGTCCTAAGGATCAATATAAGCTGGATGAGATAGCGCCAAACTTAGGGTTGACCATAGATTACGGCTTTTTATTTATGATCAGTAAGCCACTATTTTGGTTATTACTTCAAATTCAGTCTTTGGTTACTAACTGGGGTATTGCGATTATTGTAATTACCTTAGTCGTTAAGGGTGCTATGTATCCATTAACAAAAGCACAATACACCTCAATGGCTAAGATGCGTGAACTTGCTCCTAAAATGGCACAGTTAAAAGAACGCTTTGGTGATGACCGTCAGAAAATGTCACAAGCTACCATGGAAATGTACAAGAAAGAAAAAGTGAACCCAGCTGGTGGTTGTTTACCAATGATCATTCAAATGCCAATATTCTTAGCATTGTATTGGGTATTTTTAGAAAGTGTTGAATTACGTCACGCACCATTCTTTTTCTGGATAGAAGATCTTTCTACTATGGACCCTTATTTTATATTACCGGTGTTTATGGGTGTAAGTATGTTCGTTATGCAAAAAATGCAACCGATGACTATACAAGATCCGATGCAACAGAAAATTATGCAATATATGCCCGTAGCATTTTCTGTATTCATGGCTTGGTTCCCATCAGGTCTAGTACTTTATTGGTTTGTCAGTAACATGATTTCAATTGTGCAAATGAAAATTATTTTCAGTGGCATAGAAAAAGCTAAATTGGCCAAAGTAAAAGCTAAAGATTAATTATTAAAGCGTAAAATTGTTAAAGGCGACCTAATATAGGTCGCCTTTTTTATTTCTGCTCAATAAATGTTTATAATAGCCTCGCTCTCTCCTAGGAAATAATTATGACTGAAGTTTTATATCAAAAAGAAACCATTGCAGCACAAGCCACAGCACCAGGTCGTGGCGGAGTTGGCATTATCAGAATATCAGGTCCAGAAGTTAAAAATGTTGCTCAGGCTATATTAGGAAGAATACCTGAAATTAGAAAAGCAGAATATTTACCTTTTAATGATGCTAACCAAAACGCCTTAGATCAAGGAATTGCCTTATATTTTAAAGCCCCACATTCTTTTACAGGAGAAGATGTACTTGAACTACAAGGACATGGCGGCCCCGTAATATTAGATATGCTGTTAAAAGAAATTTTAGCACTACCTAAAGTACGTATGGCAAAACCCGGTGAATTTAGTGAGCAGGCATTTATTAATGACAAATTAGATCTCACGCAAGCAGAGGCTATTGCAGATTTAATCAACTCTAGCTCTGAACAAGCAGCTCGATGTGCGTTGCATTCATTACAGGGTGATTTCTCAAAATTAGTCAATGAACTCGTTGAAAGTACAATTCATCTAAGAATGTATGTCGAGGCTGCTATAGATTTTCCAGAAGAAGAAATAGATTTTCTCGCTGATGCAAAAGTGGTGGGAGATCTTAAAAAAATAATCACGCAAGTAGAAAAAGTGCAGAGCCAAGCCCATCAAGGCAGTATTATTCGTGAAGGTATGCGCGTAGTTATTGCAGGACGTCCTAATGCGGGTAAATCAAGCTTGTTAAATGCTTTAAGTGGAAGAGAGGCGGCAATTGTTACGGATATTGCTGGAACGACTCGTGATGTGCTTACAGAGCAAATACACATCGATGGTATGCCATTACATATTATAGATACTGCAGGTTTACGTGAAAGTAACGATCAAGTTGAACAAATAGGCATTGAACGCGCTTGGAAAGAAATAAATCAAGCCGACAGAGTACTATTGATGGTTGATGCGACTGATCATAATAGCGAAGATCCTCAAAAATTATGGCCAGAGTTCTTTGCTCAATTACCTAAAAATATTGGTTTAAGTATTATTAAAAACAAAGCGGATATTAACGAAATGAGTACGGGATATTCGGAAGTGAATGCACTGCCTACCATTACATTATCAGCGAAAAATGGCGAAGGCATAACAGAGCTTAAAGAACACTTAAAAAGCATTATGGGTTACCAAGGAAGTACTGAAGGCGGATTTATGGCAAGAAGACGACACTTAGCCGCGCTAGAGCAAGCACATCACCATTTAATTATCGGTTTAGACCAACTTGAATCTTATGTTGCGGGGGAAATTCTTGCTGAAGAATTACGTTTATGTCAAATAGAACTCAATAAAATAACCGGTGAGTTCACCAATGACGATCTATTAACTGAGATATTTTCGTCTTTTTGTATCGGAAAATAACGCTTAATATATAAAAATAAAGGAACAAAATGAGCTCATTTCAAATCATTGTTGGTAGTATGTTAGGAGGAACTGAGTATGTTGCAGAGGCATGTGAAGAGACTTTATTAGCACTAAATCACCAAACGACTCTTCATTTACAGCCTGAGTTAGCTCAAATAATAAGCAACAATCAAACTTGGCTAATTTGTACGTCAACACATGGCGCAGGAGACTTCCCTGACAACATTCAGAAATTTGTCGAAGATCTTAGAAATAGTGCTATAGATCTATCCCCAAGTAAATTTATGATCATAGCAATAGGCGATTCAAATTATGATACTTTTTGCAAAGCGGGCTTTGATTTAAATAAACTATTAATATCAAAAGGTTCCATTGAAATTCTACCTATTAAAACCTTAGATATGAAAGAAGAAATAGATCCAGAGGATCTTGCTCAACAGTGGATAGAAAAAAATAAAGATCTTTTATAAAGATCTTACTCATAAGTTATCAACAAAACTATGCATATAAATACTGGGTTGTGGATAAGTCTGGGTAAAACCTATTAATTTCTTATTATTATTCAGTGTATAGAATTCTTATTTATTTTACTTGTGGATAACTAGCCCTTTTGATCATAGGTTTAAAGCCCTTTGATCAAAGTTTGATCACAGTGTTATGATCATACTAATAAACTGTTATATATAAAGAAAAAGTACTTATCAACAGAAAATCGCTTTACTAATAAGTAATAGTAATAAGATCTCTTTAAAGATCTTATATATTATAAGAAGGATCGCACTCAGATCTTTTTAGTGATTTGATCATTCCCCTCACCGAAAAAAAGCGCTAAAATACGTTCCCTAATTTTTGAATAGCAAATATTCATTAAAAAATATTTTAACGTTTAATCAAGGCCTGAAATTTATGTGGTATCAAGAATCTTATGACGTAATCGTAGTCGGTGGTGGTCATGCCGGAACCGAAGCATGTCTTGCAGCAGCACGCATGGGTTGTAAAACATTATTGTTAACGCATAACATCGACACCTTAGGTCAAATGTCATGTAATCCAGCTATTGGCGGTATTGGCAAGGGTCATTTAGTTAAAGAAATTGATGCCTTAGGTGGATTAATGGCAACCGCTACAGACCATGCAGCGATTCAATTTAGAACGTTGAATGCAAGTAAAGGCCCTGCAGTACGTGCAACGAGAGCACAGGCTGACCGAATATTGTATAGATCTTATGTGAGAAACTATTTAGAAAATCAAAAAAATCTCACTATTTTCCAACAACCATGTGATGATCTTATTCTAGAAAACAACAAAATTGTTGGTGTTTCAACACAAATGGGCCTTAAATTTAAAGCTAAGTCAGTAGTTTTAACCGTTGGAACATTTTTAGCTGGTCAGATACATATTGGCTTAAATAATTATCAAGGCGGTAGAGCCGGTGATCCTTCAAGTGAAAACTTAGCCAAAAACTTACGTGATATGCCATTTCGTATGGATCGTTTAAAAACCGGTACACCACCTCGCCTAGATGCAAGAAGCTTAAATTTTTCTAAAATGGAGCAACAACCAGGAGATGATCCTCGCCCGGTATTTTCATTTATGGGATCGCGAGACGATCATCCAGCACAAGTACCTTGTTACATCACACATACCAACACCAAAACTCATGACATTATCAGAGATGGCCTAGATAGATCTCCTATGTACACTGGCGTAATCGAAGGAGTTGGCCCGAGATATTGCCCTTCGATAGAAGATAAAATCACCCGTTTTGCTGATAAAGATTCACATCAAATATTTGTTGAACCTGAAGGTTTAACCACACATGAAATTTATCCTAATGGCATTTCAACCAGTTTACCTTTTGATGTACAAATGGCCTTAGTTCGATCAATTAAAGGCTTTGAAGATGCACATATCACCCGTCCAGGTTATGCCATTGAATATGACTATTTCGATCCTCGTGATTTAAAGCAAACACTTGAAAGCAAATTTGTAGAAAACTTATATTTCGCAGGCCAGATAAATGGCACTACAGGCTATGAAGAAGCAGGCGCACAAGGTCTATTAGCCGCCACTAATGCTGCTGCTCGTGTGCAGGGTAAAGAAGAACTAATTTTAGGTCGAGACGAAGCTTACATGGGCGTATTGGTCGATGACTTAGCGACATTAGGCACTAAAGAACCTTACCGTATGTTTACTTCGCGGGCAGAATATCGTTTATTATTACGTGAAGATAATGCTGATATCAGATTAACTGAGAAAGGTTATAACCTTGGGCTCGTTGATGAAAATCGTTGGAGAGCATTTAATGAAAAAATTGAAATGGTTGAACTTGAACGTCAACGATTGAAGTCGACGTGGATCCAAAAAGATCATCAAGCAGTAGATCAAATAAATTTACTACTTAAAGCTGATATAAGTCGAGAAAATAGTTTAGAAGATCTTATTCGTCGACCTGAAGTTCGTTACGACGATTTAATGAAAATTGAAGGTATGGGTCCAGCTGTTACCAACAAGCAAGCGGCAGAACAAGTTGAAATTCAAATTAAATATGCAGGTTATATTGATCGACAACTTGACGAAATATCGAAAAAGAAACGTCACGAAAACACGTTGATCCCACTTGATTTTGATTTTACTCAAATATCAGGTTTATCGAATGAAGTTGTTGCAAAATTAAGTGATTCACGCCCAGAGACTATTGGCAAGGCATCACGTATTTCTGGTATTACTCCAGCGGCAATATCTTTATTATTGGTATATCTTAAAAAACACGGCTTGTTACGTAAAATAGCTTAATTAATAATTCAAACGCGAAAAAATAAATGACACTTAAAACTGAACTGACCTCGTTAATTGATAAAAGCGAGTTAACACTCGATGAAACACAAATAGACTTATTAATTCAGTATGTTGAGTTATTAAATAAATGGAACAAGGCTTATAACTTAACGTCGGTTCGTGATACCAGTGATATGCTGGTAAAACATATTATGGACAGTTTAATGGTTGGCAAAGAATTAAAAGGTCAATCATTTATTGATGTGGGTACCGGGCCAGGATTACCTGGCATCCCATTAGCTATTTTATACCCCGAAAGAAACTTTGTGCTATTAGACAGTTTAGGGAAAAGAATTACCTTCTTACGCCAAGTTGTTTTTCAACTAAAACTTAAAAATGTAACACCGGTTTTATCAAGAGTTGAAAAATATCAACCTGAAGCACTATTTGACGGGGTCTTGAGTCGAGCATTTGCATCACTTGAAGATATGGTCAATTGGTGTCAACATCTCATTGCGGATGAAACTGGACGATTTTATGCACTAAAAGGTCAATTTCCCCGCGAAGAAATAGAACAATTGCCAGAACATATAAAGTTTGTAGACAGTAGCGAAATAATCGTGCCTAATTTGCAGGGTGAACGCCATGTTATTGAACTAAAAAAAATAATAATATAATAAATTACTTTCGAGGTTATTGTGGGAAAAATCATTGCGGTTGCTAACCAAAAAGGTGGTGTTGGTAAAACAACAACCTCTGTTAATTTAGCTGCCTCATTAGCAGCAACAAAACGAAAAATATTGCTAATCGATTTAGATCCCCAAGGCAATGCTACGATGGGCAGTGGTATTGATAAGTATGAAGTGCATGCGACTTGCTATGAATTACTTGTTGACCAAAAGCCATTCGATGAAGTGGTTTGCCGAGAAACATCAGGTTTATATGATTTAATTGCTGCTAATACCGATGTTACTGCTGCTGAAATTAAATTAATGCAAGTATATTCTCGTGAGCAACGTTTAAAAAATGCTTTAGCGCCAATACGAGACAAGTACGACTTTATTATAATCGACTGCCCTCCTTCTTTAAATATGCTAACAGTAAATGCAATGACAGCCGCTAATTCTGTTTTAGTTCCTATGCAATGTGAATATTATGCGTTAGAAGGTTTAACTGCTCTTATGGATACCGTTTCCCAGCTAACGTCTGTTGTTAATGCTGATTTGCATATAGAAGGCATTTTACGGACGATGTATGACCCTCGTAACCGATTAGCCAATGATGTGTCAGAACAATTAAAACGTCATTTTGGTGACAAAGTATACCGTACCGTTATCCCACGTAATGTTCGTTTAGCCGAAGCACCAAGTTTTGGGTCCCCTGTGATGTATTATGATAAGTCATCAACGGGCGCTAAAGCTTATTTGGCACTGGCCGGTGAAATATTACGTAAAGCAGAACAAAAAAAACAAACACTCGAAAAAACAATTGATTAACTACTTAGTTAACTCCGAAGGAAAATTATGAGTCCAGCAAAACGTAGAGGCCTAGGTCGTGGCCTTGATGCATTATTAACATCAAATAAAGAAACAGATGATGCGGCTGAAAGTAATTTATCTTCTACCCAGCAGAGTGAATTACAATATTTACCGATAGAACAATTGCAGCAAGGTAAATATCAACCTCGTAAAGATATGTCAGCAGAAGCCTTAGAAGACTTATCTAACTCTATTCTTTCTCAAGGAATAATACAGCCAATAGTTGTTCGAAATATTGGTGAAAATAATTATGAAATAATTGCCGGTGAACGCCGATGGCGTGCTGCGCAGTTAGCTAAATTAGACAGAGTACCTTGTTTAATTAAAAATGTACCTGACGAAGCAGCGATTGCTATCGCCTTGATTGAAAACATTCAACGTGAAGATCTTAATGCCATGGAAGAAGCTATTGCATTAGAACGGTTATTAACCGAGTTCGAACTAACACATCAAGAAGTGGCGAATGCGGTAGGTAAATCCAGAACAACAGTTTCTAATTTATTGCGCTTAAATAATTTAAATGATGATGTTAAAACTTTGCTTGAACATGGCGATATTGAAATGGGCCATGCCCGAGCTTTATTAGCATTAGGCGAAGACATACAAAGTAATACAGCAAGAATAGTGGTTGCTAAAGATCTTACTGTACGTGAAACAGAAGCACTGATTAAAAAAATACAAGCACCAGAAAAAGTGGTTGAAGACAAAGTCAAAGACCCAGATACTAAAAGTTTAGAACAAAAATTATCAGAAAAACTTGGCTCTCAAGTCACTATTGCTCACAATAAAAAAGGCAAGGGTAAGTTAGTTATCTCCTACAGCGACCTGTCTGAACTTGATGGTATTGTTTCTCGTTTCAACTCTTATTAGTTTATGCACATGTTATATTTAAGGCAGTTAAGCGGTGATAAAGCAAAATAGTGTTTATGCCCTATTAATCCACTATGAAAATAAGATTTATTTAGCTATTTCATCTTTAGTTTTGTCATTCAATGGTAAAGTTTTCATTTTCGATTAAACCTTTCTAAATTTAGTGTTACATTTTGTACGTATTGTAGGCAATGAGCGCCCTATTTTGTTGCATTAGTGCTGTAATTAAGTATACTTGCGACGGCTTTTTTAAAGTTAAAGTATTAACTTTAAAAAACACTAGACTACGGAGTATAGCGTTGGAGACAGCAGTGGCGAAAGGTTATCAAAATTTATTAACTACGCCTGGTCGAAAATTAGCGTCGAGACAAATCAGTATAATAACTATATTGGTTGTCATATGCGCTGTAATTACATATTTCAATTGGGGACTATTATACGCTTACTCTTTATTTTTAGGTGGTGTAGTGGTGATAGTTCCTAATATTATTTTCGCTTATAAAGCATTTAGATATGCAGGTGCAAGCGCTTCAAGAAAGGTTATGGAATCTTTTTATAGTGGCGTAAAATTAAAAATGCTATATACCGCGTTATTATTCGCGCTAGTATTTAAGTTTTTAGTGATTTCACCCTTAATATTTTTAAGCACATATTGTGTGGTAGTGTTTTTAACATTACTACTGCCAGTTTTTTTAACAGAACGTTAATTCACTGGCGATAAAGATTTATAAACTTTAACTTTTGGGATAATAAAATGGCAGAAGAAGTCACCTTATCAAGCCATATCCAACACCATTTAACTAATGCAAAAATGTGTACAACCGATACTGGTTTAGCATTTAATAAAGCATGTAGTGACAGTGGGTTTTGGACATGGCATATAGATACACTAGCATGGTCAATTGGCCTAGGTATGTTGTTTTTGTGGACTTTTCGCAGAGCTGCTAAAGGAGCTACCGTAGGTGTTCCTGATAAATTTCAATGTTTTATTGAAATGGTTGTCGAGTTTGTCGGTGACAACGTTAATAAAACCTTTCAAGGAAAAAGTACATTAATTGCACCATTAGCCTTAACGATATTTGTTTGGGTCTTTTTAATGAACTTAATGGACTTAATTCCTGTTGATTTCTTACCTGCATTTGCTGGTTTTGTTGGTGAAACTGCTTTTGGTATGGATAGTCACGATGTCTATATGAAAGTTGTACCAACAACAGATATTAATTTAACAGCTGCACTAGCACTTGGTGTGTTTTTATTGATGATTTTTTATTCAATAAAAATAAAAGGTCTTGGCGGCTTTGTTAAAGAATTAACCTTGCACCCGTTCAACACCAAAAACAAGTTAGCGATGGTATTTTTGATCCCTTGTAATTTATTACTTGAAACCATTGCTCTTGTTGCTAAGCCATTTTCGTTAGCACTACGTTTGTTTGGTAACTTATATGCAGGTGAATTAATATTCATCTTAATTGGCGCTGTTGGTTTGATGCAGCTTCCATTGCACTTTGTCTGGGCTGTATTCCATATATTAGTTATCGTATTGCAAGCATTCGTCTTTATGATGCTAACAATCGTTTACTTAAGTATGGCGAGTTCTGATAATCATTAATTTTTAACCTTTAACCTTAACTTTAACTTTAACTTTAACTTTACAATTAAAACTTTGGAGAAAAAAATGGAACAAATATTAACAATGCCTGAAGCGATTAAGTTTATCGCAGTTGCTTTACTAATCGGTTTTGGTGCTATTGGTACTGCAATTGGCTTTGGTAACATGGGTGGTAAATTCTTGGAAGCGTGTGCACGTCAACCAGAACTAGCTCCTTCACTACAAGTGAAAATGTTTATTTTAGCTGGTTTAATCGATGCCGTTGCTATGATCGGTGTTGGTATCGCGATGGTATTATTGTTTGTACTTTAATTTCATTATTTGAACAGCTTACTATTAAGGAGGAGCGGTTGTGAATTTAAACGCCACTCTAATTGGTGAATTAATAGCATTCGTTGTTTTTGTTTGGTTCTGCATGAAATATGTATGGCCACCATTGAACGATGCTATTGAAGCTCGCCAGAAAAAGATCGCTGATGGACTTGCTGCTTCAGACCGTGCTGCAAATGATCTTGAGCTTGCTCAAGAAAAAGCTACTGCTCAACTTAGAGAAGCTAAGTCACAAGCTGCCGAAATTATCGAAGCAGCGAAAAAACGTGAAACGCAAATAGTTGAAGAAGCTGCAGTAAAAGCTCAAGCTGAGAAAGAAAAAATCTTAGCTACAGGTCACACAGAAATCGAAACTGAACGTAACCGTGTTAAAGAAGAATTGCGCAAACAATTTGCTATTCTTGCTGTCGCCGGTGCCGAGAAGATTCTTGAACGTTCTATTGATGCCGCCACACATAGTGACATCTTAGATAAATTCGTCGCTGAACTTTAAGAGGGAATAGAGCTATGTCTGAATTGACAACTGTCGCTCGTCCTTACGCTAAAGCAGCGTTCGATTTTGCTGTTGAAGCAAAGGCTATTGATAGCTGGTTATCACAGCTGACCTTTGCTGCTGAAGTTGCCAAAGATGAAACCATTAAAGGGGTTCTTTCTGGTGGTGCTTCAGTCGAGCAGGCACAAGCACTTTTTTTAAGTGTTTGTGGCGAGCAAATAGACAGTCAAGGCCAAAATTTCTTGAAAATAATGGCAGAAAACGAACGCTTGTTGGTGCTACCACATGTTTTGACGCAATTTTTAGCACTTAAAGCTGAATTTGAGCAAGAAGTTACTGTGGATGTAACCTCAGCTGTAGAAATTACAGCAGAGCAAAAAACAACACTTAGCGCCGCGCTTGTAAAGCGTCTGGCTCGAAAAGTAAAGCTTAATTGTATTGTCGATGCGACTATTATTTCAGGTTTAATTATTAAAGCTGATGACATGGTAATTGATGGCTCTATACAAGGTAAATTGAGCCGTTTAGCAACAATTTTACAATCCTAGAATAAGGGAAAAGAGCATGCAACTGAATTCCACTGAAATCGCCGAACTGATCAAAAATCGTATTGAACAGTTTGACGTTGTCAGCGAAGCTCGCAACGAAGGTACTATCGTTTCTGTAACTGATGGTATTATTCGTATACATGGCCTTGCTGATGTAATGCAAGGTGAAATGATCGAACTTCCTGGTAGCCGTTTTGCTATCGCGTTAAACCTTGACCGTGATTCGGTCGGTGCGGTAGTTATGGGTCCATACGCTGACTTAGCTGAAGGCGTAAAAGTTAAAAGTACTGGTCGTATTTTAGAAGTACCAGTAGGTCGTGGTTTATTAGGTCGAGTGGTTAACACTTTGGGTGAGCCTATTGACGGTAAAGGACCTATTGAAAATGATGGTTTTTCTCCTGTTGAAGTTTTAGCACCAGGTGTTATCGAACGTAAATCTGTTGATCAACCTGTACAAACAGGTATTAAATCAATTGATTCAATGATTCCAATTGGCCGTGGCCAACGTGAACTTATCATTGGTGACCGTCAAATTGGTAAGTCTGCCATCGCTTTAGATGCCATTATTAACCAAAAAGATACTGGTATTAAGTGTGTATACGTAGCAATAGGCCAAAAGGCTTCTACAGTTGCTAACTTAGTACGTTCTTTAGAAGAACACGGCGCGTTAGACAACACTATCGTTGTTGTTGCTGGTGCTTCTGAAGCTGCCGCACTACAGTACTTGTCAGCATATTCTGGCTGTACTATGGGTGAATACTTCCGAGATCGTGGTGAAGATGCATTAATCGTATATGATGATTTGTCGAAGCAAGCTGTTGCTTACCGTCAAATTTCATTACTTTTACGTCGTCCACCAGGTCGTGAAGCTTACCCAGGTGATGTTTTCTATCTTCACAGTCGTTTACTTGAACGTGCTGCTCGTGTAAACGAAGCATACGTAGAAAAGTTCACCAACGGTGCAGTTAAAGGTAAAACGGGTTCATTAACGGCTTTACCTATCATTGAAACGCAAGCCGGTGATGTATCTGCATTCGTACCAACTAACGTAATATCAATTACCGATGGTCAGATTTTCTTAGAGTCTAACCTATTTAACTCAGGTATTCGTCCTGCTGTTAACGCTGGTATTTCTGTTTCTCGTGTTGGTGGTGCTGCGCAAACTAAGATCATCAAGAAGTTAGGTGGTGGTATACGTTTAGCCTTAGCACAATATGCTGAATTGGCTGCATTTGCTCAGTTTGCTTCAGATTTAGATGACGCGACTCGTGCTCAATTAGAGCATGGACAACGTGTTACTGAACTGATGAAGCAAAAGCAATACAGTCCATTGTCAATTGCTGAAACAGCCGTATCGTTATTTGCTGCAGAAAAAGGTTACTTGAACGATGTTGAAATCGCTAAAGTGGTTGATTTTGAAGATGCATTACGCACTTACGTAAACAATGATCACGCTGAGTTGATGGCTACTATCAATGAAAAAGGCGACTATAACAAAGATATCGAGTCTGGTTTAGCGAAAGCGATTGAAGCTTTTAAAGCTACTCAAACTTGGTAATTTAGTTCACCTTTTTGGAGAATAGTCATGGCTGGTGGTAAAGAGATTAAATCAAAGATCGGAAGTGTAAAAAATACACAGAAGATCACCAGCGCAATGGAAATGGTTGCAGCTAGTAAAATGCGCAAAGCGCAAGATAACATGGCTGCATCTCGTCCATACGCTGAGAATATGCGAGATGTGATCGGTCGCGTCGCACTTGGTAATTTAGAATTTCGTCATCCATATATGGTTGAACGTGAAGTCAAGCGTGTAGGTTATATCGTTGTCTCAACAGACCGTGGTTTGTGTGGTGGTTTAAATATTAATTTATTTAAAAAGGTACTTGTTGATGCGGGTACACACCAAACAGCGGGCGCCGATGTTGAATTTGCCATAGTGGGTTCTAAAGCTACGTCATTTTTTAACAATATCGGTGCTAAAATAGTGTCGCAAAAGTCTGGATTAGGTGACAATCCTTCACTAACTGATTTAATTGGTAGTGTTAAGGTGATGTTGAATGCCTATGATAGTGGTGAAATAGATAGATTGTTCATTGTATATAACAAATTTGTTAATACCATGACGCAAAAACCAACAATCGATCAACTTTTACCTTTGCCTAAGTCAGATGATGACGCATTTAAGCATAGCTGGGATTATCTATACGAACCTGATGCTCAAGTTTTACTTGAAAAACTGCTCGTTCGTTATACGGAATCGCAAGTATATCAAGGTGTGGTTGAAAATCTCGCCTGTGAACAAGCTGCTCGTATGGTTGCAATGAAAGCTGCAACAGATAATGCGGGTGACTTAATTGATGATTTACAATTGGTATATAACAAAGCGCGTCAAGCAAGTATTACTCAAGAATTGGGTGAAATCTGTGCTGGTGCAGCAGCGGTATAAACAAAAGTTCTTTGTTTATTTTATTAGTAAATAAGAGCACAAGATTAGAGGATTAAACATGAGTACAGGTAAAGTCGTCCAAATCATTGGCGCAGTTGTGGATGTTGAATTTCCACAAAATGCTGTACCTCAGGTATATGACGCGTTAAAAATAACTGAAGGTAACCTTAGTGGCTTAGTACTTGAAGTACAACAGCAACTTGGTGGTGGCGTAGTTCGTACTATCGCCATGGGTTCATCTGACGGTTTACGTCGTGGTCTGAATGTAGAAAACACAGGTGATAACATCCAAGTTCCAGTAGGTACTGCAACTTTGGGTCGCATCATGAACGTATTGGGTGAGCCTATCGATGAAGCTGGCCCAATCGGCGAAGAAGAAAAGTGGTCTATTCACCGCCAAGCGCCAGCATATGCTGACCAAGCAATGTCAAATGAGCTACTTGAAACTGGTATCAAAGTAATCGATTTAGTTTGTCCATTCGCTAAGGGTGGTAAAGTTGGTTTGTTCGGTGGTGCTGGTGTTGGTAAAACCGTTAACATGATGGAACTTATTCGTAACATCGCGATTGAGCATAGCGGCTACTCAGTATTTGCTGGTGTAGGTGAGCGTACTCGTGAAGGTAACGATTTCTATCATGAAATGAACGATTCAAATGTACTTGATAAAGTATCACTTGTTTACGGTCAAATGAACGAGCCTCCAGGAAACCGTTTACGTGTTGCCTTTACAGGTTTAACAATGGCAGAGAAATTCCGTGACGAAGGTCGTGACGTATTATTCTTTGTTGATAACATTTACCGTTATACATTAGCCGGTACTGAAGTATCTGCACTTCTTGGTCGTATGCCATCAGCGGTTGGTTATCAACCAACACTTGCTGAAGAAATGGGTGTACTTCAAGAGCGTATTACTTCAACTAAGAAAGGTTCAATCACTTCAATCCAAGCGGTATACGTACCAGCAGATGATTTGACTGATCCTTCTCCAGCTACTACTTTTGCTCACTTAGATGCAACGGTTGTATTGAGTCGTGATATCGCTTCGCAAGGTATTTACCCTGCAATTGACCCACTAGATTCTACTTCTCGTCAACTTGATCCATTAGTTGTTGGCGCTGAGCATTATGAAACTGCCCGTGGTGTTCAATCAACATTACAACGTTACAAAGAACTTAAAGATATTATCGCCATCTTAGGTATGGATGAATTATCTGAAGAAGACAAATTAGCTGTGAATCGTGCACGTAAGATTCAACGCTTTTTATCTCAACCGTTCTTTGTTGCTGAAGTATTCACCGGTTCTCCTGGTAAGTATGTGTCACTTAAAAACACTATCAGTGGTTTTAAAGGCTTACTTGCAGGTGAATACGATGATTTACCTGAGCAAGCTTTTTATATGGTTGGTTCTATCGAAGAAGCAGTTGAAAAAGCTAAAAACATGTAATTTGCTTGGGCGTGTTAGTTTAACGTAAGTCATCGACTTATTAACGAACTAACCGCCTACTTTAGGAGGTCAAAATGTCAGCAATGACGGTAAATCTAAATGTAGTAAGTGCAGAAGAGAATTTATTCTCTGGACGTATTGAATCATTACAGATCACAGGTTCAGAAGGTGAACTAGGTATTATGCCTGGTCACGCACCTTTATTGACCTCGCTAAAACCTGGTATGGCTCGTATTGTTAAATATGGTGGTTCAGTAGAAGTTATATATCTTTCTGGCGGCATGTTAGAAGTTCAACCAAATAACGTAACAGTATTAGCTGATATAGCGATACGTGCAGACGATTTGGATGAAAAAGAAGTATTAGAAGCTAAGCAACGTGCAGAAAAACACATGAACGCCCATGGCGGAGATGTTGGTTTTGCTGAAGTTGCGGCTGAATTAGCGCGAGTAACTGCGCAGTTACGCGTAATACAAGCGTCTAATAAGAAAGTCTAACTTTACAGACAAAGCACTAAGTTTTAGTGATTAAAAAAGCGACCATTGGTCGCTTTTTTTATGACTAAAAATTACGATTAAAATTTATTATCACAAGCAATTCTTAATTCAGAAAAATAAGGAGTAGTGGAACCAGTACTGTAATAACTACCACTACAAAATCGGGTTGACTCGCCTACTATTGAATTACTATTCGCTGATTGAAAATAAACACGTTCAACATAATGACTAGGCGAATAAGCTGCAAAGGTTGTTGCTGTAAAAATTGTAGCCGCGGCTGCTATAATCAATTTAGATACTTTCATTTTAATTCCTTTCTTATAAGTTGATTTAAAAAGACAAATATAAATAATTTATTTGCCTGAGTTAACGCTTACTTAACTTATATATATTTATTCCATATGTAAATATATATATTGCTTTATGTAAATAAATTGTAAATTATATTTATCGGGTAAGATGGCGACAAATACAATATGTTAATTTACAAGTCACGATTATTCGTTTTCATCTCATTGTCGCTATAGGCGCTAACTTTAAAAAGAATAATTTATCAGTGTGTTAGGCGTTTTAAACAAAAAGGTATTTCGGTCAATACCTATAGTTAATGTGATAAAACAAGGTTACAATATTTACACTTAACTAAAAAAAACCATATATAACGGATAATTTATGTCTCTTTCAGTTGTCATTCTTGCCGCGGGTAAAGGTACTCGCATGCGTTCATCACTCCCTAAAGTTCTCCATAAAGTTGCTGATAAGCCAATGGTCAGCCATGTCATCGATGCAGCACGCCAGCTTAATGCTGAAAATATTTATATTGTTTATGGTTTCGGCGGTGAAGTATTAAAAGCAACAATAACTGATAATAGTAAAAGTGATGATTTAACTTTTATTGAGCAAAAAGAGCAGTTAGGTACCGGGCATGCTGTAGATATGGCCTCTCCTTTTATTAAGGATGATGAAAATGTATTGGTACTATATGGTGATGTGCCACTAACCAAAGTGAGCACGTTACAAAACTTATTAGCGGCTAAGCCAGAGAGTGGTATGGGCCTGTTAACGGTGAACTTAGCTAATCCAAATGGATATGGCCGAATTGTTCGTAAAGAAAACTCTGTCGTGGGTATTATTGAACAAAAGGATGCGTCGCCAGAACAGTTATTAATTACAGAGGCTAATACGGGGATTCTATTAGCAAATGGCGGTGATTTAAAACGCTGGCTAGCAAACCTGTCAAGTGATAATGCACAAGGTGAGTATTACCTAACTGATATTATTGCCGCTTGTCATAAAGAAGGAAAACCTATCGCGACCGCTCACCCTGAAACAGAAGTTGAAGTAGAAGGCGCTAATAATCGTGTACAGTTAGCCTCTTTAGAAAGAGCCTTTCAGTTACGTGAAGCTGAAGCGTTAATGATAGCGGGTGCAAGTTTACGAGATCCAAACCGAATTGATATTCGCGGAAAAATTGTTATTGGTCAAGAAGTGCACATAGATATTAATTGTATTTTTGAAGGTGAAGTTATTTTAGCTAATGGTGTTCAAGTAGGTGCAAACTGTATTTTAAAAGACTGCACAATTGGTGAAAATACCATTGTTAAACCTAATAGTATTATAGAACAAGCTGTTGTTGGCGATGATTGCTCGGTAGGACCGTTTGCTAGACTTCGTCCTGGGACGACAATGAATCGAAATTCTCACGTGGGTAATTTTGTTGAAATGAAAAAAACAACATTAGGAGAAGGCAGTAAAGCGGGTCACTTAACTTACTTAGGTGATACCACAATAGGCCAAAATGTTAATATTGGCGCTGGAACCATTACGTGTAATTACGATGGTGTTAATAAGTTTCAAACCCAAATTGATGATGGTGCCTTTATCGGCTCAAATAGCTCCTTAGTCGCCCCTGTATTTATTGGGGTTAACGCGACAGTTGGCGCAGGTTCGGTTATAGCCAAAGATGTAGAAGCTGACGAATTAGCGGTAGCTAGAGGTAAACAACGTAATATATCAACGTGGAAAAGACCAACAAAACAAACATAGATTATTCCGTTACCAAAAGAAAGAGGCGCTTATCGTGCCTCTTTTTGCTTTTTATCTATTATAAACTGAATATGAATCTTCGTAGTAATCTAATAAATAAGTAAATTAAAGCTGTGATGGAATATAGCAGAAACGATCAATAGTTATATTTACCGAATAAAAAGATAACAAAAACTTCATTTTTACCACAGAAATAAATAATTATTGCCATAAATGTATACTTTTGTTCTAATAGCTTAAGTTACTAAACGAAACTTATTATGTAAGATAAGTGTCGAAACAAAAGATAACCCTAATTGTATGTCAAAAAGAAATACCCAACAGCGTCGCCACAGTATTATCTCTGAGCTTAATGAGCATGGAGAAGTAAGTGTTGATAGCCTTGCAAAAAAATTTGCAACTTCAGAAGTTACTATTAGAAAGGATCTAGCAGCCTTAGAAAATAGCGGTTTATTGCTTAGGCGATACGGTGGAGCTGTGCCTTTACCTCGAGATATTATTGAGCATAAATCAGATAAAGTTTCGAAACGAAAGGTTTCAATTGCGAGCAAAGCGGCAACATTGATTCGAGATCATAACCGCATAATTATCGACAGCGGCAGTACGACTTCAGCCTTAGTTAAAGAACTTAATAGCAAACAAGGGTTGATTGTTATGACCAACTCTTTAGCAATAGCTTCTGATCTGCATGCACTTGAAAACGAACCGACATTATTGATGACCGGTGGTACTTGGGATACACACTCAGAATCTTTTCAAGGACAGGTAGCTGAAAGTGTTCTTAGATCATACGACTTTGATCAACTCTTTATCGGCGCTGATGGCATTGATATAGAACGTGGTACTACCACCTTTAATGAGCTACTAGGACTAAGCCGAGTCATGGCCGATGTTTCTCGTGAAGTTATCGTACTTGTAGAATCAGAAAAAATTAATCGAAAAATACCTAACGTCGAAATTCCATGGAAAAATATAGACATACTGATCACTGATGCAGATTTGTCTGATGAATTAAAAGCCAAACTATTAGAACAAGACGTTAATTTACTTATTGCAAAATAAAGGAAGAACTTATGTGTGGGATCGTAGGTGCTGTAGCACAACGTGATGTAGCAGATATATTAGTAGAAGGGTTAAAACGCTTAGAATATCGCGGTTATGACTCTGCAGGTGTTGCTATTATTGATGATAATAATCAATTAAATAGAGTACGTCGCTTAGGAAAGGTACAAGAGCTAGCTGACGCTTTATCGTTATCTCCTTTATCTGGTGGAACAGGCATCGCTCATACTCGCTGGGCTACTCATGGAGCACCAAGCGAAGTAAACGCTCACCCACATATTTCTAGTGATAATATTGCAGTGGTACATAATGGTATCATTGAAAATCATCAAGAACTTAGAACTCGACTGCAAGGAATGGGCTACGAATTTGTTTCAGAAACAGATACCGAAGTTATTGCACATTTAGTGCATCTCGAACTTAAAACATCTGCAACCTTGCTTGAAGCCGTACAAAAAACGGTGAAACAACTTGATGGCGCTTATGGAACCGTTGTGCTTGATACAGCAGATAAAAGCCGAGTAATTGTTGCTCGCTCTGGTAGTCCTCTGGTGATTGGCTATGGCGTTGGTGAAAATTTTATTGCTTCAGATATGATGGCTCTTTTACCAGTTACCCGTAAATTCTCGTTTCTTGAAGAAGGCGATGTTGCTGAAGTAACACGTTTTGAAGTCAATGTATTCGATCTCAATGGTGCTCCAGTAGAGCGAGAAGCAAAAGAACAAGACATCAGTCAAGAAAGTGGTGATAAAGGTGAATACCGTCACTACATGTTAAAAGAAACGTATGAACAACCCACCGCTATTCGTAATACCTTAGAAGGTCGCTTATCAGGCAATGTGCTTGATATGAACACTTTCGGTGAAGGTGCTGATGAGATATTTAAAAGTATCGAACATGTACAAATTATTGCTTGTGGCACCAGTTATCATTCAGGCATGGTGGCACGATATTGGTTAGAGTCATTAGCGGGTGTTTCTTGTAATATCGAAATTGCCAGTGAATTTCGATACCGTAAATCACATGTACCAAAAAATGCCCTGATTGTAACTATTTCTCAATCAGGTGAAACTGCAGATACATTAGCGGCTTTACGTTTAGCTAAAGAGTTAGGTTATAAAGCAAGCTTAGTGATTTGTAATGTGGCGGGTTCATCTCTGGTGCGTGAATCTGACTTAGCCTTCATGACCAAAGCAGGTGTTGAAATCGGTGTTGCTTCAACCAAAGCCTTTACCACACAATTAGTTGGCTTATTGATGATGACCTTAGCCATAGGTAAGCATCATGGTATGAGCGAGCAACTTCAAAACGAAATAGCACAATCGCTAATGTCTCTACCGAGCAAATTAGAAGAAGTATTAGCGCTTGCAAGCTCAATTGAAGAGTTAGCAGAAGATTTTGCTGATAAACACAATGCCCTATTTTTAGGCCGAGGTGATCAATACCCTATCGCAATGGAAGGTGCACTGAAGTTAAAAGAAATCTCGTACATTCATGCTGAAGCCTATGCCGCAGGTGAACTAAAGCATGGACCATTAGCGCTAATCGATGCTGATATGCCGGTGATAGTGGTTGCACCAAAAAATGATTTAATCGAAAAACTTAAATCAAATGTAGAAGAAGTTCGTGCGCGCGGTGGCTTAATGTATGTATTTGCCGATAGTGAAGCAAATTTTGCCAGTGATGAAACAATGAAAGTTATTAATGTGCCAGTATGTGATGATTTAATTGCCCCTATTGTGTATACCTTACCACTACAATTACTTTCATATTATGTTGCCATTATAAAAGGTACTGATGTTGATCAGCCGCGTAATCTAGCAAAATCAGTTACGGTTGAATAATTAGGTTTAATGTAAACAATTTTTACTCAGTCTGTTATTTATAAACGCCACTAATCTTAGTGGCGTTTTTTATATTTGGCATAAATAAACAGTTAACAATCAAAATTAAAAAGTTTTATATTTTAAATATTCAGGGTGCAAAGTTAAGTAATCACACCAAGTACTGAAATTATGATATTCAAAACGTTTATCATTGGTGGTGTACCATTTTGATTCCCGAAGAGCGAGTAAGCGAAATTTTATTTTAAAGCCATCAATAGCAACATAACATGCAAGGCTTTCAGTGGTGTTGTTTTTTATTTTTACCTGAGCAAAGCCTTCTAAACTACGACCATAAAAAGTTTTTGTTTTTGGTTTTGCTTGGACAATATTTGTGATTAACAATATAAATACACTTAGAAATAGGGTGATGAGTAAATTTTTCATTATTTTCATTATTTTCATTAAAATATGAGGAAAGCATTAGCTAATTGATATTCTTTGTAAAAGTATAGCTGATATATCATGTAGATTAATAAGCTATTAAGAAATTTGATAAAATTAGCATTATTTTTTTAGTTACCATTGAAAGCTCGCTTCAACGTCACCATAACTATTTATAACATTATAAAAGCGCTAATATTTTTAAATGAAAAGCGCATGCATTAAAGAGAATTATATTATTATGGCTAACGTCGTTCCTGTAAGAAAAGATCTACACAAAAATTTAAAAGTTGCTACTAAACGTGGCTTAGAACATATAGCAAATCAACATATTGCGCCTATTACCGCTAGAGAATATTCAAAAGCAGCTAATAGTTTTCCTATTTTTTTAGTTAAGCAACCAGAAGCGACTCGTTACCGCAGCATCGTAATGCTAGGTCTAGAAGCGGGTGAAAACTTATATTATAAAGATGAACGCTGGAATGGAACTTATTTACCTCAAGGTGTTTCAATGATGCCATTTGGTTTAGGTGTTGACCCAGATAAAGAAAAAACATTAACAACGTATATCGATGTAGAAAATGAATATGTAGGCGAAGATAAAGAAAATGCTTTATTTGATGCTGAAGGCAATGACACTGAGTTTTATAAAAGTGTTCAGAATTCGTTAGGTCGTTTATATGAGAACGAAACAATGACTGAAAAATTCATGGAAGAGTTAGCTGAAAATGACTTACTACAAGAATTAGAACTTCATGTTAATTTCAGCACGGGTGAAAACAAAAAACTAGTTGGTTTATTTGGTATTGATGAGAAAAAACTTCAAGATCTTAGCGATGATAAAGTTTTAGATTTTCATAAACGCGGAATATTTATTCCTATTCATGCAATGCTAGGTTCTATTGGTCAAATTAATAAATTAGCCCAATTACGTAACTTGTCTGATAATGAGCAAAAAGTAGCAGGTATTCAAGTACATTTTGCTAAAGAAACTGCTGAAGCATAATTGCTTTATCGTTTTAGAAAAAAAGAGCCGGAAGGCTCTTTTTTTATATCTAAATAAACTGAATGTTATATTCTCGTATATAATATCTTTTTAAATTTCACTTTTGAGAGTACATGTGGCTATTCAACTTCCTTTTTCTCATTTAAGTCAATGGCAACAAATTGCCTTTTCTGCTGCCTTATTAGAACGAATGATCCCTAATTACCAAATGTTTGCTGAACATGCAGAGTTCGGTGAATTCTCTGTATTACGTAATCAATTAGCGCTTATCTGGCAATGGCTTGATAAAAATAATCGTTGTAAAATTAATTATGATGCCCAAATAAGTAAGCTTGAACCGCAAATACCCGATCCTGAGGAATTTGATTTTTTTGGTGTGTTTCCTGCTATAGATGCGACTATGGCGATTATGTCACTTTTACAGGCTATGCAAGATAAAGATGTTCAAGGAGCAGAAATTGTTTCACGATTATCCGAAAATAGTGTGAATTATTATGTTGAGCTCATTATTGCTGACCAACGAGATCAAAAGGATGACAGTGAGATTACGGACAAAGAAATTGAACAACACCCTTTAATGGAATGGGAGTTCGATACTCAAAACGAACTTTATTACGCCTTAAAAGATTCCCCAGAAAATAAAGAAACGTGTATTAAAATTAAAGCGATGGTACTTGAAGAAGGTTTGTCAAATTTAGGGCTGGAAATTAGTTAGCCTGTGTCGGGGGAGGAGTATTTTCTTTATTAGTTAGCCATTGTGCTAAAAGTAGATTTTAGTAAATATGAGCCCTAATATCTATATTCAGCTAATTTACTGGATATCATTAATATAATAAAAATCAGGATGAAAATATGAAAGCACTCCACGTTTGTTTAATGACAGCAGCCTATTTATTTGCCTCGATAGCTTTTGCTACTTCATCGAGCATGCTTGAACAAAAAAATCAAAACATTGAAAAATCAATTTACAAAGCGATGGAGACTTTTCAAGTACCTGGTATAGCGGTTGCTATTGTCAAAGACAATAAAGTCGTTATGAGTAAAGGGTTTGGTTTAACCGAATACGGTACGAATAACAAGGTGAATGGTGATACCTTGTTTGGTATTGCATCAAATACAAAAGCGATGACAGCAGCCTTACTCGCAAAATTGGTTGATCAAGGTAAATTGACATGGCAATCAAAAGTTATTGATATTATTCCTGAATTTCAAATGCCAGACGCTTACGTTACACGTCAATTCACTATTTTGGATTTGTTATCACACAATAGTGGTTTAGGTTTAGGTGCGGGCGATCTTATGATTTGGCCGGGTACCACGTTAACGAATAAAGATATTATTAAAGGCTTAAAACATTTACCTGAGGTTTCAAGTTTCCGAAGTGAATTTGCCTACGATAATTTAATGTATGTTATAGCGGGTGAAATTATTGCCAAAATCACCAATAAAAGCTGGCAAGAAAATATCAAAGATACTATTTTTCAACCACTTGGTATGAAAAACACCAAAGCAAAATTTTCATTAATTTCAAAAGAAAATAATAACGTAGCACGTGCGCACGTACCGTTAGATGATAAATTAAACGTCGTTGGTGGCGATTTCTTAGAGCAATTCTCTTCAGCGGGTTCTGTTGCTTCTAGCGTTAACGATATGTCTTTGTGGCTGAAAGCTCAGTTAAATGAAGGGGCTTATGGCGAGGGTGAAAATATTTTTAGTGAACGTCAAAGTTACAATATGTGGCAAATGCGTACAATATTACCAGTATCTAAATCCGCCACTGAAAACGATAAAACACATTTTTCTGGTTATGGTTTAGGCTGGTTTTTAAATGACTACCACGGCGTGAAACTTGTTCATCATAGTGGTGGCATCTTAGGTATGGTGTCTAAAGTTGTTCTAGTACCAGAAGAAAATCTAGCAATGGTTATTCTAACTAACCAACAATCAGGATACGCTTTTAACGCTATTTACCATCAAATTCTAAATGAATATTTAGAGTTGCCAGCAAAAGACTGGGTAACATTCTATGATGATATTAATCAGAAACGTAAAACAGCAGAGGTAAATCGTTTAGCTGAAGCCGCAAACAATATTGATAAAAATTCACAACACTCCCTACCTTTAAAAACTTATGCGCAAACCTATACGGATAACTGGTATGGCGACATAGTCATTAGCTATGCTAATAACGCTTTAACAATGCAGTTTGGTAATACACCCGCATTACAGGGAACGTTAGAGCATTATCAACATAATACTTTTATTGTGCGTTGGGGGGATAGAACATTAGAAGCGGATGCTTTTGTTAATTTTAATTTGAATCCAGACGGTTCAATTAATTATGTAACGATGAAAGCGGTATCTCGTGCCACTGATTTTAGCTTTGATTTTCATGATTTAACACTTAGACCTAAAAAGTAACATAGGACATTCACAGGTGAGAGTTATTATTACCCATAAACTCTCACTTGGGGATGTGTTCTTACGTTTTTTGATATAAGCGATAAATAACTTGGCCCGCTATTTTTTCTTTCAATAATTTCCAATTTAATGGCAGTTTTTGATTATTCTGTTCACTCTCCATCTCTATGTAAATCAATGCATTATCAGCCAAGCTTTTTTCGTTTAGTAAAATAGCGGTTTGCTCAATAAAATTTTGTCGAAAAGGAGGATCTAAAAAAACCACATCAAATTTTTGCGTATTGTTCTGAATAAAACTTAAAGCATCACTTTGTATGACTGAAATATTATTTGCTTTTAGTAGCTGCTGATTTTCTTTTAATTGTTGAACGGCAAATTTGTTCAACTCGACAAAGTTAACATGGCTCGCTCCCCTAGATAATGCCTCAAAACCTAGACCACCAGATCCTGCGAAGCAATCTAAACAGATGCTGTCTTGAATAAAGGGCATTAACCAATTAAATACAGTTTCTTTTACTCTATCAGTCGTTGGTCTTAAACCTTCAGCCACTAAAACAGGAAGCTTTCTACCTCGATGTAAACCGGCAATAATGCGAATACTGCCCTTATTGTTTGGTTTTGCTGATTGTTTACGTTGTTTGTTCATATCTTACTCAGCTTTTGTTTTTTGTATTGTTTTTAGGTGCTACTATAGCGATGATTTTATCCTTGTTTAGTGAACTATTGCCATCAAAATGATGGTCAGAGAAGAATTTATTGTTATGTCGAAGAAAAAAGGTATGTTTTCCTGGTTAGGTTTGGGGCGTCAGCAGCAAGAAGAAGTTGTTGAAGAAGTTACTGATGCAGTTGAAAATTCAGAAGAAACACGCGATGTTTCTGAAAAAATAATTGACAAAAATCAAGGTGAAAGTCTTGCTATTGTTGAAGTTGGTCCTGAAAATATACTTGCAGAGCCAGAGCCAGAGCCAGAGCCAGTTAAAACTGGTTTTTTCACTCGTTTAAAACAAGGCCTCACTAAAACCCGACAAAATATCGGTGGTGGAATATTTAGCTTATTCAGTGGTAAAAAAATTGATGACGAGTTATTTGAAGAGCTCGAAACTCACTTGTTATTGGCAGATGTTGGTATTGAAACCACCACTAAAATTATTAAATCGTTAACAGAAAGTGCATCACGTAAACAGCTTAAAAACGCTGAAGCGTTATACGACTTACTAAAAGAAGAATTGAAGACAATTATCGAGCCCGTTAGTGTGCCGTTAGTGCTTGATAATGATGCTGGTCCTTATGTCATTTTAATGGTTGGTGTCAATGGTGTCGGTAAAACGACGACTATTGGCAAGCTAGCGAAAAAGTTTCAAGCTGAAGGTAAATCAGTAATGCTAGCGGCAGGCGACACTTTTAGAGCGGCAGCTGTTGAGCAATTGCAAGTATGGGGAGAGCGTAATGACATTCCGGTCATTGCTCAACATACGGGCGCAGACAGTGCTTCTGTGATCTTTGACGCTATTAGTGCAGCTAAGGCGCGTGGTGTCGATGTACTGATTGCTGATACTGCAGGTAGATTACAGAACAAGAGTCACTTAATGGACGAATTAAAGAAAGTGGTGCGTGTCATGAAAAAAATTGACGATAAAGCTCCCCATGAAGTGATGTTGACTCTCGATGCAGGCACGGGGCAAAACGCACTGAGTCAAACGAAATTATTTAATGAAGCGGTTGGTTTAACGGGCTTAACAATAACCAAGCTTGATGGAACGGCTAAAGGTGGTGTTGTTTTTGCTGTTGCGGATAAACATGCCATACCTATTCGTTATTTAGGTGTTGGTGAAGGTATTGATGATTTACGTCCGTTTAATGGTAATGATTTTATTGACGCTTTGTTCACTCAAGAACCATAACATTTACGGTATAGTTTTTGATGTCCGATCAAACTATTAAGAATAATAACAAAAGTAAGAGTGTAACTATTTTATGATCCGCTTTAACAATGTCAGTAAAACCTACCCAGGCGGATTTTTAGCTCTTAAAAATGTCAGCTTTGAATTGTCTTCGGGTGAGATGGCATTTTTAACAGGACACTCAGGTGCAGGAAAAAGCACGCTTTTAAAGCTAATGAGCTTAATGGAAAAACCAACGAGCGGTAAAATCCAAATTAACGGTAGTGAAATATCGAATATCAAGTATAAAGATATCCCTTATGCTCGACGCAAAATAGGAATGATTTTTCAAAACCATAATCTGTTAATGGATAGAACTATTTTTGATAATGTGGCTTTACCTTTAGTTATTGAAGGCTACAGTCATAAAGAAACGCGAAAAAGAGTTGAAGCCGCTTTAGACAAAGTACATTTGAGTGATAAATTACGTTGTTTTCCTAATATGCTTTCAGGTGGAGAGCAGCAAAGGGTGGGAATTGCACGAGCTTTAGTGAATAAACCCTTAATTCTTCTTGCCGATGAACCTACTGGGAATTTAGATCCTAAACTTTCATTAGATATTATTCGTTTATTTGAAGAGTTTAATGATTTTGGGGTTACTGTACTTATTGCCACGCATGATCTTGGGCTTATTGCTCGAATGAAGTACCGAACGCTAACACTTAAACAAGGTTCGATGATCACCGATGGTATTATCGAAGGTTTACAAGTTAGGAATGAAAATAATGAATGAACCTTCTCGCTTTGGACAGCCTTCACAGAAACTGCCTTTATCAGCAAAGATAACAGCGCGATTCATTCGGCACATACAACAAGCGGTAGGTAGTTTAGGTGATTTATGGCGTACCCCCTTCACTTCCGTAATGACTGTTTTAGTTTTAGGCATAAGTTTGACTTTGCCTGCCACATTACATTTATTTGTTAAAAATGCTAAAGCGATTAGTGAACAGTGGGATACCGCTTCAGAAATTAGCTTATTTTTAAAGTTATCAGTGACAGATAAATCAGCACAAAACTTAATACATCGAATTGAACTTTACCCTGAAGTTTCCAAGGTAACCTATATTTCTGCCGAACAAGCGTTAAAAGAGTTTAAAGCACTCTCTGGCTTTGGGCAGGCGTTAGAATATTTAGATAAAAACCCTCTCCCTGCAACACTCCTCGTCACACCAACAAATCGAGCAAGTCAAACACAAGCTGCAGGTGAGTTGTTATTAAAATTAGAAAAAGAGCGAGAAGTTCAGCAAGGTAAATTAGATCTTGAATGGCTCACTCGACTAGAGGCCATCGCAAAATTAATTGAAGATATTGTTGTCGGTATTGGTGCATTACTGTGTTTATCAGTAGTACTGATTATTGGTAATACCATACGTTTAGCTATTTTAAGTCAAAAAGATGCTATTGCAGTCATGAAGCTTGTCGGCGCAACAGATAGCTTTATCCAGCGGCCTTTTTTATATGCCGGTGCTTGGTATGGAATTTTAGGCGGCGTTGTTACATGGTTTTGTGTTGCTGTATTAGCGCGATATTTATCAGGTGCACTCTCTGAATTAACTGATTTATATCACAGTAACTTTATTATTAGTGGTTTAAATTTTTCAGAAGCAATGACACTGATATTTTTTGCCGTTATCCTTGGCTTATCAGGAAGCTATATTTCAGTACGCAAACACATTCGAGCAATAGAACCGACAGCTGATTAATAAAAGCTAACCACTCTTTTTAAGTGGCACAAGCTAACATTTCGTCTGCCCAAGAAAGTGATTTAATATAGGCTTCAAAACAAATGTTAGAGTCAACTTCTAGTTTATGGGCAATCTTTTCACTTTCTTGCCACAAACCTTGCTCAATATGTTTAACGAGCGACAGATAATTACCGAGATCACCTTGCTCGTTTCTTAATGCCGCCTTTATACCTTCATGGATAGGTAAAACACCTAGTACATACTCTAATTCATGATCTAAAATACCATCAATTAATGATAATATACCGGTTAAAAAAGCTTTAGGTGGGTTTTCACTTTCAAAGCGACAAAGTGCGATTTGTTCACAGAATTTAGCTCTTGCTAAAGATAGACGCATAATTTCTGTGTTTTTATCTGAACTCAAGTCAGATAAAGCCAACAAGGCAATAAATTTCTTCAACTCCGCTTGACCAATATAAGCGAGAGCATGTTTTAATGATGTTATTTCTTGGCTACTACCGTAGGTAGGACTATTGATAAAACGTAATAGTTTATAGGTTAAGCCAGGGTCAACAGCAAAAATTTCACTGATTTTGTTAATATTTAAATCAATTTGGCTTGCTTGGCTAATTAGCTCAAGAATATTTTGTTTTGCAGTGGTTATTTTTCGTTGTTTTAGCATTTCTGGCTTAGCAAAAAAGTAACCTTGAAAAAGCGTAAAGCCAAGCATTTTTAACTTTTCGAATTGCTGTGACGTTTCTACTTTTTCAGCCAATAACGTTACGTCTAGTTCACTGATTTTTCTAACAAGTTTGCTAATCTCTAAAATAGAAAACTGTAGTACATCAATTTTAATTATATCAATAAAGGGGTAAAATGCTTCCCATTTTTCATCAAAATCAAAATCGTCTAAGGCTAATTTATAGCCTTTTTCATAAAGTGATTTACAGGCTGATAAAAGTTCAGGGGTCACAGGTACGTCTTCTAAAATCTCTAATACAACATTTTTGGGATCAAGAAAGCTTGGAAAATGAAAAATTAATGTATCTGCATGAAAGTTAATATAAGCAGGTAAGTTACCGGTTACTTGCTCTAAACCTAACGCTAAATGGTTGTTGGTTAGTATATTAGAGGTTGCTTGATTTGGATCTATATCCGGAAAGCTGTTACTTTTGCCGTCACGAAACAGCAACTCATACGCAACTATATTCTGTGCAATATCCAAGATTGGCTGACGAGCGACATATGAGTACAAATTATAACCTTCTTAAGTTTGTTTTGAAGCTAATTAAATACTTAACGTAATGTTCATATTCTTGTTAATTGTAAGTTAAGTTACTGTTTTGTAACTATTAATGTTTTCACTATGTTTTATGTTAACAAATATACACAAAAAAAACAGATAAATTTGTTTGACTGAGTTGTTTCGTCTTGTGTTGTAAGGTAATGTGTGATGCGTTGCTCGCCTACACGGTCGATGTATGCTATTATAGCGAGCTAGAAAGTTAAGAATTTTTTAAGAGTAATTAAAGAGCGATAAAGAGAGGTTTTTAAAATGAGTAAACCGATACAATCAATGGCGCTAACGGTTCCACGTAGCGGTAGTATTGAATCTTACATGCAGTCTGCTTACAGTATACCAATGCTTACTGCGCAGCGTGAGAATGAACTCGCCACTCGTTTATATTCAGAAAATGATTTGCAAGCGGCACAAGAACTTATTATGTCGCACTTGCGTTTTGTTATTCATGTCGCCAAAGGTTACGCAGGTTATGGTTTACCTCAAGCTGATTTGATACAAGAAGGTAATGTTGGCTTGATGAAAGCGGTTAAACGTTTTAACCCAGAAGTTGGTGTTCGCTTAGTATCGTTTGCTGTTCACTGGATAAAAGCCGAAATTCATGAATTTGTTCTACGCAATTGGCGCATTGTCAAAGTAGCAACGACTAAAGCACAACGTAAATTGTTTTTTAATCTTCGTAAAAATAAGAAACGTTTAGGTTGGTTTAGTAATGACGAAATTAATAATGTTGCAGAAACACTCGGCGTTACACCTAAAGATGTTTTAGAGATGGAATCTAGAATGAGTAATCAAGATCAAGCTTTTGAGTTGTCATCTGATGATGTTGATAACTCAGCGGGTGGTGGCTATTCGCCAGCATTATATCTTGAAGATCATCAGTCAGATCTCGCTGTTCAGGTTGAAGATGAAAATCATTCGGCCCATGCTAACAAACGTTTATCTAATGCTTTAGTCATTTTGGATGAGCGTAGCCAAGATATTATAAGAACTCGTTGGTTAACTGAAGATAAAACCACTTTGCAAGATTTGGCAAATAAATACCATATTTCAGCAGAGCGTGTCAGACAGTTAGAAAAAAATGCCCTTAACAAGCTTAAAGGTTCTATGGCTGCTTAGTATTTGTTATACAACACGCCATAAAAGACCGACGAAAGTCGGTTTTTTTATGGCTGAACTTTCAATAACTATATTTATTAAGACGTTATATAGGGCTTGTGCTAGTCAATATGACTGTTCTAACTATATGTTATTGATAATAATAGTATTATTTCCGACTTAATGTGTATGAAAAACATACACATACCGAATTGATATTAATAATTCCAATAAAGTTACTAGCCAAGTGATATTAATTTGGTAGACTAACAGCCTAAAAATAATACTAATAACTAGATATGGAATCGCCTAGATGGAATCGAAGGCAAAGGAAGATATTCTGGCATTACGTCAGCTTCCTAAATTAAGGTCCTTACTTAAAAAGTATCGTCAGGTTAAAGTTATGCAGTCGGGTTTGTTGCAATTGTCTGAATTGGCAAGCACAGTTACCGATATGGCAGCCTTTTACGCTGAGCTTAAATCGGTCATTAAAACTTTATTAACGACTGATAGTTTTCATATTACCCTCCTTAATACAGATCAGAATCTAGAACTTGCGCATTGCCACAATCCTGAAGAAATCCGCTTACTTGATCATTTAAAAGTGGCTGATTGGCGAAAGTGCTTAACAGGTATCGTTTTTAAGAATGAAAAATCGATGCATTGTTCTGCCAAAGAACGTATAGCACTGGCGAAGTCAGGAGATATTTTTTTATATGGATCATCGTGTGTCGACTGGTTAGGTGTGCCACTAAGACGAGGTAATCAGGTTATTGGTGTTCTTGCCTTGCAAAGTTACGATGATAAACTTTATTTTGATGCACACGATTGTCAGTTACTTGAATTTATTGCGCTTCACTTGGTTACTGCTATTGACCGTGTCCGTAGTCGTGAATTATTAGAAGAAAGTATTCTTCAAAGAACACAAAAATTCACAGAAGCCAACAAACAGTTACAACTTGAAATTACAGAACGTAAAAAAGTAGTAAAAATGCACAAAGCATTGTTATCAATTTCAGAAATAACGGCTAACTCACAAGATATAGACTGCTTTTATCGCGCAATACATCAAGAAATCAACACATTACTTCCCGCAAAAAATTTATATATTGCTCTTTTAGATGATAACGATGATAAAGAGCATTCAATCGTTACTTTTCCATACTATGATGATGAAAGAGTGTCTTCTCCTCTTCCTAGAATGTTAGGTTTTGGCTTGACAGAATTAGCGATAAAGGCCGTTTCGCCAACGTTAATTTCAGAAGGTGAAGTCTTCTATTTATCTGAACAAGGTAAAATAAGGAGCGAGCCCCTGACACTAGATTACCCTAAAAATAAAATGCCACAAGCATGGCTTGCTGCACCTTTGATGGTTGATGGAAAAATCTTTGGCATTTTAGCTATTCAGCATTACCAGGACTCGCAAGCTTATCAACAGAGTGATTTAAAATTAATACGCTTTATTAGCCAACATGTAGATACAGCTATTTTACGTAAACGTTCTCAAGCTGAAATTAAAATGAATAATGAAGCATTAGAAAAAACAGTTAATCAACGCACACAAGAATTACAGGCAAGTAATCTAAATTTGCGCATGCAAATCGATGAAAGAAGAAAAGCAGAAGCACAACTTTATTACGAAGCTCATCATGATGGGCTTACTAAACTACCAAATAGAGCTATGTTTTCAGACAGGTTGAGCTATTCACTGCGACATTTAAAACGTCACCCTGATCAACGTTTTGCCGTATTGTTTATCGATTTAGATCGTTTTAAAATGATCAATGATACACTTGGACATCACGCAGGCGATAAATTTCTCATCGAAATTGCGCTTAGGTTGCAAGACTGTGTAAGAGATAATGATATTTTAGCGCGCTTAGGCGGTGATGAGTTTGTTATCTTGCTTGATTCTTTGCAGTTACAAGAAGATATTGAAGAAGTTGCTTCGCGTATTATCACCGCAATAGCTAAACCTTTTAGTTTAGGTGGCCATACACTTTACTCTAACGCGAGTATCGGTATTGCACAATGTAGTAGTCATTATAAAGATTCTCATGAGATTTTACGTGATGCTGATGCTGCCATGTATCAAGCTAAAAATTTAGGACGTGGTCGTTATGTCTTTTTTGATGAAAGCATGCGAGAACAACTCATTGCTAGCATGACTTTAGAACAAGAATTACGTGTTGCTATTACCAAAGGTCAGTTTGAACTTCACTATCAACAAATTTCAAATTTATCACTCACTAATACGATTGGTTTTGAAGCGTTATTACGTTGGCAGCACCCGACTAAAGGGATATTAACGCCAAGTGAGTTTTTATACATGGCTGAAGAAACAGGCATGATATTAGATATTGATGCTTGGGTAATTAAAGAAGTCAGTGAGCAATTGAAAAGTTGGCAACAAAGTAAAGACTATTATAATGCTTTTATCGGCATTAACTTGTCTGGACGTCATTTAACACAGGCTAATCAGCTTAATAAACTGATCAATCAAATTAAAGACACTAACATTGAGCCTCATCGTTTAATTCTCGAATTTAATGAATCAGCTTTTGCTCAGCAGAGTGAATTAGCGCTGAAAAACTTACGTCGATTAAAAGACTTTGGTGTGAAACTTGCGTTAGATGATTACGGTGCGGGGTCCTCGTCATTAAACTTCTTACATAACTATCCTTTTGAGTTTATCAAATTAGACCGAAGCTTTGTTCGTACACTTAATACAAACGATAAAAACTTGTCTCTGGTAAAGGCGCTGCATGACTTAGGTAGCAACTTTGGTTACCACTTAGTAGCAGAAGGGATAGAGTCAGAAGAAATGTTGAAAAAACTGCAGAACGTTGGTTGTGAATTTGGCCAAGGCTATCATATTAGTCGCCCAATAAAAATGCCACGAATAATCAATGAAAGTGAAGTTATTGTTAAAGCCAGTGCTTAGTTTTTGTCAATGACGAGCTATTTCTTACTAAAAAAACCTTCTATGCGAAGTGCTATACCAGGTGTTGTGGTGTAACTGTCATCTTTTGACCACTCTAAAAATGGTTCGACTTCGAAATATAACCATTTTTGTAAAGCATTAAATCGATAGCGATAACTTAACGTATATTTATCAGTGAAAAATCCATATTCACCATTGCGCTCCCCTTCAACTTGCAAGCCAGTGACTGAAGCTGTGTTTTTATCTAATTGATTTAAATAATAAAAGCCATGCTTCCAACGAATGCCGCTAAACGATTGAGAACCACGAATACTGTAATTTATTCTATACTGAGACTTTTCATCATGCTGGTAATTATATTCAAGAAATAATTTTGCGCCTAGACCATCATCTAAGAAATAATAGGTTGAAGGTTCGACTTTAACACCATGCTTTTCATTGAATGTATATAAGTGGCGTTGGCGTACTTTTGCAAAAATATCTCCACCAGAAATACCGATCCGAGTGTCTATTAAGCTGTCACTCTCTTTTTCAACAACATAACGCAGTGCTGCAGCGAAGCTTTCATCATTGATTTCAGGACGAGTACCTATTCCATCTAGTGGCAGTTGACTATCTTCAACATCATCTTCATCTGAAAGGATCAAACTCATCTTGTCTTTAAAATGTGGTAATTTTACTTTTAATCTAAAGCGAGAATCGAATTCAGCTAAATTACGTGCTTTGGGTATCCAACCAAAACGTATTTTCGCTGTTGCTTTAGGTTCAATTTGTTGGCTATCAATATCGGTAAAAAAACTATCGAACCAAGTCGCTGATTGATAAACAGAGTTAGCGATAGTGTCGTGTACTTCTTGACTCCAATGTTCTTGCTCAAGTGTGTTTATAACAGGCCTTTTTGGCTGTTTGGAAGGTTTTTCTATTTGTCTTTCACTGTCCATGTTTTGATCTTGTGCAGCATTACTCTGAAAAGTAATGAATGTAACGCTGATCAACAAGAAGCAACTCAGGTAAACAAGGTGCTTTTTCTGCAAAGTTTGTCCTATCGCATTATTTTATCTATCAAAGGATGATTTTTCATATTAAAACTTTATAATGAATCCATTATAAATAATAGGGGTTTATCATGGGAAATATGGGTATTTGGCAATTATTAATTGTTGCGGTTATTATTGTTTTGTTATTCGGCACAAAAAAATTACGTAATTTGGGTGGTGACTTAGGTTCAGCCGTGAAAGGTTTTAAAAATGCGATGACTGATAGCGCCGCTAAAAAAGAAGAAGAAACCTCAGAAAACATTGTTGATAAGTCTACCATGGCTGACGAGAACGTTAAAAAAACTGATGAGAAAGTGACGACAAAAGAAAAAGATCAGGCGTAATTTATGTTTGATATTGGCTTTTGGGAACTTTCATTGATTGTGATAATTGGTTTAATCGTTTTAGGGCCGGAACGTTTACCCGTTGCTATTAGAACCGTACGAGGTTGGATAAGTGGTGTACGTAAGTTCAGTGACAGCGTAAAAACTGAGCTTACTGAAGAATTACGTATTCAAGAGCTGCATGCTAATTTAAAAAAAGCAGAACAAGCAGATATGAAAAACTTATCGCCTGAAATTGCAGAGTCTTTAAAAACGTTACAAGAAGCCGCTGAAATGGTTAATCGTCCTTATCAATTGGATAAAAATAAAGAACCTGAAAATAGTTCTCCAGAAAATACTGTGCCAGAAAACATCGAAAAGAATGATCAGGTAATAAAAGAGACAGAAGTCACTGCTAACCTTTCATCTTTATCTTCATTAGCAAATAAAAAGTAATACGCATGAACTCTTCAGCAAGTAGCTACACTTTATTTGATCATTTACTCGAATTACGCAGCCGACTATTAAACGTTGTGGTGGGAGTATTGGTTGTCTTTTTAGGTTTATTCTATTTCGCTAATGAAATTTATGAATATGTTTCTAAACCCTTAATGGAAACTTTACCAGAAGGTGGACAAATGATCGCAACAGATGTTGCTTCATCGTTCTTTGCTCCTTTTAAATTGACCATGGTACTGTCTATTTTTATTGCTATGCCTTTTATTCTTTATCAAATTTGGGCTTTTATTGCCCCTGGACTATATAAGAATGAAAAACGCTTAGTTATCCCGCTGATGTTTGGCAGTACTTTGTTATTCTATGGTGGGATTGCTTTTGTGTATTATGTCGTTTTTCCGATAATATTTGCTTTTTTTACCTCTGTAGCCCCAGAAGGGGTAAATATTGCTACCGACATTACCAGTTACCTAGATTTTGTTCTAAAATTATTTTTTGCCTTCGGTATCGTTTTTGAAATACCCATTGTTATTATTCTACTGTGTTGGACGGGTTTTACGGATCCCGACAGCCTAAAGGCAAAAAGGCCCTATGTGGTTGTTGGTGCTTTTGTGGTCGGTATGTTATTAACACCACCTGATATTATTTCGCAAACTTTGCTGGCCGTACCTATGTTGTTATTGTTTGAATTAGGTGTATTTATAGCTGCGATATATCAGAAAAAAAACGACTCAGAAGAAACTTAGTTTGATGAAATTGGATAGCTAATGATAGATATTGGCGTTAATTTAACAAATGCGCGTTTTGACAAAGACCGTGATGCCTTAATTGTGCGCGCTAAGTCTGCGGGAATTAAGGCTATGTTGGTAACAGGAACAAATATTTCTGAAAGCCATAAAGCGGCGTTATTATCTGAACAGTATCCTGATTATCTCTATTCTACAGCCGGCGTTCACCCACACGATGCTGACAATGTTAGTGACACCTACCTAGAAGAAATTAGGGCCTTAGCCGAAAATAAAGCCGTAAAAGCGATTGGTGAATGTGGCTTAGACTTTAACCGTAATTTTTCTGCTCCCAAGCAACAAGAAAAAGTATTTGCTGAGCAAATTTCTTTAGCAGCAGAGCTTCAGCTTCCCCTTTTTCTTCATCAGCGCGATGCTTTTTCTGCATGGTTTCAATTACTCTCGCCTTATCTAAACTCTGTTCCCGCGATGGTATCTCATTGTTTTACTGGCAATGGCGATGAATTAGATCAATGCTTATCGGCAGGCATGTATATAGGCATTACCGGTTGGGTATGTGACGAACGTCGTGGAAAGTCATTACAAGCGCTTATTCCATCGATCCCTCTCAGTCGTTTAATGATTGAAACAGATGCGCCATATTTGACGCCTAGAACCATTAGACCTAAACCAAAAAGTAGCCGAAATGAACCAAGTTACCTACCTCATGTTATAGAAAAAGTTGCTGAATTGTACCAATGCAGTATTGACGAGATTATTAAGGTCAGTAGTGAAAATGCTCGAAAAGTTTTCAACTTAGGCGAGCAAAAATGATCACACGACTTAATCGCTTAATGGCACCTCTTTTTATCATCCCCCTTCTATCTGTAGTGTTAGCTTTGATAAACGTCGCGTTGCAGTTCTCATGGATAGCTTTATCGATATTTATACTGACATTTATCACGTTGTTGCTAAGCCTCCAACAGAAAAAGCAAGTCACAAATCATGTTCTCGATAGTGCTGAAAATCAGCCTATGGAAGAACACGACGAATTAGAAGGTAAAGTACAAGAACGTACTTTAGAACTCAATATAGCATTGCAAGAACTTGAAGAAATGAATAAAGAGCTTCAAGAAAAAAATACCCTTGATGACCTAACTGGTTTATATAATCGCCGTTTTTATGATCAAAAAATTCTTGCTGAATATCGACGAAGTCGCCGTAATTTAACCCCGTTAAGTTTAGTGGTTATTGATATAGATCATTTCAAAAAAGTAAATGATAAATATGGTCATTTAGCGGGTGACGAATGTTTAGTGGCTGTTTCTACTTGTATCAAAGAGTGTTTACGACGCAGTGCAGATATTAGCTGTCGTTATGGTGGCGAAGAGTTTTGCTTAATATTACCCGAAACCGACAGCAAAGGTGCGCTAGCGCTTGCTGAGGAATTAAGAGAAAGTATTGCTAATTGTCAAATTAACTACAATAACAGCACCATAAAGTTAACCATTAGTTGTGGTATTAGCACCTATTTACAACAAAAAAATGTACAGCTAGAACACTTATTTGCAGCGGCGGATAAGGCTTTGTATCAAGCTAAACATAATGGTCGCAATCAAGTAAAGCAACAAGGTTTTGCAGAAATACATTCAACGTAAATTTTTGTTAATCAACACACTTATTTAACTATTTAGGAATATGGCTATGAGTAATGCCTTTGGACAATTTCCCGCCCGTCGAATGCGCCGAATGCGCCGCGATGACTTTTCGCGTCGTTTGATGTCAGAAAACCAATTAACGGTTAATGATCTCATTTATCCAGTTTTTGTACTTGAGGGTGAAAATCAGCGCGAAACCATTGACTCTATGCCTGGCGTTGAACGTAAAAGCATTGATTTATTATTGGAAGAGGCACAAGAGTTAGTTGATTTAGGTATACCAGCCATTGCTATTTTCCCTGTCACCCCTGCTAATAAAAAGTCATTGATGGCTGAAGAAGCTTATAACCCTGAGGGATTAGCTCAACGAACTGTTCGTGCTTTAAAAGCTAAGTTTCCGGAATTAGGGGTAATAACCGATGTTGCTCTTGACCCATTCACGACGCATGGCCAAGACGGTATTCTTGGTGAAAAGGGTAAAGATGAAGGTTATGTATTAAATGATATTACTAAAGAAATTTTAGTAAAGCAGGCGTTATCACACGCACAAGCCGGGGCCGATGTTGTTGCTCCTTCAGATATGATGGACGGCCGTGTAGGTGCTATTCGTGAAGAGTTAGAAAATAAAGGTTTTGTAAATACGCGTATTTTGGCTTATTCAGCGAAGTATGCCTCTAACTATTATGGTCCTTTTCGTGATGCCGTTGGTTCTGCCAGTAATATTCAAGGGGGCAATAAGTATTCATATCAAATGGACCCTGCAAACAGCGACGAAGCTTTACATGAAGTGGCTCAAGATATTGCCGAAGGTGCTGATATGGTGATGGTAAAACCGGGTATGCCTTATTTAGATATTGTCCGTCGTGTAAAAGATACCTTTCAAGTACCAACATATGCTTATCAAGTGAGTGGTGAATATGCCATGCATATGGCCGCTATTCAAAACGGTTGGTTAGCTGAAAAACCTTGTGTCATGGAAGGATTATTAGCCTTTAAACGCGCAGGAGCAGATGGTATTTTAACTTATTTTGCCAAGAAAGTTGCTTACTGGTTGAAAGAACAATAATTCTTTGAGTAAAAATATATAGGCAAACGACTTGTTCTAATGGCTAAGTCCTTTAGCTGATAGAATAAGTCGTCTTATTTTTATCAAATCGAGCATTAATGCCCAGCTACAAACAGTCATTATTTTCACTTCATAGCGCGGTCTTTCTTTTTGCTATATCGGGTCTTTTTGCCAAATGGCTTAATATGCCCGCTAGTCATATTGTTTTTGGTCGTGCGGTCTTTGCTGCAGTGGCTATTGCCCTCTTTGTTTTATTCATTAAAAAGCAGTCATTAAAAGTAGAAAACTCATTACTGCTTCCGCTCGCCTTTACCGGATTAGTGCTCGCTTTTCATTGGGGGAGTTTTTTTTATGCTATTCAAGTATCGAGTGTTGCAATAGGTCTGATCACTTTTGCAAGCTTCCCTGTTTTTGTTAGTTTTTTAGAACCTTTGTTTTTCAAGGAAAAATTCCATTATCAGGCGCTAATACAAGCCTTATTGACTATTGTCGGTATCTTATTTATTTTACCATTGGGTCACTTAAGTGTTGGCGATATTAATGGCGTTATATGGGGAATGGCATCAGCACTTAGCTTTGCTCTGCTAACATTATTGAACCGAAAATTTGTTGCTAAAATATCGGCTAAAAAAGTTGCGTTTTATCAGAATGGCTCGGCAACAATCTGCTTATTACCTTTAATGTTTTTGTATCCGATCACCATATCCTTACAGCAGTTATCTGTTTTAATTATTTTAGGCGTCGTTTTTACCGCTGTTGCTCACACATTATTTAATCATTCATTAAAAGTTGTTAAAGCGCAAACAGCAAGTATTGCGGTAAGTTTAGAGCCTATATATGGTTCAATAGCAGCGTATTATCTTTTAGAAGAAAAAATAACGTTAATGATGGTCATTGGCGGAGGAATAGTAATTCTTACTAATGTTTGGGCAACTAGAACTAATCGTTAAGACTTATCGAGTGTTTCACAAAATATATTCAGCGATACGTTCACCTGTTTTAAATGAACGCTTTCTTGTAGAAGTTCGTCAGCAATAAGTGGATGTTGTGCAAGCCATGTTGTTGGCAAACATAAATTAATAATTTCACCCTCTTTATTTTTAATAATAGTTGTCTGATACTCGGGTAATGCATCATCTTTACGGCGTCGACAAAGAATAATGGCTAAGCGTAATATCACCAAAAGATATATCGCTTGTTGAAAGCTAACCCCTGTTTGACTCCTCAGCAGTTCAAGATCAATCTCACCTTTATGCAACAAGACTAAGGCGACTAATAACTGCCGTTCAACTTGATCAAAACCGGGTAAATCAGCATTCTTTAATATATAAGCACCATGTTGTTGATGCTGTTTAAAAGCTAATAACAACCCAATCTCATGTAAGTCACTTGCCGCATTTAACATAGCTAAGCTGTTATTCTCGTCTAATTCCCAAAAAACTTTATAGGTGTGAAACAAGCTTGTCGCTTGTTTTTTTATGCGTTTGGCGTGTTGGCTATCAATATGAAATTTCTCAGTAAGAGAATTAATGGTGTTTTGCCTGATATCGACGTCAGTATTTTCAGGGAGCATGCTATAAAGAAGACCTTCACGAAGCGCGCCACTTGATAGTTGAATTTTTTCAATGGAAAAACTTTCAACAAGTGCTATTAATATAGCGACACCACTGGCTATTACAGGGGAACGATCCCGGGTAAGCCCATCAATTTTAATCTTACTCATCGTTTTACATTCAATTAATTGTTGTTGAATCGTTTGTAAAAAAAGTAAGTCAATTCCGGTTGTTTTATGGCTGTGCTGTTGAATTTCAGTAAGCGCTTGCATCGTACCAGAGCCACTTAATACTAACTTCCAGCCCGTGTTTTTAAAAGGTGTAATGAAAGGCGCAATCGTTTTTTTTGCAGCAGAAATAGCGTGTGAAAAATTTTTAGTAGATAACCTATCATCAGAGAAGTAGCGGTTATTAAAGGTGACACAACCGATATTTAAGCTTTCAACTTGTTTGGTAATAAAACCGTCACCTAAAATAAGTTCAGTGCTTGCTCCACCAATATCAATAACAAAGCGTTGTTTAGCACCAAAGCTGGTATGTGCGACACCTAAATAAATATTCTCAGCTTCTTGTTTGCCACTGAGTAAGTTTATTTTATGGCCTAAGATTTTATTCGCTTGTGATAAAAAATTATCGCGATTTGCAGCAAGACGTAATGTTGCTGTAGCAACGATACGAATATTTTCTTGGGGAATATCTTGTAGGCGTTCAGCAAAGAAGCTTAAGCATTCAAGTCCGCGAGCAATAGCGGTTTCGCTAAGTTGATTATGTGAATTTAAACCGGAGGCTAAACGTACTTTCCGCTTAACTTTGTCGACTACCTGAATACTGTTGGCCAGTTGTCGGGTGATCAGCATATGAAAGCTGTTTGAACCTAAGTCGATCACCGCATAAAGAGGCGTTGAAATCTCAGTATGGGTGACCGTCATTTTATGCTAGTACCGACGCTGGTTGTTACCACCGGATCTACCACGATTTTGCCCACCATTTTGAGGCTTATGGCGACGAGGACGAGGCTTAGGGGTAGGAAAGTCAGTTAATAAAGCATCTGGATTATATTTACTTACCGGTAAGGCATGTTCAATATAAGTTTCGATAGGAGGCAAGTTAAAAACATAACCTTCACACGCAAAACTAATAGCGTGTCCAGTTGCGCCTGCGCGGCCAGTTCTGCCTATACGATGAACATAATCTTCACAATCATCAGGTAAATCATAATTAAAGACATGACTAACACTAGGAATATGTAAACCACGGGCAGCAACATCAGTCGCAACAAGAATGTCTAATTCTCCAGCACTGAATTGCTCAAGAATTTTTAAACGTTTCTTTTGTGGTACATCGCCAGTTAATAAACCAACGCGGATTTTGTCTATTTCTAAATGAGAATACACCTTTTCACAAACATGTTTGGTATTGGCAAAGATGATTGCTTTTTCAGGCCATTCTTCTTCAATTAATGTTTGTAATAATGCCATTTTATCTTCGTTGGAAGGATAAAATAATTCTTCAGAAATACGAGTGTTTGTTTTTTGTTCTGGCGCAATTTCAACACTTTCTGGCTCATTCATGTGTTCAAATGCAAGTTCTTTAACACGAAAAGATAAAGTTGCTGAGAACAACATACTTAAACGTGCTGTTGCAGCAGGCATGCGATTAAACATATATCGTATGTCTTTAATGAAACCTAAATCAAACATGCGATCGGCTTCATCAAGCACAACAACTTCAATGTTATTAAGGTTATAAATGCCTTGCTTCATGTAATCGAGTAAACGACCACAGGTACCAATTAGAATGTCAACGCCAGCTTCAAGCTCTAAACGTTGGCTTTCATAGCCTTCACCACCATACACTACGCCTAAACGTAATCCGGTGCTTTTTGCCATCTCTTTCGCATCACGATGAATTTGTACGGCTAATTCACGTGTTGGTGCCATGATCAAAGCACGGGGTTGATTATGCTTAGGATCTGGTTTTTGTAATAAGTGATGAAAGGTTGCAGCTAAAAAGGCGATTGTTTTACCTTCGCCTGTTTGTGCTTGGCCTGCAATATCAGTACCTTTCAATAAAATGGGCAAAGATTGCTCTTGTATTGAAGTGCAATACTCAAAGCCCATGGCGTCAAGACCGGCGACAACTTTTGTGTCGAGGTTAAGTTCTGAGAACTTAGTTTCAGTTAAGTGTGTTTTATTCATGCGCACAGCTTAACAGGTTATATAGTTAATAAAAAACGGTATTGAGCAAATGTATTCATAAATAATAAATTAATGTTACAAATAGCGAACAGTTATAAGATCAAAGTTGGTAATTCATTATGATGGCGTTATAATCGTCAGCAATTGGCAAAATGCCACACTTTAACGGAGATAGACATGAGCGATAAAATTGTTCAGTTAACAGATGACAGTTTCGATACTGACGTAATTACCGCCTCAGGCCTTATATTAGTAGACTTTTGGGCTGAGTGGTGTGGTCCTTGTAAAATGATTGCACCTTTATTAAATGACATAGCAGAAGAATATGCTGGTCAAGTAACTGTTGGTAAATTAAATATTGACCAAAACTCTACTACACCACCTAAATACGGTATTCGTGGTATTCCTACGTTATTATTATTTAAAGATGGTGTTGTCGCTGATACTAAAGTTGGCGCATTATCTAAAACTCAATTAAAAGAGTTTATTGATAACAATTTATAAGTTAGATAAAAAGGTTCGTATTTACGAACCTTTTTTGTATATTTACGTTAATAATTAAGAAGAAAGCCAATAGATCAAATTTTGATCCTTTACCTGATTAAAATTTAGTGCTAAATTTAGCTTTCTAATGAACTACATTTCAAACCAAACTCCAATTTCAATGATGCCAACAGGCAAACTCACTTCAACATAAATAGTTAAAGAACCCCACTATGAACCTGATCGAACTTAAAGAAAAACCAATAAGCGAACTTGTTGAGCTTGCCACATCCATGAAGCTTGATAATTTAGGCCGAAACCGTAAACAAGACATTATTTTTGCAATATTAAATGCCCACGCAGAAGGTGATAATGACATTTTCGGTGGCGGTGTTTTAGAAATTTTACAAGACGGCTTTGGTTTTTTACGTTCTTCAGATTCTTCATATTTGGCAGGACCTGATGATATTTATGTTTCACCGAGTCAAATTCGCCGTTTTAGTATGCGCACCGGTGATACTATTCATGGAAAAATCCGTCCACCTAAAAAAGGTGAGCGTTACTTTGCCCTATTAAAAGTCGCTGAAGTTAATTTTGACAAGCCTGAAAATGTTCGCAATAAAATATTATTTGAAAACTTAACCCCTATTCATCCTGATGAGCGTTTGATCATGGAGCGTGGTAATGGTTCAACTGAAGATATTACCGCACGTGTTTTAGATTTAGCTTCTCCAATTGGTAAAGGGCAACGTGGTTTAATTGTTGCTCCGCCAAAAGCCGGTAAAACATTATTACTACAAAACATTGCGCAAAGTATTGCTCATAACCACCCTGATGCAGAGTTGATGGTTTTACTTATCGATGAACGTCCGGAAGAAGTAACAGAGATGCAGCGCTTGGTAAAAGGTGAAGTTATTGCATCAACCTTTGACGAACCCGCTAATCGTCATGTACAAGTAGCTGAAATGGTTATTGAGAAAGCGAAACGTTTAGTAGAACATAAAAAGGATGTTGTTATTTTACTTGATTCAATTACACGTTTAGCTCGAGCTTATAATACTGTTATTCCATCATCAGGTAAGATCCTAACGGGTGGTGTTGATGCTAATGCTTTACATCGTCCAAAACGTTTTTTTGGTGCAGCACGTAATATTGAACACGGTGGCAGCTTAACGATTATCGCAACCGCGCTAGTAGAAACAGGTTCTAAAATGGACGAAGTTATTTACGAAGAATTTAAAGGTACCGGTAACATGGAATTACACCTTTCTCGTAAAGTGTCTGAAAAACGTGTTTTCCCTGCTATCAACATTAACCGCAGTGGTACGCGTCGCGAAGAATTGATCACTAAACCTGCAGAATTACAAAAAATGTGGATTTTACGTAAAATTGTTCATGAAATGGATGAAGTTGGGGCTATTGAATTTCTTATTGATAAATTAGCGATGACTAAAACGAATAACGAATTTTTTGATTCTATGAAACGTAAATAGTTTATTGGTCGCTCATTCACATTCGTGTGATTGCGACATACCGTACATCCTGTACATAAACGCCAGCGTTAGCAATAACTTCTGGCGTTTTTGCTTAGAAAATCAAGCCAAATTATTAAGCGGGTAAGTGATTAAAGTTTATGAAATATAGTGACTTAAGAGACTTTATAAAACAGTTAGAAAAAGTAGGCCAGCTCAAACGTATTTCTCAACCTATTTCTACTGATTTAACCATGACCGAAATCAGCGACCGTACTCTACGTGCTGAAGGTCCAGCATTATTATTTGAAAATCCTGTCGATAAAAACGGTGTACCACATGGTATGCCCGTTTTAACCAATTTATTTGGTACACCTGATCGTGTCGCACTTGCCATGGGGCAGCCTGATGTGCATGCACTGCGTGACGTTGGTAAACTACTGGCAATGTTGAAAGAGCCTGAGCCCCCTAAAGGTTTTCGTGACGCAATTAGTAAAATTCCGGTCTATAAGCAAGTACTTAACATGCCGGTAAAAATGATTAAAAAACCGTTGTGCCAACAAGAGATCATTTCGGGCGATGACGTTGATTTAACAAAATTACCTATTCAAAAATGTTGGCCAGGAGATGTGGCACCATTAATTACTTGGGGTTTAACAGTTACACGTGGTCCTCATAAAGAACGTCAAAATTTAGGTATTTATCGTCAGCAATTAATCAGTAAAAATAAAATTATTATGCGTTGGTTATCACATCGTGGTGGTGCATTAGATTTTCAAGAATTTAAACAAACAAATCCAGGTGAAAAATATCCTATATCTGTTGCTTTAGGTGCTGACCCCGCGACTATATTAGGTGCGGTAACGCCTGTGCCTGATACTTTGTCAGAGTATGCTTTTGCGGGTTTATTACGCGGCGCAAAAACCGAAGTAGCTAAATGTATTAGCAATGATTTAGAAGTGCCTGCCACTGCTGAGATTATTTTAGAGGGCTATTTAGACCCCACAGAAGTAGCTCCAGAAGGACCATACGGCGATCACACCGGTTATTATAACGAAGTTGACAACTTCCCAGTAATGACAGTAACGCATATTACACATCGCAAAGATCCTATTTATCACAGTACTTATACGGGACGTCCGCCTGATGAGCCTGCAATTCTAGGCGTGGCATTGAACGAAGTTTTTGTCCCTATTTTGCAAAAACAATTTCCTGAAATTCAAGATTTTTATCTACCACCAGAGGGTTGTTCGTATCGCTTAGCCATTGTCACAATTAAAAAGCAATATGCGGGGCATGCAAAACGGGTAATGATGGGGGTTTGGTCATTTTTACGCCAATTTATGTATACTAAGTTCGTGATTGTTTGTGATGATGATATTAATGCGCGTGATTGGAAAGATGTAATTTGGGCAATGACCACACGAATGGATCCAAGTCGTGATACGGTATTAATTGAAAATACGCCAATCGACTATTTAGATTTTGCATCACCGGTTTCTGGCTTAGGCTCAAAAATGGGACTGGATGCAACAAACAAATGGCCAGGTGAAACAAATCGTGAATGGGGTGAGCCTATTGTGATGACCGAAAAAATTAAAACTGATGTTGATAATATTTGGGATGAACTCAATATTTTTCCAACCTCTGATGAAAAAAATTAATAACGGCTACCTTGAACAAGCTTCAAGGGCTAAATAATGAAAGGTTTAAATAAATGAATAAAATTACGTGTCAGGTAGAGTCATTAACATCACTGACAGAGTTTGTTTATAAGGTGTTATTAAAGCCAAGTGAACAAATCGATTTTCAAGCGGGTCAATATTTGAATTTTGTGATGAGTGACGATGATAAACGCCCGTTTTCTATCGCTAGTGCACCTGATGCCGCATTAATTGAATTACAAATAGGTGCTTCTGGTGCTGACAGTTATCCAATGCAAGTTATTGAGCATATTAAAGCAAATAATACTGTAACCATTGAAATGCCACTCGGTAATGCGCAACTTCGCAGCAAAAGTGAACGTCCGCTATTGTTGTTGGCAGGTGGTACAGGGTTTTCTTATATAAAATCAATGTATGAACTTTTAGCTTCGCAAAAGTCATCACGAAAAGTTGTCGTATATTGGGGCTTACGTGATCAAAGTGCTTGTTATGAGCTGGAAAAAACAGCTAAAATCATCTCAAGTTTAGAAAACGGTACTTTTCATCCGGTTGTAGAGAATCCAGATGACAATTGGCAAGGGCAAGTTGGTATGGTTCACCACGTTGTGATGCAGGATATTCAAAATCTAGCCGATTATGATATTTACCTAGCAGGTCGTTTTGACATGGTGGGAGCGGTTCGCACCGACTTTTTAGCGCAAGGCGCTTTAGTTGAACATATGTTTGCTGATGCCTTCGCCTATATTTAATGTAAAATAGCATGTTGACATAAATAAACCCAAAAAAGCTATCACTGTGATGGCTTTTATTATTTAAGAGTAAAATTGATGAGTAAAAATACCAAAGATCAAGTATTGAACAATATGGCGACAGATATAGGGCGAGGTAAGATTAAAGATAACTTTTTTGCTGCTATTGTTACCTCTAAAGTTTATAAATTGCAGGTGGTGCAGGCTAAAAAAGGTAAAGGGTCATTCAAACGTAGCAGCAAACATCAAGGTAGAGAACCTTATTTAATAAATGCTTAGTACGCTAGGATTTATTAAATAAGGCTTTTAAACGTTACTAGCGGTTCAACTAAAGAGTAAACCTGAGACGTACAATAGCGAAGAAATAACGATTATTTCTTCTCTATTTGCTTAACATATAAAGGGTCAACAAAAAAACCGTGACTCGCCAACCAACTGACTGCGTCTTCATTATGAGTAAACACCTGCCGTTCATAAAATGCGTCGGTGTGAGGTATTAACCTTTCAAGTTGCATTTCTTTGGCGGCACTTGGGCTATAAATATGACAATCTTTGATACAACCATTAGCCTTAAACCATTCACAATGTGTTTCAATATGTTTTTCTATTTCAGGAACACCTAGTTCCCAGTCTTCAAATAAAGAAATAATAGCCCAGTTAGTTCCTTTTAAAGGGGTCGTCTTAGCTTGGAATTCTTTAACATATGCAATAGCCGCTTCTTCATTCCAGCAACCAGAAAACCACTGAATAACAATGTTATCATGGACTTCAATTTTCCATTCACCGTGTATATGAAACATAACGTACCTCTCTTATGCTTTAATATAAAATGGATAATATTAAAAATCTTAATTAGGAGTGTTTAATATACTCTTTGAGCTAGCGACAAATATTTTATAGGGGAGCGACTCTGCTAGTAAGCTTTCGTCGACATCAAATTCAATAAAACCGCTATGCGTAAAAAAGTTGACTAGTTCATCGGATGATACTTTTATATTCTGTAAATCAACAGCTTGATAATAAGTTTTAATGCTCTCATCTTCACATTCATCTGCATCAAGGAATTGGTGCATTGGCATGCTTAATACCGTAATAGATTGCGCTTTTTCATGGTGCTTAACAATCTCTTTAAGTAAGTATTGGCCTACTGCTTGTTTTCGGTATTGGGGAAGAACACTGATCGCTTCAAGTAATATATGAGTTTTAGCTTTTTTAGTGTCATGAGTAATGCTGAGTTGTTCACATAAATCTTGTGTAAGGTTTTGGCCTTTAAAATAAAGGTTTAATGGAATTTCCCAATCAGTATCTTCATTCGCTAATAACGTATAAGAGGCTAAAGCATCACGGTGCTTATTTATTGTTATCAACTCAATTTCAGCTTTAGCAATAATATCGCCATTGTCATTTTTTACATTAATTTCTTGGCAAAGCTGCCAATCAAAAGCACCTGCAATCTCAGGTTTTTTAAAGTCGATTGTTAAATTCATTTTTCTTGATTTCCATTATTTATAGCAAGGGCATTATTGTTGGAGTTGTCCGCTTGAACGACTATCTTATTCAATACTTGGTTGGCTTTTTTATATTCACCTTGTTGTTCTAATACGTGAGAAAAAGTCAGTAAATCAATACTGTCGTATTGCTTAGCTTCCAGATTGACTAAACTATTAAAGGCTTTTTCTGCCATGGGAAGTTGCTGAGCTTTAGCCGCTAAATTGGCTAAGCAGCTTAACCATTTTCCACTATGGGGATCATGATGTAAGTGTTTTTGTACGGCACTCATTAACTCATCAGTAGCAGAAATAGGTAACTGACGAATTTTTTTTAAAAACGCATCATCTACGCCCTTTTTAATAACAGGTAATAATATTTTGTTGAGTGGCTCAATTATTTTATGCTCAGCTAATACTTGGCAATAAGCCAATAGTATTGACTCACGTTGTTTTAGTTTACGTGCTATCTTTTGCCACATTTGTGCAAGCGAGTCGTTGCTTTCTTGGCGTATTGTGTCACTGAAAGCACCATAAAAGGCAATAGCTTCCCATTGTGCTATTTTTTCATCAGTAATTGTTTTTTGTTTTCGAGCTGAAACCAACTGTTCAATGACATAATTAAAGCGTTTTTCATGCAAACTCAATTCAATTTCTAAACTTAATAAACGTGCGTCATGTCCAATGTGTTTATGGTGCTCATCAATAATGGTGCGTGCTTGTGTAAAATCTTCTTGTAGCATCAACAATTTAATCGTCACTAATATTGATTCTAACCCTGAGGTTTTAACCGTGTGATCTTCTTGTGCTAATAAGCTTAAATAATGATTAGTGTTCGAGCGTAATGATTGTTTTGATGACGCCGCGGCCGCCATTAAATAAGCAGTACGAGCAAACATCGACGGTTCAGCAGCTTTAGCTAACAAATGTTCAGCTTGCTGGTGATCCTCAAGAATAAAAGCAGCAATACCGCGATTGAAATCTTTTAAGGCTCGGCGACGATTAGCAAAAGCAATTTTGTTCCAACCACTAAAACCTAGGCGCAGGCTGCCACGAACGAGCTTGAGTGAAAAAGCTAAAGCAACAAATAATAGTGTAAGCATAATGCCGACAGTTACTACGGTCGATTCTATGGTTAAATCCCCCATCGCAATTAAAATATAACCTTTTTCGTTTATAAGCAGTGGGCTAATAGCAACAGCAGCAAAAAATATTAATATCCACAGTATTAATTTTTTCATTATATTGTCTCGCTTGTGCTTTTAGGCTGAACTTTTGACTCTTGTGGGGCTATTGCTTCAGGCGATTTTTTGGATGTGGCGTCAATAGGCTCGATTTGGTTGTCAGGTAACGTGTTCGGCATTACTTGAGGCGCTAGTGGATCAAGCAAGGGTTTTAAGGGTTTGCTAGCCAGCACTTTGCTGATCGCTTTTAGTGATAATAGTGTACTTGGATAGTCGTAACTTATTATTTCACTTTTTAGTTGTTGAATACCTTGATAAAAACTCTGGTTTTCTACGTTTTCCATATCAAAATATTCGGTTAACCATTGTTGAACTTCAGTTAACGTTTGATTATAAATTTTTTGTTTTTTTTCTGTCACGGCCCATTGTGCTAATTGCAGTTTTAAGCTGAGATTTTCACTGAGGTTTTGTTGGTACTGCGGCGACATTAATGGTTTAACGTCACCACTACTTCTGCGAATGGTAATAAAATCAGCAAGAATTTTTTGCCATGTTTTTGCTAAGTTTTCTCGCCAATCATTGATGTTTTCAGATAAAGTAAAATCAGTTGTTTTATTGTTATCGTTTGGAATTTTAACCATGGCTAATGGTAAACGTGTTAATTGTTTACTCATCGCCATTAACGTCATGATGGTATCTTCGCTATTTATAATGGGTATTAAAGTTAATTGTGCAATGTCTTCACGAATCAATTGACGAATAGGTAAAAAAGAAGGGTCGTCGAGTTCTTTTAAACGCATATCCGCATCTTGCAACAAACCAATCGCTGCGCTTGTATCATGCTGAAGCCAGATAGTGCGCGTGGCAATACGAATAAGGTATTCTGCTTCGTGTAACAACCAATCACTCGGCTGATTTTGTGATAACCGTTCAACAGTCTTTTCAAGTTGAGTCATTTTAACTTGGCTGTCGGCACTTATTTTTGCGATATCCTTGGTGAAGCTATTGGAAAATTCTGCTTGTTGCTGATCGAGTAATTGCTTAAATTTTTGTTCAATACTGGCTAAGTTTTGCTGTGTTTTTTGCTCGCTATTGGCCAAGATTTGCTGGGTTTGTTTTAACACATTTTCTTTGATACCCGCTTGTTTTTGCATACCCCAATAATATAAACCACCGACACCAGCACTTGCCGCTAATGCTATAATTAAGGAAAGCACAGCGGTCTTAGATAATTTTTGTTTATTTGTAGTAGAATTTTTCTTTGGTAAAGGAGTAGACACTTTTTCAGGCGATTTCATTGTTGATTTTTTCTCGTTGGCTGGCGCTTTATTTTTATTCGTTACAGATTGTTGCTTCTCATCACTCGGAGATTTTTCAGGTGTAGGCGTGAGTGAAATAGAGGTTGAAAAACCTTGCTCAGACTTTTTTTCTTCTGACGTTTTTGACTCATCTTGTTTTTTATCAGTCATTATTTTTTCCATGTAAATTGATGGCGCTAAGAATAGCTTGGTCATTAGCACCATTTGCATTAACAATATTGAGTAAGCCTAATTGTTTTGCTCGTTCTGCAATACGCACACTCGCTACAATCCATAAACAACTGTTCTTCCAATCACTGTCTGAATTGTTTATTAAGTGTATTATGCTTTCTAGCAAAGCGTTACTGGTAATAACAATACAATTAATCTGCTGGTTTTTCCATTGTTCAACGGGGTCTTGTGTTAACGCAAGCCAAATTTTTTTGTAACTTTCTAAATAATGAACGTTTGCTCCGCGCATACTCAGTTCCTGGGCGAGATGTTCTCGTCCACCGTCACCACGAATAATAATAACATTTTGACCATTGACGTTTTTTTTATTGAGTTCATCAAGCGTTAACAACCCCTCACTGGTATGAGATTCAGGAGATATAGCGTTAATACCAAAACGGTTTAAGGCTGCCCTTGTTGCATCACCTACCGCAATAATAGTTTTTTGTTGCCAATAAGATAAGCTAAAAGTGCGATGCGCAAACTCTACTGCAGCTACGCTCACGAAAATAAGCGTGGCATGTGGATATTGTTCAATGAGTTTTTGAATAGTCGTTTTGCTAGCAAGCGTTTGATAATCAAAAAATGGTTGGCACCAACTTTTTATGCCGATACTTTTTAGCTGTTGTGCTAAAGCACGCCCTGATTTTTCAGGACGTGTGATTAAAACCTGTATATTACTTCTGTTCAGCATATACCTGACGCAATATTTTATCAGCGCCTTTTTCAAGTAATTGATCAGCTAGTATATTGCCTATTTGCTCTGCATTATCAATTGAGCCACTAATTTCACTGGTTAATATTTCACTACCGTCGGTTGCGCCAACTAAGCCACGTAAATATATTTCGCCATTTTCCTTAATAATCGCGTAACTACCAATTGGCACCTGACAACCACCTTCTAAAGCACGGTTCATTGCGCGTTCTGCTAACACCCGAATACGGGTGGTTTCACAACCTAATGGTGCGAGCAAAGCTTTAAGTGTTGAATCGTTCGTTCTACACTCAATGCCAACAGCGCCTTGTCCATTGGCAGGAAGCATGACTTCGGGTGCAATGAACTCTTGAATTCGCTCAGGCATCTCTAAACGTATTAAGCCAGCAGCCGCAAGAATAATTGCGTCATACTCACCGTTATCAAGTTTTTTCAAACGGGTATTTACGTTACCGCGCAAATCGCGAATGTCTAAATCTGGGCGCAGGGCTTTAATTTGACATTGACGACGTAAACTTGAGGTACCCACAACAGCACCTTGTGGCAGTTCAGCTAAGCTTTTTATAGTGTTCGATACAAATGCATCACGGGGATCTTCACGTGGGCAAATAACTTCTAACCCTAAGCCTTCTGGGAATTCTACGGGTACATCTTTCATCGAGTGCACCGCGATGTCGGCGCGACCTTCTAATATGGCAACTTCAAGTTCCTTAACAAACAGTCCTTTGCCACCTACTTTAGCTAAAGGGGTATCTAAAATAATATCACCTTTGGTGGTCATAGGAACAAGTTCAACAGTAATACCGGGATGAAAATGCTCTAATTGTGTTTTTACATATTCTGCTTGCCATAAAGCGAGTGCGCTCTTACGTGTGGCAATGCGTACAGTTGTAGTGCTCATTCAAATTATCCTGCGCTAATGGTTATTTCGGTATCAGCCTGAATGCTAATGGCTTTTGATAAAAATTGCCAAAGCTCGCCGCCACCACGTTTATCTGTCCATTGGCTATTCTGAAACTGAAAATGATGGCCATTAAATTTAGTTGCCACCCATATTTCATGCAAGGGTGCTTGTTTGTTAATGATGACTTTACTGTTATTTTTAAAGGTAAGCGTTAGCATACCGCCAACCCCTTCATAATCAATGTCGGTACCACAATCTTCAACGGCCTCCTCTATTAGAAGAATAATTTCATCGGCAAGTAAATTGTATTGGCTGTCGTTCATTAATGCTTCCTTTTCTAGCGCAATGAAATTTATTCATCTTTGCTAGCTATTTGTTGGTCATGAGATTATAAAACGTCTATCATGAGAAAAAAATCGAATAAATCAAGTATGCGTAAACAAAATTCAATTATTTTAGCGTTTTTTATTATATCAGTGCTTTTAAGTGGATGTGGAATTAAAGGTCCATTAACGCAAAAATCTGTGCAAGAAAAAACTGACAACGCTAAAACTGAGCAGAAACAAAATTCATCAGCAGGATCATTGCAGGAAAACTAACCGTGGATTTTTTCAATTACAAAAATACTTCACTTTATGCTGAAGGTTGTGCCGTAACTAAACTTGCTAAACAACATGGTACGCCGTTATATATATATTCGCGCGCGACGATTGAACGTCATTGGCATGCCTTTGACCAAGCCGCTGGTGATAAACCTCACTTAGTTTGTTATGCGGTGAAAGCCAATAGCAATATTGCTGTGTTGAATGTGATGGCACGTTTAGGTAGTGGTTTTGATATTGTATCCAAAGGTGAACTTGCTCGTGTGCTACAAGCGGGTGGCGATGCTGGTAAAGTTGTATTTTCAGGCGTTGGCAAAAAATCAGAGGAAATTGCTTTTGCTTTAGAAAAAGGCATTTACTGCTTCAATGTTGAATCAGCCGCAGAGCTCTCACGTATTCAGCAGGTAGCAGAGCGCATGAAGCTCATTGCTCCCGTTTCTTTAAGAGTTAACCCTGATGTTGATGCAGGTACCCATCCCTATATATCTACAGGTCTAAAAGAAAATAAATTTGGTATTAGTATTGATGACGCTTTTGAGTTGTATCAACACGCTAGCGGATTATCAAATATTGCTGTAAAGGGAATTGATTGTCACATTGGTTCGCAGTTAACTGAAGTACAACCTTTTTTAGATGCGCTTGACCGTGTTTTAGCGCTTGTTGATCGCCTTGCAGAAAAAAATATTATTTTATCGCATATTGACGTCGGTGGAGGTTTAGGGGTTTGTTATAACGACGAAACGCCACCACACCCTAACGAATATGCGAAAGCGATTGCAGAGAAATTAGCCGACCGTGATATTACGCTGATTTATGAACCCGGTCGTGCCATTATGGCTAATGCAGGAATATTGGTCACTGAAGTTGAATTGCTAAAAACTAATCAGGACCGACATTTTGCTATTGTTGATGCCGCGATGAATGATTTAATTCGCCCATCACTTTATCAAGCCTGGCAAGCCATTATTAAAGTTGAGCAAAACAACATTGTTGAAAAACAAACATACGATATTGTTGGCCCTATTTGTGAAACCGGTGACTTTCTTGGTAAAGCTCGTGAATTAAGCATTGTAGCAGGCGATTTATTAGCGATTCGTTCATCAGGTGCTTATGGTTTTTCGATGAGCTCAAACTATAATAGTCGACCAAAAGCGGCAGAAATTATGGTCGATGGTGAAGAAAATCATTTGATCCGTGCTCGTGAAACAATAGAGCAACTGTGGCAAGGCGAGTCTTTGTTACCGCAATAAGTATAAAAATTTAATATGGGTAGTAAATGTTAGTTAATTTTTCAAAAATGCACGGTTTAGGTAACGACTTTTTAGTACTAGACAATGTTACACAAAATGTTTATTTGTCGAATGAACAAATAAAGCATTTAGCCGACCGAAATTTTGGCGTTGGCTTTGACCAAGTCTTAGTGGTTGAGCCGCCATACGACCCCGATTTAGATTTTCATTATCGTATTTTTAATGCCGATGGTAGTGAAGTCGGTCAGTGTGGTAATGGTGCACGTTGTTTTGCTAAATTTGTGCGTTTAAAAGGATTAACGAATAAAAATAAAATTAAGGTATCAACACAATCAGGTAAAATGACCTTGTTTGTTGAGCGCGACGGTAATGTTTCAGTGAACATGCCAACCCCTAAATTTGAACCTAGCCAAATTCCTTTTACTGCTCAAAAAGTAGAAGGAACTTATATTTTGCGTAGCGACGAAGAAACAGTTTTATGTGGCGTTGTTTCTTTAGGTAACCCGCATTGTGTATTGACGGTTGATTCTGTTGTTGAGGCACCTGTTGCCACGTTGGGTAAAGCGTTATCAAACCATGAACGATTCCCTCAACAAGTTAATGTTGGCTTTATGGAAATTGTTTCCCCTGATTATATTAAACTACGCGTTTATGAGCGTGGCACGGCTGAAACGTTAGCGTGTGGCAGTGGTGCTTGTGCAGCGGTAGTTATTGGCCAAACACAAAATAAATTAGGTCGAGATGTTACGGTAGAATTACCGGGTGGCAAGTTAAAAGTCTATTGGAAAGGCCCTGGGAACTCGGTAAAGATGACCGGTCCGGCGGTACATGTTTTTGATGGACAATTAAATTTGTAATTAGCATAAGAATTAGCTTACATAACAACAACTCAAGAAATAGAGAATTAATTTGAACGACTCAAACCCAATACAGTTAGATGAAGTAAGCTTAACAGATGATCTCATTGTTGATTACTTACACGACAACCCTGAATTCTTTAATCGTAATCCTGAGCTGATCAACAGCCTACGCTTATCTGACATTAACCGCGGTACGGTTTCATTAGTCCAAAGGCAGCAAAGCCAGCAGCGTCAAAAAATTCATGGTCTAGAGGAAGAAATCACCCAATTAATGGCGATTGCTAATCAAAATGAACAGCTTTTTGCCTTATACAGTGACTTGTATTTACGTTTATTAGATTGCAGTTCGGCAAACGAATTACTTGATTGCATGTATCAAGCAACAACAGAATTATTGTCGTTATCAGGTTTAAAAGTATGGTTAAAAGAAAATACGGTGATTGACCATACCAGTATTGTTAAAAATGACTGTGCAGGGGTGATGAATAACCGTTTATCCAAAGATGACTATTATTTTGGCCGCTTACAAAAAAGTGAACAAGAACTGATTTTTTCACAACACCAAGAAGGTTCTGTTGTCTTAATTAAGTTAAATCACTTAAATGATAGTCTTGGATTTATAGCGATAAGCAGTGCTGATGCGGACCATTTTGATCCGCGTATGGACACACTATTACTCAGCCAATTTAGAAAACTTGTTGCAAAGCTCCTTTTTCAACAACTGTATAAATAACTGAATAGATGAGATTTTATCGTCGCTTAGCGCCCTTTCAAGCTATTAGTTTTGACCTTGATGATACCTTGTATAGCAATTATCCAGTAATGATGGCAACAGATGCGAAAATGGTTGCATATTTTTCGACATTTTTTTCATCGACGAAAGCAGATATAGATTGTGCGCAAAACACCGTGTTTGATTATCTTTTTTGGTCTCCTTTTCGTCAACAAGCACTCAAAGAAAATCCTCAATTAGTTCATCATGTCGGTGATATGCGTTTTGTTACTTATACACTGGGTATGAAAGCGCTAGGGTTAACTGAAGATGCTGCTAAACAGGCAGCACAAAAAGCATTAGATTATTTTGTGCTACAACGCAGTGATTTTGTTGTTCCTAATGGCGTTCATCAATTATTAACAGGTTTACAGAAAAAGTATCCCTTAGTGGCAATCAGTAATGGCAACGTTGATACGGATAAGATAGGTATTTCTGATTACTTTCAATATCGTTTTCATGCGGGTGATTTATCAACGACGTCTTTAAATAAAAATAAACGACTTCGACAAAAACCTTACGCCGATATGTTTGATGAGGCTTGTGAAAAACTATTAATAAAACCAGCACAATTATTACATGTTGGTGATTGTGGTCGCTCTGATATTCAAGGCGCGATCAATGCGGGTTGTCAAACAGCATGGATTTCTTGCTATGACGTTGGACAACCACTGACTGTTTTACCCAATATTGAGCTAGCTGATATTAGCGAACTACGCCACTTGTTATAGTATACCCGTGCCACTTCAATATGTAGGTTTCAGCAAGTCGAGAAAGGGTCAACTGTACAGGTTATACGTTCCAAACATAACTTAAGTACCTACATCCGTGTAGGCAAAGCATTGATTGAAGAGAATAGTAATTCTATTGTCGAAATCAATAACGAAGGAGATGATCCTTTATCGGCTTGCCCGTAGGGAGCTAAGTTAGAAAACTAGTTCAGCGTTGCACTATTTGATAAGGGAATAACCATTATCTGCGTATCGCGCCTTGATCTAATTTCCTAGCTTAACTCTGAAACTTCATATTGAAGTGGTATGGGTATATACCTATACTTTACTTTCAATATAAATTTTCCACTTTTCTAAGGTTATTTTCCCGTTATGGACGTTTCTGAACTACTTGAGTCACTCAATGAAAAACAACGAGATGTTGTTGCCGCGCCACTACAAAATATGTTGGTATTAGCCGGCGCAGGTAGTGGTAAAACTCGAGTTTTAGTCCAGCGTATTGCTTGGTTAATGCAAGTTGAAAATGCTTCTTCTCATAGTATTTTAGCGGTTACCTTTACGAATAAAGCGGCTGCAGAAATGCGGGTACGGGTTGAAAAAACCGTTGAAGGCAATGTTCATGGTATGTGGGTAGGTACGTTCCATGGCTTAGCACACCGTTTACTTCGTATGCATTTTCAAGAAGCTAAATTACCACAAAATTTTCAAGTACTCGATTCTGATGATCAATTGCGTTTAGTCAAACGTATCGTGCGTTCGTTAGGGATTGACGAAAAACGTTGGCCGCCTAAGCAAATGCAGTGGTATATCAATGGAAAAAAAGATGAAGGTATTCGCCCACATCACATTGAAGTTTATGACGACCCGACCGAACAAACGTTTGTAAAAGTTTATCAAGGATATCAAGAAGCGTGTGACCGTGCGGGTTTAGTTGATTTTGCTGAATTATTACTCCGTGCGCATGAACTTTGGCTAAATAATCCCGTGCTGCTTGCCCATTATCAGCAACGCTTTAAACATATCTTAGTTGACGAGTTTCAAGATACCAATGCGATTCAATATGCGTGGTTAAATATTTTAGGCAATGCGTCAAGCAAGGTGATGATTGTTGGCGATGACGACCAATCAATCTACGGCTGGCGTGGTGCTAAAATTGAAAACATTCAGCGCTTTCTCAATGAATTTGATAATACACAAACGATACGTTTAGAGCAGAATTACCGTTCCACAGCCAATATTCTAAATGCAGCCAATAAACTTATTGCTAATAATAATAACCGTTTAGGCAAAAAATTGTGGACAGAAGATGAGGCTGGCGAAAAAATATCGATTTACACCGCATTCAATGAAATTGATGAAGCTCGTTTTATTGCCGGCCGTATTACTGACTGGCGTAAAGAAGGCAGCTTAGATGATGTTGCGATTTTATACCGTAGTAATGCACAATCACGTTTACTCGAGGAAGCGCTATTACAAAGTCGTTTACCGTATCGTATTTATGGCGGACAACGCTTCTTTGAACGCCTAGAAATTAAAGATGCGCTTGCTTATTTACGTTTACTGAATAACCGTGATGACGATGCGGCTTTTGAGCGTATTATTAATACTCCAACCCGTGGTATAGGCAACACCAGCCTTTCGTTAATACGTGATGCAGCGCGCAGCTTAGAAATGACCTTATGGGAAGCCTGTCAATTCATGCTGAAAAATGATGAGTTAAAAGGTCGCAGCGCTAAAGTGATTCAGAATTTTATCAGCGTTATTGACCAGCTTGAAGATGACTCTAGTCATTTAGATCTCGACCAGCAAGCCAACTACGTTATTCAACACAGTGGTTTGAAAGCGATGTACCAAGCTGAAAAAGGTGAACGTGCTGAGGCAAGAATAGAAAACTTAAATGAGCTCGTTACCGCTTGCCAAACGTTTGAAGCGGACCCTGAATTAATAGAAGAACAAACCAAGTTAACATCATTTTTAACACATGCAGCACTTGAAGCTGGCGAGTCGCAAGCTGATGACTATGAACCTGCTGTGCAATTGATGACCATGCATTCAGCGAAAGGCCTAGAATTTCCATTAGTGTTTATTGCTGGTTTGGAGGAAGGTATGTTTCCTTCACAAAAATCAGTAGAAGAAATAGGACGCTTAGAAGAAGAGCGCCGTTTATGCTACGTAGGCATGACACGTGCGATGAATAAGCTATACTTGTGTCATGCTGAAAGTCGTCGACTCTATGGACAAGAAAAGTTTCATAAAGCGAGTCGTTTTTTACGCGAATTACCCCCTGAATGCACAGAGGAAATAAGGTTACAAAATCAAGTAACTCGCCCGTCAACAAAAGGGAAGTTTTCATCTACTTTTACGCTGGAAACATTTGAAAATACAGGCTTTAGTTTAGGACAATCTGTTGTTCATGCTAAATTTGGTGAGGGTGTGGTCTTGAACTATGAAGGTTCAGGAGCCCAAAGCCGTATTCAAGTTAATTTTACTGATGTAGGTAGTAAATGGCTCGTTGTCGCCTATGCTAATTTACAAGCTATCGTTTAATATCAGATGAAAGTGATTATTTTCAGTTGATGTCATTATAAAAATAAGGTTAGAAAATATATGTCAATGCAATTACTCGTAGTAGAAGATAGTAAGCCTATTGCTCGTGTTATTAGGCAAATTGGCGAGGCATTAAATTACCAAGTCACTGTTGCTACCACGCTTGCCGAAGTGGAAAGTATTTTACAAGGTAACACTGATTTTTTTGCTGCAACAATTGATTACGCTTTACCTGATGCTCCTAATGGCGAGGCAATAGCCTATGTACTCTCACATAGTATTCCCAGTGTGGTGATGACAGGTAAAATGGATGAAACTACTCGACAGCAAATACTTGCTCAGCCCGTTGTTGACTATATCCCTAAAGAGAATAGCCAAGCTTTCCTTTATTTAAAACGTATTTTACATTGGCAAATAACCAACAGCAGCACAGGTATTCTTGTTGTTGATGATTCTTTAGCGGCACGAAATTATGTTTCGCAGCTCTTAAAACGCCGCAACTTTAATGTTTATTTAGCCAATGATGGTGTGCAAGCGCTAGAACGCTTAAAGCAGCACAAAGACATTAAATTGGTGATCACCGATCTGGAAATGCCTATAATGGACGGTATCGAATTAACCAATGAAATCCGTAAAATTTATAGTCGTGATCAACTCGCTATTATTGGTATATCTGGCGCAGACAACGGTATGCATTCGGCACGCTTTATTAAAAATGGTGCTGATGACTTTTTACGTAAACCTTTTTGCCCAGAAGAGTTTTATTGTCGAATTACCCAAAATATTGAGAATTTAAACAATATTGAACAAATCCAAAAAGCAGCAAACGTAGACTATTTAACCGACTTACCTAACAGACGGGCTTTTTTCTCTAAAGCAGAACAACTGGTGCCTCAATATATTAAAAGAGACATGCCTTATTGTGTGGCTATGATCGACATTGATTTTTTCAAAAAAATCAATGATAACTACGGAAATGATGCTGGCGATCATGTTTTAAAAGTACTGGCATTATATATGCGTAAACATCTAGGATCAGGTTTGCTGGCCCGCTTAGGTGGTGAAGAGTTTGCTGTCTTAATGTATGGTGTTGATGAGGATCAACTTTACACTAAATTAGACGATCTTCGTCGAGATATTTCTGTTTCCCAGCTAACTTTTGAAGAGCACCATATTACCTTTAACATCAGTATAGGCTTAGTTTGTAATAGTACAGAGACGTTTGCTAAACAACTTAATCAAGCGGAAAGTGCGCTTTATAATGCTAAAGAAAATGGCCGTAATCAACTTAGCATTTTTGGTGTTGATGACTAGTTAATTTTATGAGGTTATGGTTTATTAAATAACCTCAAAGCCCTAATAAATTTTAGGTGCTTTTTTTTATAAAAAAAAGTAAGGTAACTCATTAAATTAACAATAAGGTGCATTAAATGAAGAAGAAAATAATACTCATGAGCAAATCTTTGCTGGTGTTATTTTGTTTTTTTATTTGTACCTCGACTCCAATTTTTGCTCAACAACTTGATAGCGAACAAGTAAAAGCTGTTTACATTTATAACTTTGTTAAAAATGTAACTTGGCTAAATGAAAACGAAAAAGATCAATTTATAATCGGCATCTATGGTGATGATGGCTTTGCTGAACAGCTCAATAAAACCCTTTCTAAACGGGTAATAAAAAATAAAACCATCGAAGTCATCACCATTAAAAACATTCAAGAAGGGAAAAAAACAGATTTGTTTTTTTCTGCTGCCAATCAAAATACAGAAATTGCCAATATCGCTTCAATTCTTAGAGGCAGTAATACACTGTTGATTACTGATAATAGTGCTGATAAACATAGTGTCATGATTAACTTGGTGAATAATCCTGAAGATTCGGCTATCAGCTTTGAAGTCAATAAATCGAATATTGTTTTTGAAGGTTTGATCATGTCAGCAGAATTACTACTGCTAGGTGGAACTGAGCTTGATGTTGCAACATTGTATCGTGAAACAGAATTGGCATTACAAACAATTAGAGGACGAGAAATTAAGCTGAACGAGAAGCTTACTGAACAACGAAATCAAATATCTTCAGCAAAAATCAAATTAAAAACTTTAAATGAGAACTTAACGCAGCAAGAAAAAGTTGCCGGTCAGCGTCAACAAGAGCTTAACGTCTTAAAAAAAGATATTGAACAACAGCAACGCTCTATAAAAAGTAAAGAGTTGCAGCTTAAACAAGTCGCAACACAGTTAAAAGTAGCGAAAACCAATTTAGAAAATCAACAAAGCTCTGTACATAGCAAGGAACAAGAGAATGTTCTTATGGCTGAAAAAATAGTCACCAATAGAAATATATTACAGCAGCAGCAGCAACAAATAAGTGATCAAGGCGTACAGTTAAATCAGAAAAATGAAGAGTTAGTAGAACGCGAAGAACGCATAGACAAACAACGGTTTTATCTTATCTTGATGGCGTTCTTTATAACATTATTGGTGTTAATTTCAGGGCTAGTCGTTTTACTTTTTGTTAAAAACAGACAGACGACACGCACATTAAGTCGTACGCTCGAAAACTTACAAAATATGCAGCAGCAATTAGTCCAATCTGAAAAAATGGCGTCGTTAGGCACGTTAACGGCTGGCGTAGCTCATGAAATAAATACCCCGCTTGGTATCGCGGTAACATCGACAAGTTCTGCTTTAGAAAGCACTCAAAAAATTCGCGAAAATTTTGAAACAGGTAATTTAACCCGTACCGCAATGGAAAGTTATTTCAATGGTATGGAAAAATCCTCCAACTTAAATACTAATGCTTTAGAACGTGTTATTGAATTACTGAATAACTTTAAGCAAGTGGCTGCCGATCAAATGGTTGGCGAAGAACGAGAGATAGATTTAGTGAGTTACATTGAAGAAGTTATGTCGACGTTATCTGCAGAGATGAAACGCTTTAGGGTGAGTTATCAATACAGTGGTGAAAGTGAATTGGTCATCACCACTATTCCTGGTGCTTTAGCACAAGTACTCACCAATTTAGTGACCAATGCTTTAAAGCATGCTTTTGAAAGCAAGGAATTGGGTAATATAGCTATTAACCTATCGAAAACAGAAGATAACAAGGTCGTGATTCTATTTAAAGATAATGGTCATGGCATGAGCCAACATGTTTTAGATAATATTTTCGAACCTTTTTTCACCACTAAAAGAAATTCGGGTGGTACGGGTTTAGGTATGAACATTGTTTATAATATTGTTTGTCAAAAACTTCAAGGCAATATAAAAATAGACAGTAAACTTGAACAGGGTTCAAATTTTCATATTACCCTACCAATGAAACTGAAGGCTTAGCACTGAGCTAACCCTAGACGAAAACTTTGAAGGTAGCACTAGCACCTTTGAATATTATCTACAGTACAGTTGTTATCACCCTACAGATAACATTAGTTTTTTAGCTGGTTATTTAACGCTAATTTACGCTTCTCATTTCTTGATCTTAATGAGTCAAAACTATAAATAACGAGCGCTAACCAAATGGCTGCAAAGGTAAATAATTTAGCGGGTTGTAATGCTTCTTGATAATAAAAAGTCGCTAAAAAAAACATAATACTGGGGCCGATGTATTGAAAAAATCCCAGTGTTGATAATGTTAATCTTTTTGCTGCCGCGGTAAAACACAGTAAAGGGGCGGTGGTAACAATACCTGCAGCGATTAATAACATGTTTAAATTCAAGCTATTTTCAAGCATATTAGCCGTACTACTATCAACAAACAACCACCAATAAATAAGTGCTAGAGGTAACATCAGACTTGATTCAATTAATAAACCAACAAAAGAATCGAGGTGCATTTTTTTACGCAACAAACCGTAAATACCAAATGTTCCCGCCAGTGCTAATGAAATAACGGGTAATGAACCTAAAGCAACCAATTGAATTAAGACCCCACATAACGCAAGCATAACGGCAAACTTCTGCATTTTTCGTAAACGCTCCCCTAAAAAGATCACACCGAGAGCAACACTAAATAAAGGGTTAATAAAATAACCTAAACTGGCATCAAGTAGATGATCATTATTTATTGCCCAAATAAATAAAAACCAATTTACTAATAAAAAGGAAGCCGATAAAGCAAGTTTCGCCAATAACTTTGGTTGTTTGAGTGTGTCGAGTAGTACGCGAGATCTCTTACTGATGATAACAATTAAAAATAACAGTAGGCTTGACCAAATAATACGATGAACCATGATTTCATCAGAGCTAATCATAGAAATTAATTTGAAATAGATGGGTGCTAAACCCCAAAGCAGATAAGCACTAATCGCGTTAATTACACCATTACGGTCTTTGTTATCAGTTACAGTCATTGTTTAAGTAAATTTTAGCATCAAAAATAAGGAGTCGAATTATAGCACAATGATTTTAAATTCAGCTGTTTACTTGCACTATACTCAAGCCACTTTTATTAACACAATGGTTAATAAACACGACTTATAGTACCTTGAACTTTATTTTTAGAGGGATTTACCCCACTAAGTAAGTTCCTGTACCAAAAGCAATGTGGTCACCTTTTTCATTATGTAATTCCATACGAGCAACGGCGACTTTATTCCCACTTCGAATGATATGGGCTGTTGCAATAAACTCCTCACCGCGACCCGGTCGCAAATAGTCGGTTCGAAGATCTATTGTGCCTAAGCAACTTAAACTTTGCTGGATAGCCGCGGGTGTTTTGTGCTCAAGCTGCTCGATCATGTTTGCGGCAACGACAACACCACCTGCAAAATCTAGGGCTGATGCAGTTACACCGCCATGTAACGTTTTTTGTAATGGGTTACCCATTAATTTATCTTGCCATAAAAAACGAATTTCCGAAGTTTTACAATCAAACTTACTGACCTGAAGCCCCAATAGCGTATTGAAGGGAAGATTGTTTGACCAAAAATGAGTAAGTTGTTCAATCAATTGTTTTTGTTGTAAATTATCCGTCATAATGATCCTAATTTAATCGGTTTTGTTGTATAACTGGTCTGATGTCTTTATTTGAGCTTAGCATTGATCTTTCTAAGCATTCAAGAAATACTAAAATAGTGCTCTCGACTTTTTTGTGGCTGGGGTAAAATAACAATAATTATGTTTTAATAAAGTTTATTCCGTTGCAAAAAGCTCTCTCTACAGTCTCACAATCTCAGCTTGAAGATGCTTTAAAGCATAATTTCGGATATCAAACGTTTCGAAGCGGGCAATTAGAAATTATTCAGCAACTATTTCAGGGGCGAGATAGTTTAGTACTTATGCCAACAGGCGGCGGAAAATCAATGTGCTATCAACTGCCTGCTGTTTTATTACCTGGAATAACGATTGTTGTTTCACCCCTAATTGCCTTAATGAAAGACCAAGTTGATGGTTTAACTCGACAAGGTATTTCAGCGGCTTTTGTGAACTCGAGTTTAGATCAAGAAACAATCAATGATATTTTTCAGCGTCTATCTCTTGGTGAAATTAAGCTGTTATACATTGCACCGGAACGCTTAAAAAATTATTATTTTATGCAAGGCTTAGCTAATATGCAGATAAGCTTGTTTGCGATTGATGAAGCGCATTGTATTTCGCAATGGGGACATGACTTTCGCCCAGCCTACACACAACTCCATACAATAAAACAACGCTTCCCATCGGTACCTGTTATGGCATTAACAGCGACTGCTGATGTTACTACCCGCAGAGATATTCTACTCCAGCTTGCGTTAAATGACCCTTACATTCACCTTGATAGCTTTGATAGACCTAACATTCGTTTTACGCTTGCTGATAAATATAAAGGAGATCATCAGGTCTTACGTTACATTCAAAAGCGCGGTGATGATTGCGGTATTGTGTATTGTAGTAGTCGCTGGCAAGTAGAAAAGTTATCTAAAATGTTAGCAAGTGCAGGTATAAATTGCTCTGCTTATCATGCTGGTATGGAAACAGAAATGCGTAATATTGTCCAAGATGGTTTTGCTAAAGACAATATTCAAGTGGTTATCGCCACCGTAGCTTTTGGATTGGGTATCAATAAGTCAAACATTCGCTTTGTGATCCATTTTGAACCGCCAAGAACTTTAGAGTCATATTATCAAGAGATTGGCCGTGCTGGACGAGACGGCTTAGCGGCAGAAGCGTTATTTTTGTATGATGAAAAAGATGTAGAACGTATTACCAAATATATAGCCGATGGTGATAATGAAGAAAGGGTCAATGTCGAGCAACAGCGTTTTCAAGCGTTGAAAGGCTTTATTGAAGCGCAAACTTGTCGTCGACAAGTCGTGCTCAATTATTTTGCAGAATTTACCACAAAGAAGTGTGGAAATTGTGATATTTGCTTAGATCCACCGACTCAATTTGACGCCACGGAAGCGGCGCAAAAAGTACTATCATGTGTTTTTCGTATTCAGCAGCAGGGTAACATTGAACATGTTGTACAAGTACTCAGAGGGGAATTAACCGAAAAGGTTAGACAGCTAGAACATGAAAAAGTATCAACTTTTGCGATTGGTAAAAGTAAAACACCTGGATATTGGTTTGCCATTATTAGGCAATTGATTCATTTAGGGTTTTTACAACAAGATATATCCCAACAATCTGCATTATGCTTAACACAAGCATCGCGTTCAGTGTTGAAAGGTGAGGAACCCTTAATGTTAGCTTCGCCCAGGTTACAAAAAGCGAGTTACTGGCAACAAGATAAAACCGATAAACGTTATGACCGTGTGTTATTTGTTAAATTAAGAAGTTTGCGTAAAACGATTGCAGATGCGGAAGATATTGCGCCATTCATTGTTTTCAATGATGCAACGTTATCAGAGCTTGCGCGCGTAAAGCCAAAAACATCACAGCAAATGCTAAATATTAATGGTATTGGTGATACTAAACTTGCCCGTTATGGTCATGATTTTTTACAAGTTATTCAACAGCATAATGCATAAAAAAAAACGCTCAATTGAGCGTTTTTTATATAATTATTGATGAACGAGGTTAAACAATAATTATTAAGTTTACTTTAAACTAGCGTAATAAGCCGCAATATTTGCGATATCTTCATCACTTAAACCCATAGCCATAGGTCCCATTATCGCATTTTTACGTGTTCCAGCTTTAAAAGCCTTTAATTGGCTCACCGTATAAGCTTCTTTTTGTCCAGCAAGATTTGGGTACATTGGAACTGCAGAGATACCTGCAACGCCATGACAAGCGGCACACATACCAGTTTTTGCTTTACCAGCAGCAACATCACCAGCAAAAACAGGAGATGCCATCATTAAAGTAGCTGCAACAGCTAAAGTAATTTTTTTCATAACTTATTTCTCTCTTAGTCGTTAGGATTTTTATACTTGCTTCAGTATATGAGAAAAGAGGATGGCTGTCGTTGACTTTCTTAAGCTAAGTAATAGCAATGCATAATTCTTTGATTTACAAACCAGAATAAACTTTTATTAGCTAAAGTCTGAATCGACTTATTCGTAAATTATTAAAAAATTAATGCGTTATTGTCAAGGGGGTAATCAGGGAGCAAGCGTCGAGCTTTCTTTAAAATATTGTTGGCATTTTCAGCGATATTAAATATTTCCACGCCAATTGATAAAGTCATTCGAGGTAATCTAATTCCCGATTTACTACTCACAAAACGAAGTTTCTCAACGCCCTGTGATATTTTATCAGCGATTTCTCTTGCGCTTGCTTTATCAACATCAGGTAAGAGTATTAAAAACTCATCTTCGCCAGAACGAATCGGCAATCCGCTGTCATCAACATAGCTATTAACTTTACTGGCTATTTTTGACAATAGAACATCGCTAATTAAATGACCAAATTGTGTATTAATTTCTGACAGTTGATTTACATTGACTAAAATCGCTGCAATCTGTCGGTTTGGATCTTCTGTTAACCATAAGTCTAAATGTTTAGACATAGCTTTACGATTATAAAGCCCTGTCAGGGGATCCATATAAATCTCTTTACGTGCTTCTTTCAATTCAACTTGTAATGCACGTGTCTTTTCACAAGTCAATGAAATATGCTCAGCAAACTTTTGTTGGTGTAGTTTAAATGCCTGAGATGCATGGCGTATACTATTTGCTGCAGAAATTGCTGTTTGTTTATCAGAAGATTGTAAGTGATCTATATTATTATCTAGGTTGGTAATAAGTTTATTAATACTTAAAGATGACTTTTGGCTATTTTTCTCAACATGAGTAACAACCTCTTCTAGTTCATCAATAATTTCGTCTCTGAAGTTACTCTGACCTAAAATGTATTGACGGTAGTTTTCTTCAATAAAGAAATTATCGAGTTTCTTACCTGAGGTAAGTTGATTTTCAATGGTTGTATTAAGTGGAATATTTTTCTTATTAATATATTCGTAGCTTACTGCATAATTAATAGGGCTGACAGGCAAATACCACCGCTGTAATTGTTTTACAGCCATATTCATTTTTTGTTCAGCTTGTTTTATGGAATCATGATATTTCATCGTTCCATCTCAATATAAGCACCCAAGTAAAATTTTGTTAGCCTATCTTCTAGTAAAAACAAGTAAAGTGCCAGATATATTTTTTATTGAAAAAAATAGAGCTTTTATTAACACTTGTTATTTAGTATCTAGATATTGAGTGGTAGAAAAAGGGAGGAAGGCGCGCAAAGTATACCGAAAGCAAACTGTTCAAGAATAGACAAGCCCCCACTATATCTAAATTTGGCAGTTCCGCTATCTTAGGTTTCCCCTTAGACCGGTAACTTTGCGTCTCTAGCTTTCACTAGATTTGCCCTTTTCGAGTTTTAGAAACTCGAATTTCATTATAAGCGTTGAACTATGCTTGTAAACCTTTATTATGAATATTCGTTGAACTTTAACTTAAACCTATAAATAAAAGATAAATTTATAGTTGATAACTACTCATTAAATCAAGGATTTTAGCTAATAATGTTTTATAAATTGCTGGTGATTCTTTGCTTTTTTATGGTTACTTCATTTTGTTTTGCTAGTGATACTCTAAAGATTGAACAAAATATTAAAGATGTCGAACGGTATTTTTTACAAGAATCTGAAAACCTTCCGTATGAAGAAATAATTACCCTATCAATAAATATTCTTGGATCCCGAGAAAATTATACGACGCAAACCCGTGGTAAAATCTTTATTTTACTTGCCGATGTTGCTAATAATAAAGGCGAAGATGCTGATGCTTTGCAATTTGCACAGGACGGGCTCTCTTTGCAAGGACTTAGTCATTCGATAAAATTCAATTTACTCCTTAAAGTTGCCCATGGTTATTATTTACAGGAAAAATATGCGCAAACACAAGATTTTGCCACAAGGGTAATTTTAATGGCAGAGTCCTCTGATGTTTTGAAATATCGATTGGTTGCACTCAGTTATCGAGCGGTTAGCTATGCTTTGCAAAGTGAAAATGATTTAGCGATGAATGATCTTAATCAAGTTGAGGTGTTAATATCAGTGAATCCTCAATATAGGGATCACCTTTGCTTGTTAGAGATATTGGCAACAGCGCACTATTATTTAGGAGATTATCAAACTGCACTTACCATGCAAAATAAATTATTAACGCTAAAATTTGATTTAGATAAACTGGCAAATATTGATCAAACTTACCTACATTTAGGGCGTGCTTATTTTCAGTTAAATTTACTTGATGATGCCTATAATGCTTATTGGGAAGCGCAAAAAAGTAGTGAAAATAAAAACGCTCCAATTCGTGTTGCCTATGCTAAGTTAGGCTTGGCAGAGGTATTACTTAAACAAAGAGAGTTTCAAGATTCACACAACTGGCTGTTATCGGCAAGCGCTACATTTAATGAAAAAAGCTTAAATAAACCTTATTTAACTTCATTAATCTTATTGGCTGAGACTGCAAATCATTTAGACAATAACGCTTTATATCAACATTATCTTCAATTAGCTGAATTAATGGCTAAAAATGTAAAGTTATCAATAAAACAGAGTAAATTGTTACTTTTACTTAGTGATATGTACCAGCAAAATGGCGATTATAAAAATGCCTTAGAACTGCACAAAAATTATCTTGAGCTCCTCCAACATTTTCAAAAAAAGTCCCAGCCATCATTAGCTATTAATACTCCTCAAATGTTGAGTGCAAATAACAAAAGTCTAAAATTAATGCTCAATTTGACTGAAAAAAGTAAATTACACAGTCAGTTTAGTGCAAAGTATATCGCTCAAAAAGAGATAATATATCTTTTAAGTTTTATAGTTTTTATCTTGCTGATTACGTTGGCTTATTTTTGGTTAAGACAAAGAACATTGCGGTCGAAACAGGTCTATGATGAAGTTGAACAACCAATATTTTATTTAGTCACTCCCTCTCAAACCAAAAGAAACTATCAGCTAAACTATAAGATGGCGAGAAAATATGATTATCCACTCGCGGTTGGTTATTTGTCAGTGATCAATTGGCAAGAGTTATCCTTTCACTTTAATGACAAAATTATGCTTGAGGTTTCGAAAACATTAGCGACTTTACTTAATGAATCAAAAGGTGAATTTGATGAAGCAGGCACTATTAACGATGGTGAATATCTACTCTTAGGGCCTCATCAAACAGAAAGTGAAATAGCCGCTAAATTACATGGTCTAGCTGAGGCAATTAAGGTAAGATTCTTCGCCAATTTGGGAGATTATTCGGTGAAAATTGGTTATGCTTACGGCTTGCCAACTGCTCAAGATATTGATCCTTATATCTTTTTGTCACGTTTAAGTGAAACCACTAAAGCGTAATAGAATATTGTTTTTATATTAATAGGTTTTATATGATTTTTGTATTATCCATAGCAGTGCTTTTCATTGCTTTGAGTGTTTATTTTTATTTTCGGGCGGAAGGATTACAACGAGCATTATCTAATGCGAAAAAAGAATTCTATAGCACACAAAAAGAAAATAAGCTTTACATGGACTCAATGGCACTTATCGCTAAGCGACATGAGGGCTTTGTGAAAAATCGATTACAAATAATTAAAGAAAATGAAATACTCGAGCTCGAAACGATTGAGATCATTACACCGCTTATTAATAACTATGCCGCTATTTTTATTGAGTGTTTAAAAGGAAAGGGTAAGCTGCAACCTATCGCTAAAAAGTGTTATGAAAGTTACGGCGATGAAAGCTTTAACAAATTAGTCGCTTATGTGTCTAAACAAGATGCGAGCATAAAGCGTATGTGGTCAAGTAATAATTTAAGTGGCTACATTTCTTTAATTGAAGCGCTATTACTTAGTAATATAAAGGAAGATGCTTAGTTAAGGCATTTATCCGGAACAGCTTTTTTTGAAAATAACAAATAATAAGAGAGCTTATTTTTAAGGTCGAATAGTAATACTTGGTGTTGAATTTACTTCACCTTCACCATTAATCGTGGCTGTTTTACCATTGCATTGTAATATAGCTAAACTGCCATTATTACTATTTCTGATAAAAGATAAGTCGTAACCAAACTGTGTCATGCTACTTGCAGCAAACTTCTGTGCGAGTGATAGTTTATCCCATAAAGATGCTTCTTCAGGAGTATATTGCCTTCTCTCTAATAACACTTCTCTTTCTAGTAACGCTTCCATTATAATCTCTTCGTATTTTTAGTCTGTTATATTCGATATAAGTAGATACTACCTTGCAGCGTATGAATTTTCAACAATTTTAAAATGCTGCTAAAGATATAAATTATAAATATGTTATAGTCGAAATTTTCTACCAGTGAGTGCTAAATATTATGAGTCAAGTGTTGGATGATTTATCTTCGTTATTACAATTAGAAGTGATCGAAGAAGGAATTTACCGTGGTCAAAGTCAAGATTTAGGTTTTCGAGTGCTATTCGGCGGACAAGTCATGGGGCAAGCCGTCTCAGCCGCACAAGAAACAGTAGATTCGGCGCGTAATGTCCATTCACTTCATTCTTATTTTTTACGTCCTGGTGATGCGAGTAAACCAGTCGTTTATGAAGTAGAGAATATCCGTGATGGTAAAAGCTTTAGCACCCGCCGTGTTAAGGCTATTCAAAATGGTAAAGATATTTTTTACATGACCGCCTCTTTTCAACAGCATGAAGAAGGTGTTGAGCATCAAGATCTTATGCCAGATGTACCCCCACCTGAAGAGTTAGCTTCTTACACTGATTTTATTTTTGATAACCAAGATAAAATACCTGAAGAAATCAGAGGAAAATTTTTAGCTGAAAAACCGATAGAAATGCGTCCAGTTAAGTCGTATAACTGGCTGAAGCCAGAAAAAACCGAAGCGCAATCTCAAATGTGGATAAAAGCAAACGGTAAATTGTCTGATGACTTACGCATCCACACTTATATGTTGGCTTATACTTCTGATTTCCTTTTTTTACCGACAGCCTTATTCCCACATGGCTTAAGTCATTGGCAGCCAAATTTACAAATTGCCACTATTGATCATGCCATGTGGTTTCATCGTCCATTTCGTTTTGATGATTGGTTGCTTTATGTCATGGACAGTCCGTCAGCAAGTGGAGGCCGTGGTTTGGTGAAAGGACAAATATTTAACCGTCAAGGACAGCTTGTTGCCTCGACGATGCAAGAAGGGGTGGTTCGCCAACGTTAGGCTTAACAGACCTTATTTTTTTTGCCAGTCATAACCGGTAGGATGTTGAAATACGCGTAAGCTGAATATCGGTGCCATGGCAAATAAATGATCAAAAATGTCGGCTTGAATAGCTTCATAATTTTTCCAGTTTTGATCATTACTGAAACAATAAATTTCCAACGGTAAGCCCGACTCTGTTGCCGCTAACTGTCTGACCATACATGTCATTTCATGATGTATTTTGTCATGTGTAGACAAGTAAGCGGTAATATACGCGCGAAAAGTGCCGACATTGGTTAATTGTCGGCTATTAACATTATCACCAGATAAATTAGCTGTCTTTAAACTTATCGCTATATCATCAGACTTTTGCTGCAAATAATCTTTTAATAAACTTATTTCTTTAAGTTTTTCAATCTGTTCATTTTGATAGAACAAAACACTATTGATATCTATAATAATGCTACGCTTAATTCGTCTACCCCCTGAATTGAGCATGCCTCGCCAATTCTTAAACGAGCCGTTTATTAAGGCGTAAGTGGGAACGGTTGTAACCGTATTATCAAAGTTTTTCACTTTAACCGTATTTAAACCAATATCAATGACATCGCCATCAGCCCCATAATTAGGAATTTCAATCCAATCACCAGGAGCAACCATTTTGTTAGCTGAAATTTGAATACTAGCGACTAAACCTTTAATGGTGTCTTGAAACACTAATAGTAGAACAGCCGTTAATGCCCCTAAGCCACTCAGTAGATAAATAGGTGACTTATCTAATACAAATGAAACGGCTAAAATAGTCGCAACCAAATAAATCAGCAATTTTATTACTTGAATAGTTGAGCTTAATGGCAAGTAACGTTCACGGGCGGTATTTTGATATAGGCTTCTAATGACGTTTAACACAGCACTAATAGAACGGGCAATTTGAAAGCTTAGGGCTATTTTTACAAAAACCACTAAAACGGTGCCGAATAATGCATGTTCAGGAAGAAAGATAGGCGTTAAGAATAGTAGTAATAACAAGGGAATTAAAAAAGCGAAGCGAGAAAATACATTATGTTCTAATAAAAGATCATCCCATGTATTTTTTGTTCTACTGACAATTTTGTTCACAAGTACAAGTACTTGATACTTTGCGAGATAATATCCTAATGCTGATATTACAAAGATGAGCAAGCATCCGACAATCATTGTGCCCATCGCTAAATAGGCTTGTTCAATACCTTGGTTATTTAACCATATATTAATGTGTTCACTCATTTAAACTTCCTTTTTACCGGTTAATGCTATTTTGAATGGTTGCTTCGATTAAACTCGATAAGTTTTTGGTCCTTATCAAGCCAGAGCTGATTAACCCATTTTTGAAATTTAATTTTAAAAGCACGATCGCGAACATAGTCGCCAATAAGTTCATCACCAATTTCAGAAACATCAACATTCACATTGACCTGTTTAATTCTCCCCGCTAAAAAGTCACTAAATGTTGGGATGCCCTCAGGGTAATGAATCGTAATATTAACTATTTTATGGAGGTTGCCACCCATGGCTTCCAATACAAAGCCGATGCCACCCGCTTTAGGTTTTAGCAAGTTTTGAAAAGGAGAACTCTGCTTATCGTGCTTTTCATTAGTGAAACGTGTCCCTTCAATAAAGTTCATGATACTTACTGGCTTATGCTTGAACTTAGCACAAGCTTTACGAGTCGTTTCAACGTCTTTACCTTTTAAATGCGGATTTTTTTTAATAAATGATTGGCTATAGCGTTTCATAAATGGAAAATCGAGGGCCCACCAAGCCAAACCTAAAAAAGGTACAAAGATAAGTTCCTTTTTTAAGAAAAATTTTAAAAAAGGTATTTTTTTATGCATTATTCGCTGCAAAATAACAATATCAACCCAGCTTTGATGATTGCAAATCACTAAATACCATTCTTTCATGGTGAGTTGTTCTAAACCAGTCACCTTGATTTCTGTTTTATTAAACAGCTTTTGAATTAACGTATTTACGGCGACCCAATTACTCGCCATTTGATCTAATAAATAACTGAATACTTTTTGAGAAAACTTTAGAGGAATAACAGCCTTACAAAATGAAAATACAATAATGGGAATTAACCAAAAAATCGTATTTATGGTGTAAATAGTGAGTGAAAGAATGTGAATAAGCAGTCGAGGTAAAAAATTCAACATAGAATATTTGCCCAATAAAACAAAATTTAATATATAACCGATCATAAGCTGAATTGAAGTTATTTTCAGCAAAAACAGTGAAATAAATTAATAGTGACTAATGACTGTTTGAAAACGATTAATCATCAAGTTGTTGAAACGAGTGAAACTTAAGAGAAATTCATTTACTCAATCTCTAGATAATGGCATTGCAGTTGTCTATTGTTGATATTTAAAAATGAGGTAAAAAGCACCATTTTGTTATTTCAAGATAGGTAATTCGTCATATTGTAAGCTTTAAAGGAGATAAACAGCGAATTAATTCAATATCACAAGGCAATAGCCTGAAATGAACAAACTCTTCTATATTATGGCAAAAAGTTGATTGCAAATTAGACGTATATCAAGGCATGCTAGTGTTTGGATTATAGGGGTAAAACAATGAATTTTAATCGTGCGGTAATTAAAGTAGGTAGTGCTTTAGTTTCACCAGATAATAAAGGTTGTAGTGGTAAGTATTTGCTCGCTATTGCACGCTTTATAACAGAGTGCCAACAGGCAGGTAAAGAAATTATTATTGTCTCATCAGGCAGTGTTGCAGCAGGAAGACAACTGATTAAGCACGGATCTCCTATCCCCTCTATTCCCACAAAACAAGCAATGGCATCTGTAGGTCAAATGAAAATGATGGCCAATTGGCAACGTTTTTTTGATGTACCTTGTAGCCAGTTACTTATTACGCATGGTGATTTAAAAGACCGCCAACGCTACATCAATATTAAAAATACTCTGCGTATCTTATTAGAGAATGGTGTTATACCTATTGTTAATGAAAATGACACCGTCGCGACAGATGAATTAAAAGTAGGGGATAACGATAATTTAGCTGCTTTAGTGGCGTTGGTGAGTGAGGCCGATTGCTTATTTATCTTAAGTGATATCGATGGTGTTTATGATCAAGACCCTCGTGATAACCCTAAGGCAAAATTGATCCCTGAAATTAACGAAATTACTGCTGAGATTTATGCAATGGCTGGGACAACCCAAAATGTTATTGCGACAGGTGGTATGAAAACAAAAATACAAGCAGCTGAAAAAGCGGTTGAAAATGGTATCGATACTTATATTTTAAACGGTAGTCGTAGTGACGTCTTTGAAAAAGTACTCAAAGGTGAAAATCCTGGCACGTACTTTAAGGCTAAACAAGCGGCAAACAAAGCACGTAAACACTGGTTAAAGTACATCTTAAAAAGCAGTGGGCAAGTAAAGCTTGATGTGGGTGCGGTAAATGCGGTTATCAATAAGGGAGCCTCTGTATTACCGTCAGGCGTTAATCAGGTGGTTGGAAATTTTGTTGCAGGCGAATCCGTTGATATTATCGATGCCAACACACAACGAGTTATTGCTAAAGGTATATGCCAATACAGTAAACAAGATTTACTCCGTATTATGGGCAGTAATAGTGACGAGATAATCGCGCTACTGGGGTGTTGCCCCAGTAAAGTGATAATTCATCGTGATGATTTAGTTATTTTATAAGCCGCTCACCACTCTTACTGCTCTTAGCCGATACGCTTACAATGTTAGGTTCGGGCAAACATAAGCAGGGTGAACATCTGATAAGGTATCAACGAATAAAATCATTTATCGACGAAAATTATTACTTTTTGTCGGTTTTTGCTTATCTACTCTCAGTTTTAGCCGTTCAGGCCATTGGCCGCTATGTTCGCGTAAGCAAGACTCTTCACTATCTAAATGTACATTGTGACGAACGTTCTTTAAGACAATACCGACTTTGAGTAGCTGCTGCTGAATAACATCTCGCAAGCGGTCATCAACTTTTTGCGCTTTGGCTGTGATCACTTCTGCATCGATATCAAAAACACAGGTCACGATTAAACTCGCTGGAAAATTAGTGTAATTAGCGCGGTGTGTTAACCAACAAAAACCGTCAACCTCAGTAGTGAATTCTTCGCAGGCTATGGTGAGTGCTTTACAAACATTATTGTCAATCTTTTGCGTGGTTTTATTAAGTTTCATTTTTTATATTTCAGCCATGACTATTATCTGTAATTTTTTCATTAAACGGTGAATATTGATAGTAAATCAGAACTTTATTAATGGTAAGAAATACTTCTCACCTGCTGTTAGCAAGTGAACGACCAATATTATACTTTTGACAAAGGTCAGATGTTAATCTATTGTTCTTATTAGGTTTCATTAAGTTAACAGTATAGAGGGATTTATGAAAAAATATATTATATTAGCTTGCCTTGCGATGAGTCAGGGAGCTTTTGCAGGAGATGTAGTTAATCAGTTAGCATTATCAAAAAAACTCAGTCCAATTGAGTCATCGACTCAGTATTATCAACCTACACAGAGGTGGACCTCGGCTGATAAAATGGAAAATGTTTATAAAAATAAAAAGTTTTCAGATATAGAGAAATCATATCGTTTTCATTATTTAACCAATAATAATGAAAGTAATGCCGTTAAAGGTGTTGTGAGAAAGTATGTAAGTGGACAAAAACAGTCAAAGCATGACATGCTAGAATTTGTTGTTTTACCCGGAAACACCGTTTATTTAGGACGATTCTTACCTAATGTTGATTTTAAAATTGGTGAAGCAACGATTGTTAAAAAAGAAGATTTACCAGCACTAGAGGCATCACAAAAATTACAGAAAGCCCGCATTTCTGATTAATGAGCCTTAACCAACTGCACATATAATATAAAAGACATACCCTGTGCATGTCTTTTATATTCAGGACGAATGGTATGTCACGGTGCTATGGATAGCAAAGAGTGCTGAAATGTATTTATTGTGCGATATAAGAACAGCAGTAATCAGCTAAACTTTTTACTTTAATGTCAAATTTAGCATCAGCGTCAACATAAAAATGCCCACCTGCAGAAATACTTTGCCACTGGGTTTCATTAGGCAATAATATTTCAACCTCGCCAGCGATAATTTCCATTAATTCTTTTTCTGCGGTAGCAAAGGTATACTCACCGGGCATCATAATGCCTAAGGTTACCACTGAGCCATCTTCGAGCGTTACTTTTCTGCTGGTTACATTGCCGTCAAAATAAACATTAGCAGCCTTGGTGAGTGTCACATTCTTTAATTCTGTCATGATAATTTTCCTCTTTAGTATAAAATAAAGCGTTGCAGCTTAGCACTTATCGGCCAGAAAATAATATCAACAGATTATCTGGCCTAAGTGTTTACCTTCAGTGTACTACAAAGCTATTATTATCTTACTTATTGATTTGATTCTACAATGCGCTTCATATCTGTCATATAACCACGTAATTTTTTACCTACGCTTTCAACACCATGGCTGCGAATCGCTTCGTTAACTTCAATCAAGCGAACGTTATCAACGCCATTTGAGCTTTCTTTTAAGCCTTCACCCAATTCTTCAAGTGACAATTTGCTGGCGAAATCGCTAAGTAAAGGTTGTGCAGCATGGGTAAATAAGTAATTACCGTATTCAGCGGTATCTGAAATAACTACGTTCATTTCGTACAATTTGTTACGGGCAATACAGTTAGCAATTAACGGTGTTTCGTGTAATGACTCGTAATACGCTGACTCTTCAATGATGCCAGCAGCAACCATCGCTTCAAAGGCTAGTTCAACACCGGCTTTTACCATAGCAACCACAAATATGCCTTTGTCGTAGTATTCTTGTTCGGTAATTTCAATGTCGCAATCAGCTGCTTTTTCAAAAGATGACTCTGCGGTTTCTTCACGCCATTTTAATAAATTTTCATCATCGTTCGCCCAATCTTCCATCATAGTGGTAGAGAAGCGACCTTCAATAATGTCGTCCATATGTTTTTCAAATAACGGACGCAAGATGACTTTTAACTCTTCGGACATATCAAACGCTTTTATTTTTGCTGGGTTTGATAAGCGGTCCATCATATTGGTGATGCCGCCATGCTTTAAACCTTCAGTCGTTGTTTCAATGCCGTATTGTAATAACTTACGTGCATATGCAGCATCCATACCTTGGGCAACTAACTGCTTATGACCAAGTACCGCTGCCGTTTGTAACATGCCACATAAAATTGTTTGTTCACCCATTAAATCAGACTTAACTTCAGCAATAAATGACGACTCAAGTACACCGGCACGATCGCCACCAGTAGCTGATGCATAAGCCTTAGCAATCGCTAGACCGTTACCTTGGGGGTCGTTTTCAGGATGAACCGCAATCAAAGTAGGCACACCAAAACCACGTTTGTATTCTTCACGTACTTCAGTACCCGGACATTTAGGTGCAACCATGACTACAGTAATGTCTGAACGAATTTGCATACCTTCTTCAACAATGTTGAAACCATGAGAGTAAGCTAAAGTTGAACCTTGCTTCATGTGTGGCATAACAGCTGTAACAGCAGAAGTATGTTGTTTATCAGGTGTTAAATTCAAGACTAAATCAGCTTGTGGAATCAATTCAGCGTAAGTACCCACGTTAAAGCCGTTTTCGGTCGCCCACTGCCAAGATTGACGTTTTGACGAAATAGCGGCTTCACGTAATGCGTAAGAGATATTTAACCCTGAATCACGCATATTTAACCCTTGGTTTAACCCTTGAGCACCACAACCGACAATGACAATATTCCAGTCTTTAATAAAATTACAGCCATCGCTGAATTCTTCACGCTGCATAAAACGACATTTGCCTAATTGGCCTAATTTTTCGCGTAAACTTAAAGTGTTAAAATAATTGCTCATAGGGTTGTCCTCTCTGTCTCAAATCGACTCAGCGTTATGCTGGCGATGTGATAAATTAAATAGGGTTATCGATTTTTTCGACAATGAAGTCATCATAGCGCAAGATTAATGTTGCTTAAAATGATATATTCGCAAGGTTGTGTTGCGTAAATTGCAATAATTGGTTGGGAAAATAAGTCGCTATTGAATAATAAGAGTAAATAATGGATCTTAAATCGTTAAAAATGTTTGTGCATTTAACCCATAGCCTCCACTTTGGGAAAACAGCTGAAGCGCACCATGTCAGTACTTCTACGTTAAGTCGAATTATTCAGAGGTTCGAAGATCAGTTGGGTTGTTTGCTGTTACATCGTGATAATCGCTCTGTAGCACTAACAGAGGCGGGTGTATTGTTTCATAAATATGCTGAACAGCAACTTGAACAATGGCAACTATTGCAATTATCGCTTGATCAAAAGCAGGCTGAATTACAGGGCAAACTCCATATCTATTGTTCTGTTACCGCGGCTTATAGCCATTTACCGCCTTTACTGGAGCGTTTTCGTCAGCAGCATCCGTTAGTTGAAATAGTATTAACGACGGGTGATGCGGCTGATGCATTTGACCAAGTACAGCAACAAGCAGTTGATTTTGCTTTTGGGGTCAAACCAGAGGTTTTATCAAGAATGTTTTATTTTCAGCATATTGCTAATGTACCACTCGCTGTTATTGCACCAACAATGGCTTGTCGGGTTCAACAACAATTACAAGATGAGACTATCACTTGGTCAGAAGTACCGATTATTTTAGCTGAACATGGAGCAGCACGTAAACGCTTTGAGCTTTGGTATCGCAAGAAGCAACAAGGTAAGCCAAATATTTATGCAACCGTTTCAGGGCATGAAGCTTTAGTGAGTATGGTTGCTTTAGGTTGTGGCGTCGGTATGGCGCCAAAAGTTGTGGTTGAGAATAGCCCGGTAAAAGACCGCGTGCAATATTTACAAAATGTGGGTGAGATTGAACCGTTCGACCTAGGCATTTGTTGTTTAAATCAAAGTCGAGAAAAAACCTTAGTGAAAGCCTTTTTTGAAGCGATTAAATAACGGTAGCATCAGTATCGAAAGTTGTATCAGTAATCGGTCCATTGCTGAGTAATTATCAGAACAATGCTTGAATATTATTGAGTGTAATGTTTGATTAAATAGCAACAGCATCGGTTAAGTGTCTCAGTAGTCTGTCCATCGCTCGATAAGATAACGCTTCGATGATATGTTCATGCTGTATATCTTCAAGACTATTCATATCTGCCAAGGTGCGCGCTATCTTCAATATTTTGTGGTGGGCGCGGGTAGACAAACCAAGTTTTTCAACGGCGAGCTCTAAGAACTCATGTTCATCAACACTAAGTTTGCAAAATATACGTGTTTCAGCACTGCCTAAATGAGCATTCGCTTTCCCCTGCCGCTGTAATTGTAACTCTCTGCAGAGCGCAACCCTTTCTTGAATTTGCGCAGAACTTTCATTGTGATGGTCATTCTTCGCCCACATACCTTTTGGTAAACGGGTGACTTCAATTTGAATATCAATGCGGTCAAGAAAAGGGCCAGATAAGCGATTTAAATAACGTAAAACTTGCTCGGGCGTGCTGCGATTATCATTGTAAAATCCGGTTGGGCTAGGATTCATCGCGGCCACTAACTGAAACTTGGCCGGAAAAGTTTGCTTGTACATCGCACGTGAAATAGTGACTTCGCCTGACTCCATCGGTTCACGTAAAACATCGAGCACTTTACGTTCAAACTCTGGTAACTCATCAAGAAATAAAACACCGTTATGCGCTAAAGAAATTTCCCCTGCTTGGGGTTGACTGCCTCCGCCAACAAGTGCAGCTGACGATGCGGTATGGTGTGGGGCACGAAAAGGTCGAGTTAACCAAGATTTGTGGTTGATTTTTTGATGGCTAATGGACGCAATAGCAGCAGCTTCTAATGCTTCACTTTCGCTCATGGGGGGTAAGATTCCGGGTAAACGACTCGCTAACATGGTTTTTCCTGTGCCGGGAGGACCAATAAACAAGAGATTGTGTGCACCACAAGCCGCAATTTCTAAGGCTCTTTTTGCTAGAGGCTGTCCAATAACATCAGCAATGTCTTTACTGGTTGGCAGATGATAATGCTCGACTTCTTTTGTAGTAACCAAAGGTAGAGAGCTTTGCTTTAAAAAGTGTGGATATAACTGGTTTAAATGCTCTATAGATAAAATATTGGCTTGTTTAACCCAGCTGGCTTGTTCAGCATTTTGCTTAGGAATAACTAAGGTTCTTTTACTTTCAGCGCAAGCCATTGCCATAGGGATTTCACCCACAATTTCACGTAACTCTCCAGAAAGTGCAAGTTCACCAGCAAATTCATATTGGTTCAAATTTGCCTTAGGTAATTGATCGCTAGCGACTAAAATACCTAGGGCAATGGGTAAGTCGAAGCGACCTCCTTCTTTTGGTAAGTCAGCTGGCGCAAGGTTTATGGTAATACGTTTCGCTGGAAACTCATAACCACAATTGATGATTGCACTGCGGACGCGGTCTTTTGATTCACGTACTGAAGTTTCTGGTAAACCAACAATATTAAAAGCAGGCAGTCCATTCGCTAAATGTACTTCAACGGTAACAAGGGGAGATTCAAGGCCAACTCGGGCTCTACTGTAAATACAAGCGAGACTCATAAAGATCCATTTTATTAACAATCCTGTAACGTTAGTTTAGACAGACTTTATTCAAAGCGCTAACGCAGCATATAACTAAATTTTTTATTTAAATTTAAAAAGGCTAATAAAAAAACTTGCACTTAATATTAGAGCTATGGTACTAATTTAAATAGGCAGTGAAACAGCCAACACATTTAAAAGTTTTTAATTTTGTTTTTATAAAAAACCAAGGTAATTGAATAAACATGCAAATATTTAGCTCAGTGATTATTAACATTCTCGTCGTGGTGATTATTAAATCATCGCGGGGTTGTTTGTTGAGCTAAGAAAAATTTAAGCAAAAAACAAACCCTCGCTCCGAAAGGAACGGGGGTTTTTTTATAGATAAATATTTGAATAATAGCGTGCAGCGTTTAAATCAATATTTTATATCAATAAATCATAAAAATTTAGCATAAGGGAGAAAGCTCAAACTAACAGTTATGCAAAATATATTCAGTTGGGTGGGGTTAAAAAAAAGATGACAAGTGAAAAGAAACAAACAGGCGGTTCATTACTTTTTGACGTACTTCAACAGCATGGTGTTGAGCATGTTTTTGGTTATCCTGGTGGCGCTATAATGCCAATTTATGATGCACTTACCGACAGTGACATCCAACATTTTTTGTGTCGTCATGAACAAGGTGCCGCATTCTCAGCGGTAGGTTATGCAAGAGCCGCCGGTAAAGTAGGGGTTTGTTTTGCGACTTCTGGACCTGGTGCAACTAACCTCATTACCGGCCTTGCTGATGCGCTTGCTGATTCTATTCCAATTGTTGCCATAACCGGACAAGTTGCTACCTCGGTGATGGGCTCTGATGCTTTTCAAGAAATTGATATTTTTGGTTTGTCATTAGCCTGTACCAAGCATTCCTTTCAGGTGACAGATATTAATGATCTCGAAAAAGTATTGCACCAAGCCTTTGCTATAGCACTTGAAGGTAGACAAGGACCTGTTCTTGTTGATATTCCTAAAGATATTCAAATGGCACATGTAGTTAGCCAAGGCAGTGTAGTGTCAACGTTGAAAAATAAAGTTAACTTACCGCCTGCTAATGTTGGCTCTGCAATCGCTATGCTTTGTCATGCTAAACAGCCTGTTTTATATGTGGGTGGTGGTGTTGGTATGGCAAATGCTGTTGATGAATTGCGCGATTTTATTGATATTACTCATATACCGAGCGTTTCAACATTAAAAGGCTTAGGTGCCATTTCACCAGACAACGAAAACTACCTAGGCATGCTTGGTATGCACGGCACAAAAGCGGCAAATTTAGCGGTACAAGAAAGTGATTTATTAGTGGTTGTGGGTGCACGTTTTGATGACCGGGTTACGGGCAAGTTAAGTGAATTTGCGCCCAATGCGAAAGTTATTCATTTTGATATTGATACCGCTGAAATTAATAAACGCCGAGCGGCTGACTCTGCTATTTTAGGTGATTTGAAAACGAATTTACCCGCCTTAGCGATCCCTTTAGAAATCAAAAGTTGGCAACAAAAATGTCAACAAATGAAAGCTGATTTTGGTTGGGATTATAATCATCCCGGTCATACTATTTTTGCGCCAGCCGTTCTAAAAGAAGTCAGTGAAAAAATGCCCAAAAATACCTGTGTTACCACTGATGTTGGTCAACATCAAATGTGGGCAGCACAGCATATGTCATTCGAACACCCTAGTAATTTTCTTACAAGTGGTGGTATGGGCACCATGGGTTTTGGTTTACCAGCAGCCATAGGAGCACAAGTGAGTCGTCCAAAAGATTGTGTTATTGCTGTTTCTGGTGATGGCTCTATCATGATGAATATTCAGGAATTAGCGACAATTAAGCGTTTTCAGCTACCGGTAAAAATTGTGCTAATTGATAATGCCAAACTAGGTATGGTCCGCCAATGGCAAGATTTATTTTTTCAAGGGCGCTTAAGTGAAACTGATCTTTCTGACAACCCAGATTTTGTCATGCTTGCTAATGCTTTTGATATAAAAGCTAAACAGGTGAGCTCTAAGGAAGAGGTTTCTGCAGCAATAGAAGAGATGCTTGAACATAATGGTCCTTACCTTTTACAAGTTAAAATAGATGCAGCAGACAATGTTTGGCCGCTAGTCCCCCCTAATACAGCCAATGATAAAATGATGGAGAGTACTTAAGATGAATCATTATCAATTACGGATAAAGGCTGATGATAAGCAAGTGGTTTTAGAACGTATTTTACAAGTGGCTCGTTACCGTGGTTTTCTAATCGAAGGTATTAAAGCGAAGGTTAATACAGGGACTAATATTGGCACGATAGAATTAATGGTGCGAAGTGAGCGACCTATTTCACTTTTGGTTGATCAAATTAATAAATTGATTGATATCAAAGACGTCAAGGTAGACAAAAATACCACGCAGTAATGTCGCTCATAACCAGTTATAATCATTGCGCGACAAGCACCCATAAAAATTTAGAGTTAGTTGGGTGATTAAACTACAACTAACTCGTTAAAAATATTATAAATTAGGAAACAAAATGGCTAAAGTAAATGCAGAACTCATTTGGTTTAATGGCGAACTCATGCCGTGGCAAAACGCTACCGTACATGTAATGAGTCACGCGTTACATTATGGTTCTTCAGTATTTGAAGGTATTCGCGCATACGATACTCACAAAGGCACGTGTATTTTTCGTCTAGAAGAACATATTAAACGTTTATTCGATTCAGCAAAAATTTATCGCATGAATATCCCTTTTACCCAAGAAGAAATTGTTCAAGCTTGTAAAGATGCCGTTGCTAAAAATGGCTTAGCTTCAGCTTATTTACGTCCATTGGCCTTTCTAGGCGATATTGGTATGGGCTTACGTCCACCTATTGATGCAAAAGCGGATGTCATGATTGCCGCCTTTAGCTGGGAAGCCTATTTAGGCGCTGACGCTATTGAAAACGGCGTAGAAGTTGGGGTGTCAAGTTGGAATCGACTAGCACCGAATACTATGCCAACAGCTGCAAAAGCTGGCGGTAATTACCTTTCATCACAATTGATTTCAGCGGAAGCTGCTCGTCATGGTTATGCTGAAGGTGTCGCACTTGATATCAATAATATGGTCAGTGAAGGAGCCGGTCAAAATTTATTTTTGATCCGCAAAGGTATTCTTTATACACCTCCTGGAACGGCTTCTATTTTACAAGGTTTAACGCGTGATACCGTATTCTTCCTTGCCGAGCAGCTTGGCTATGAAGTTCGTGAAGAGCCCATTTCTCGTGAGTCTTTATACTTAGTTGATGAGTTCTTTATGTGTGGCACAGCAACGGAAGTGGTACCGGTAAAATCAGTTGACGGCATGCTAGTAGGTAATGGTTCTCGTGGGCCTATTACTAAAGCTATTCAAGAAGCATTTTTTGGTATTTTTAACGGAACTACAGAAGTACCTGACAACTGGTTAGATCCAGTTAAATAGTTGTAATAACTCAACTCACTGTTATGTAGACTTTATCGGCATCCGGAATGCTCATTTATACTTATAAGCTCCGTGTTCCTTCTTTGTTAAAGAGCTAAATGACGTAGAGTTGAGTCATCACAGAAAACGATAAATAAAACCCTTAAGGTTTTATTTTAAAAGCTTACCGATTAAGTCGCTTTCAAAATAAAACTTTCACAAATATTCATCAATATTATTAATTGGAATGTAACTATCATGCCTAAATTAAGATCTGCAACTTCTACTCAAGGCCGTAATATGGCTGGTGCTCGTGCTTTATGGCGCGCAACAGGAATGACGGATAATGATTTTGGTAAACCGATTATTGCCGTTGTTAATTCATTTACCCAATTTGTACCAGGTCATGTGCATTTAAAAGATATGGGGCAACTTGTCGCTGGGGCTATCGAAGAAGCGGGAGGTGTTGCTAAAGAATTTAATACCATTGCGGTTGATGACGGTATTGCTATGGGACACAGCGGCATGCTTTACAGTTTGCCATCACGCGACTTAATAGCCGACTCAGTTGAATACATGGTCAATGCACATTGCGCTGATGCCATGGTTTGTATCTCCAACTGTGACAAAATTACACCGGGCATGTTAATGGCCGCTATGCGCTTAAATATTCCAGTGATTTTTGTTTCCGGTGGCCCAATGGAAGCTGGAAAAACTAAATTATCAAACCAAATTATCAAACTTGATCTCGTCGATGCGATGATCCAAGGGGCTGACCCAAAAGTTTCTGATGCACAAAGCGATCAAGTTGAACGTTCCGCTTGTCCTACTTGTGGTTCATGTTCAGGCATGTTCACCGCTAATTCAATGAACTGTTTAGCTGAAGCGTTAGGTTTGGCACAACCCGGTAATGGTTCTATGCTAGCCACGCATGCTGACCGCGAGCAGCTATTTTTAAACGCGGGTAAAGAAATTGTAAAATTAACCAAACGCTATTATCAAGAAAACGATGAATCAGCCTTACCACGTAATATCGCTAACAAAGCGGCGTTCGAAAATGCCACCTGTTTAGATATTGCGATGGGTGGTTCAACGAATACTGTGCTGCATTTAATCGCCGCCGCACAAGAGGCAGATATCGATTTTACTATGAAAGACATGGATCGCTTATCTAGAATTGTGCCGCAGTTATGTAAAGTTGCGCCTTCTACCCCTAAATACCATATGGAAGATGTGCATCGCGCCGGTGGCGTTATTGCTATTTTAGGAGAATTAGCACGCGCCAACTTATTAACCATGAACATCAAAAACGTGCTCGGCTTAACACTTGATGAAATGTTAGAAAAATATGACATCACCTTAACGAAAGACCAAAGTGTCATCGACTTCTTCCGTGCGGGCCCAGCTGGTATCCGCACGGTTAAAGCATTTAGCCAAGATTGTCGTTGGGATACCGTTGATGACGATCGTGAAAACGGTTGTATACGTTCACTTGAGCACGCGTATTCATTGGAAGGCGGTTTAGCGGTATTAGCCGGTAATATTGCCCCTGATGGTTGTGTTGTTAAAACGGCTGGTGTATCCGATGATAATTTAGTCTTTACCGGCCCAGCTCATGTTTTTGAAAGCCAAGATGATGCGGTTTCTGGTATCTTGGCGGGCAAGGTTGTTGCTGGTGAAGTGGTTGTTATTCGTTACGAGGGCCCTAAAGGGGGTCCAGGCATGCAAGAAATGCTTTACCCAACTACTTACTTAAAATCGATGGGTTTAGGTAAAGAATGTGCGTTGTTAACCGATGGTCGTTTCTCTGGTGGTACTTCTGGGTTATCTATTGGTCATGTTTCTCCTGAAGCTGGTAGTGGCGGCACTATCGCCTTAGTAGAGCAAGGTGACATTATTCATATTGATATCCCTAATCGTGAGATTACATTAAATGTCAGCGAAGAAATATTAGCTGAACGTCGCGCTAACATGGAAGCAAAAGGCAAGGATGCTTGGAAACCACTTAACCGTGTACGCCCAATTAGCTATGCGTTGAAAAATTACGCGATGTTAGCAACAAGTGCTGACAAAGGTGCTGTACGTAACCGTGATTTACTTGACGGTTTAGTTGGGGCGTAAGGTGAATTTCTTGATGACCTTTTGGAATAAATATAATGACTGAAGCTGAACAGCAAGCTTTAGTGCTTGCGAAAGAAACTCAAGAACAAGGGCTCGATTATTTGCGAAGAATTCTCTTGGCGCCTGTCTATGATGTTGCTATTGAAAGTGATTTAACACCGCTCACTAAGTTGTCATCACGTTTAGGTAATCAAATTTTTCTTAAACGTGAAGACCAGCAACCTGTTCATTCTTTTAAGATCCGTGGTGCTTATAATAAGCTTGTTAATTTAACCGAAGAACAGTGTATTCATGGGGTGATTGCTGCTTCTGCTGGTAATCATGCTCAGGGCTTGGCACTTGCGGCAAATAAACTCGGTATTAAAACCACGATTGTTATGCCGATAACAACTCCTGATATAAAAGTTGATAATGTGCGCCGCTTTGGCGCCGAAGTACGTTTAGTGGGTAAAAGCTTCAATGAAGCGCAAGTGGCTTCATTAGATTTTGCTCGTGATGAAAATAAAACGATAGTTCCTCCTTTTGATGATGTTGATATTATCGCTGGACAAGGCACGGTTGCCAAAGAACTTTTACAGCAGCACCCAAAAGTTGAAGTCGTTTTTATTCCAGTCGGTGGTGGTGGTTTACTGGCAGGTATGTCGGTTTATTTAAAGCAGCTACGACCCAATATAAAAGTCATTGGTGTTGAAGCAGAAGATTCTGCTTGCTTAAAAGCCGCTATGGCAGCGGGTAAACCTGTCGACTTAGAACAAGTGGGACTGTTTGCTGACGGGGTTGCAGTAAAGAGGATTGGAGAACACACCTTTAATGTCATTAAACATTATTGCGATGACGTGATCACTGTTACAACCGACGAAATTTGTAGCTCTATCAAAGATATATTTGAACAAACGCGCGTGATTTCTGAACCTGCCGGCGCATTGTCATTGGCGGGCTTACAGAAGTATTGTAAAACCAGCGCTGGAGATGAAGCATTAGTTGCTATTCTGTCTGGCGCTAATATGAATTTTCACACGTTACGATATATTTCAGAGCGATGTGAATTAGGTGAGCAAAAAGAAGCGGTGCTCGCAGTAAAAATTCCAGAAAAGAAAGGTAGTTTTAGAACCTTCTGTCATGCCTTAGATGGACGAGTGATCACTGAATTTAATTACCGTTATGCAACAAAAGCCGATGGCAGCCATAAAAATGCTAATATTTTTGTAGGTGTTAGAACCAGTGGTGAAGATGATCGAAATCACTTACTTTCACAGTTAACTGAAAAAGATTATCGAGCAACAGACCTTACTGATAACGAATTAGCTAAACTTCATGTCCGTTATATGATTGGCGGCCAAAATTCTTCATCAACCCCAGAGCGTATTTTTCGTTTTCAGTTTCCTGAATACCCAGGCGCATTGGAAAAGTTCTTAGATACCTTAGGTGAGCATTGGAATATTACTTTATTTCATTACCGTAATCATGGTGCTGCTTTTGGTCAAGTATTAGCCGGTTTTGAAGTCAAAAATGATGACCAGCTCGCCTTTTTTAATCATCTCAAAGATTTAGGTTATGAATGGCAAGAAGAAACGGAAAATAAAGCCTATCAAGCGTTTTTAAGTTAAATCGAGAAATTATTTAAATAACCTTTACTGATCAAGTACTAAAGCCACTTTAATTGAAGTGGCTTTTTACATTTTATACTTTTCAATTGCATAAAAATTAGTTTATTCTATATCCATAAAAATTATATGGACAATTCATGATGCAAGTAAGCCAAGAAGATGAATCAGTAATACCCACTCCTCAGTTACAACCCTTAGATAAACATAAACGTGTTGATGCCTTAGATATTTTACGCGGGCTAGCCCTCGTTGGTATTTTATTGATGAATATTGAATGGTTTAACCGTGCAATTATTTCTTTAGGTGCCCACGACACCACATTAACAGGTATTGACCATGCGGTTGGTTGGTTAATTCGTTGTTTTGTTGAAGGTAAGTTTTATAAATTATTCGCCCTTATCTTTGGAATGGGCTTTGCGGTTATGCTCTTACGTGCCAAAGAAGTCGGTCGGCCCTTTGGCGCTTGGTTTATTCGTCGCATGGTTGTGCTGTTAATTATCGGACTAGCCCATATGATTTTCTTATGGGGTGGCGATATTTTACATCAGTACGCTATCGCTGGTTTAATCCTATTAGCTTGGGTTACCTATAAAAAAACAGAAGACCCAAAAGCTTATTTAAAACTAGCTTTGATGTGGCTAATGATCCCTATTTTTCTGGTTAGTTTTTTGGGTTCTATATTGGGTATGGTTTTTAACGAGTCTAAGTATCAAGAAATATGGCAAAACGAACTTGATATATATACAGCAGTTGAACAGCAATTACTGACAAATACTGATGTTATATTAGAAAAGAATGATGCTATTGATAGTGAAGAGTCTAGCGCGGAAGAAACTATACTTACCGATGAAGAAGTGAGAGAAATTACTATTGCTGAAACCATTGATCAGCGTAAAGCATTACAGGCGGATATTGCTGAAGAAGATACTGCCTTTATGCAAAATAGTTATTGGCAAGCTACAGAATACCGGCTTGGCTTTCTTGGATTTATGTTGATGTTCACGCCTATTATGTCGTTGGTCGTTTTAGTGCCAATATTTATTTTAGGTTTTTGGCTGGTGGTGACTGAAAAAATAACCAAACACCAAGAGCATCACAAATTTTTTAGTCTCTTGGCTAAAGTTGGTTTATGCGTTGGTATTCCATTAAATGTTGCTAGCATCTTAATTATTCAACATCCTGCCGCAGGTATTTCAGTTGTACTGCAAGGTGTTGGGCAAACACTTTTTTATATCGGCCAATATTTACTATCTGCAGGATATTTAGGTCTTGTTATTTGTGCGTTAAACAAGCAAAAATGGCAAAAATTATTTTCTGCATTTTCACCTATGGGGCAAATGGCACTGACTAATTATTTGATGCACTCTGTTATTTTAACCAGTATCTTTTATGGTTATGCAGGCGGTCAATACGGAGAAATATCAAGAGCACCACAAATGCTGATTGTTTTAGCGATTATTGTTGCGCAAATATTCTTGTCTAAATGGTGGTTAAACCGCTACCGTTTTGGCCCCATGGAATGGTTATGGCGTAGTTTAACTTATAAAAAAATGCAGACAATGAAGTTATAAGTGCTGTAAGTTTATCTGAGTTTATGTGTAAAAATAACAAGCAGCCATTGGCTGCTTTTTTAATGAATAGGGATTGTCGATAATAAAAAAGGTTATAACTACAAGGTGTTAAATGTGCTTAGTTCAGTTCATTATTGAAAATACGTTTACTTAGTAAAACTCTCAGCTATAGTTATTTATTATCATAACAATGCGAGTTAGTCTTATATGTCAAAAAGGTTACTGGTTGTTGAAGACAGTAAGTCCATTGCGCTAGTGATTGAAAAAATGGCTGTTTCTTTAGGTTATTCCGTCACAATCGCTCACACTTTTGCCGAAGTAAAAGTACTACTTGCACAGCAGCATAGTTTTTTCTTGGCTACGGTCGATTACGGTTTACCCGACGCACCCAATGGAGAAGTCGTTCCCTTTATTCTTCAACACGATATTCCCAGCATAATTATGACGGGGAGAATCGATGACACTACGCATAAGAAGTTACTTAACCTACCTATTATTGATTACATTACCAAAGAAAACGCACAGGCCTATCATTACCTGCTTAGAATTCTTCATGGTCAACTTAACAATCAAAAAGTAGGTGTTCTAGTTGTCGACGACTCTTTAGCATCGAGGAATCATGTTTGCCAATTACTAAAACGGAGAAGTTTTACCGTATATGATGTTGACGATGGCACTAAAGCGTTGAAAAAGCTTGATGAACAACCAGACATAAAAATAGTGATCACAGAACAAGATTTAACTGGAATGAGTGGCTTAGAATTAGTACAAAAAATTAGAGCGAAACACCCTATTAATGAATTAATCATTATTGCTGTGGCGAGTTCTGAAAAGAGCTTTCAATCAGCCAGATTTATTAAAAATGGCGCCGATGATTTCTTACGAAAACCCTTTTGTCCTGAGGAATTCTATTGCCGAGTTATGCAAAATATTGAAAAATTACAATATATTGAGAAGTTAAAAAATGTAGAGTAACGTTAGGTGCTTCTAAATTTGAAAGCAGCCGTTGGCTGCTTTTTTATTTTTAAAGGTAAAAATTGTTATAATTATTAAGTAAACTTAAAAAACACCACTATATTCAACGGTATTCTTAAATATTCACCTTTATATTATTGCAGGAATAACCAAGAATAGTTCTGCTGTCGACGGCATTTCAATATAATTATTTAAAAAGGAAAAGCAAATGACGCTTGGTGAACAATTAAAAAAATTAAGAAATGCAAAAGCAATGAGTCAACCTGATTTAGCAAATTTAGCAGGCATAGAGCAATCTTATTTATCGAAATTAGAAAATGATAAATCGATGCCTTCAAACGAAATATTCCGAAAGTTATTAACTGCTTTTGAGTTGTCGTTACCTGAATTTATAGCAGCATTCGACAGTAGTTATGCTGAAAATCAGCTCAAGCAAATTCCCGATATTGAATATTGGTTAAAGCAGCAACAACAATCAAAAATATTAAATCAACGACGGTATCTTTATATATGTAGTGCGCTGATTGTATTTGCTATTACTTTATTCTTTGCAGGGGAGAATAATCGATTGTTTTCTAATACACAATTCCAATATTATTCACAAGGCGTTGTTTTAACAGGAGAACCGAAAGATATATTTAATGATTGGGAAACTCTAATCCCGCAACCTGATGTCGACAATAAACTATTTTATAAAAAGAAGATGGAGATGGCTCAGCGTAAAGATAAAAAACATGTCGTATCAGTAAAGTATCTTGGACAAAGTTATGTGGTTAATTTAACTAAAGGTCTTCGTGTTTATAGCCTAATAGGTAATAAACATATTTATAATCCAGCAAATGCTTGGCTCCAAATAGGTGGCGTATTTTTCTTTGTAATGGGCATTATGGGCTTCATTTTAGAAAGACGTTTATATAAAACAGCTTCTTTGTAATATTGAATTAAGCGATAAGTTATTGTGACAATAACTTATCGTAATCAACCGAGTTATTCAGCTAATTTAGCTTCAATTTCAGCAAGCTTATTTTCTAATTCAGCCAGTTTCTGACGCGTTTTTAATAATACTTGTGTTTGCACATCAAACTCTTCACGCGACACTACGTCAAGCTGTGATAATTTACGTTGTAAAACTACTTTGGTTTTCTCTTCTATATCGTTAGCAATGTCTTTGAATTTAGGTGGAATAGCATCAGCAACTTGTTGGGCGATTTCTTCAATCTTTTTAGCGTTAAACATTATTTTTATCCATAGTTCATCAATGCGCTTATTGTAATACATTTAATGATTTTACCAAGGGCTATTTCACTATACGCTTTAGAGCAAACAGGGTAAAATCAGCGCCCAGAAAACAGACAAACTAAAGTAGAAATACGATGAAACTTAACCCCGGACAAAATGAAGCGGTAAAATATGTTACTGGCCCGTGCTTAGTACTTGCGGGTGCGGGTAGCGGTAAAACAGGGGTTATTTGTCAGAAAATTGCTTATCTTATTCAAAAATGTGATTACAAAGCACGTAACATTGCTGCGGTAACGTTTACCAACAAAGCCGCCCGAGAAATGAAAGAGCGTGTGGTAAAGATGATGGATAAAAGCTTAACGCGTGGTCTCACGGTTTCTACTTTTCATTCCATGGGCCTTGATATCATTCGTAAAGAAATTAAGACTTTAGGTTATAAACCAGGTTTTACTTTATTTGATGATCAAGACTCATTGTCTTTATTGAAAGAACTCACTAACGAACAGCTTGATGGCGACAAAGATTTACTCAGCAAATTACAAAGTATGATTTCCAATTGGAAAAATGATTTGTTATTACCTGACGCAGCACTAAAAATGGCTGGTGATGCAGACACCATCATGTTCGCTGAATTTTATCAGCTCTATCAAAAGCACATGAAAGCTTATAATGCGCTTGATTTTGACGACTTGATTTTAGCGCCAACCCTCTTATTAAAAAACTTTCCAGAAGTGCGTGCCCGCTGGCAGAAAAAAATTAAATATCTGTTGGTCGATGAATATCAAGATACCAACGCTAGCCAATATGAATTAGTTAAATTAATTGCCGGAGAACAAGGCCTCTTAACAGTGGTTGGTGACGATGACCAATCTATATATTCTTGGCGTGGCGCTAAGCCGCAAAACTTAGTGTTACTCGGAGAAGACTTTCCACAACTTAAACTCATTAAATTAGAGCAAAATTATCGCTCTAGTGGCCGCATTTTAAAATGTGCTAATACCTTAATAGCCAACAATCCTCATGTTTATGACAAGGCATTATTTAGTCAGCTCGCTTACGGTGTAGAGCTACGTGTTATTCAGGCTAAAAATGAAGAGCATGAAATTGAGCGTGTTGTTGGAGAGCTTATTGGCCATAAGTTCTTAAATAAAAGTAAATTCAAAAACTATGCGATTTTATATCGGGGTAATCATCAGTCACGCTTATTAGAAAAGTCACTGATGCTCAATCGTATTCCATATAAGATTAGTGGCGGAACGTCGTTTTTTTCTCGCAGTGAAATTAAAGACATGATGGCGTTCTTACGCGTACTTGTGAACCCAGATGACGACAATGCTTTTTTAAGAATAGTAAACGTACCACGCAGAGAAATTGGACCAACTACGTTAGAAAAACTGGGTAATTACGCCAATATGCGGCAAATAAGCATGTTTGCCGCTAGTTTTGAATTAGGGCTTGAGCAGCATTTAACGGGCCGAGGTTTAGTGCACGTACAACGCTTTACTCGCTGGTTAGTTGAAACGGGTGATCACGCTGAACGAGGCGACACCCCTGCGGTTTTGCGCGCGATGATCCGTGAAATAAATTATGAAGATTGGTTGTACGATACATCCCCTAGCCCCAAAGCCGCAGAAATGCGCATGAAAAACGTCACAACACTTTTTAGCTGGGTGACTCAAATGTTAGAAGGTGATGATGAAAATGACCCGATGTTGTTGCCTGAGATTGTTATTCGTTTAACGTTACGCGAAATGATGGAGCGTGGCGAAGATGAAGATGATGCCGACCAAGTACAACTGATGACACTGCATGCTTCGAAAGGGCTAGAATTTCCCTACGTATTTTTGATTGGTATGGAAGAAGGTTTATTACCTCATCAAACCAGTATGGATGAAGGAAACGTTGAAGAAGAGCGCCGCTTAGCTTATGTGGGTATTACGCGAGCACAACGAGAATTAATATTCACTTATGCCCGTGAACGTAGACAATACGGAGAAGTTTCTCGCACTGAAGCTAGCCGATTCTTGCATGAACTCCCGCAAGACGATTTAAGCTGGGAGCTAACAGAAACTAAAAAGAGCCAAGAACACAAAGACAAAACCACCAAAATGGGTGTAGCGAATTTGCGGGATATGCTGAAGAAAAATAAGTAAATGTTTTTTTTACGCTAGCTAAATATACTAATGAATTTAGCTAGCGTAAGACTAAAAGCCATCTTTTAGTCTTAATGAAATATAATGGCCGCACAAATACACAAGGTACTAAAGAGTAACGTACCAATAACGACTTTATGGTTTTTGTGTTGTTGAGTTTTTAATTCAGTAAATAAGTGCATTTGCTTTTGACGTGTTACTTGCGTTGTTTTCAAATAATCATAAAGCAGGTCGGGCATCTCAGGCAGCTTTTCATTCCAAAAAGGCAAGTTGTCTTTTATTTTTTTGAACACTGCTTTCACACCCATTTGCTCTTTTACCCAATTTTCTAAGAAAGGTTTGGCGGTTTGCCATAAATCGAGCTGAGGGTATAGTTGTCGGCCTAAGCCTTCAATATAGAGTAAGGTTTTCTGTAATAAAACCAATTGAGGTTGCACTTCCATATTGAATCGTCGTGCGGTGTTAAATAAACTCACTAATACTTGTCCGAAAGATATTTCAGCTAATGGCTTATTAAATATTGGTTCACAAACGGTGCGAATAGCAAATTCGAATTCATCAACACTGGTATTGCTGGGTACCCAGCCAGAATCGACATGTAGTTCTGCTACTTTACGGTAATCTCTATTAAAAAAGGCGACAAAATTTTCAGCTAAATAGCGTTTGTCTTCACGATTTAATGTTCCACAAATTCCAAAGTCTATGGCTATCCATGTCGGATCTCCCGGGTTCGTCGCATCAACGAAGACATTTCCAGGATGCATATCTGCATGAAAAAAACTGTCACGAAATACTTGCGTAAAAAACACTTCAACACCACGTTCAGCAAGTAATTTCATATCTACGCCAAGCTGTTGTAATGTTTCTATCTCTCCTACGCCAACACCATAAATACGTTCCATCACCATTACGTTAATATGACTGAACTCACTATAAACCTTGGGCACATATAATACGCTATCGCTAGCATGACCTTGAGAGAAGTTATGGTTGAGTAAAGTGGCATTAGCCGCTTCACGGTTCAGGTCAAGCTCGTCAATAATCGTTTTACGGTATTCATTAACGACTTCTTTTGGACGCAGGCGTTTACCATCGGGTAAAAATTTGGCAACAATACCTGCAAAGAGAGACATCACTTTTACGTCAGCTATAATTGTCTCGGTAATATTTGGGCGCAAAACCTTAAGCACGACTTCAATAGGCTGTCCGTCTTGTATTAATGTTGCCGTATGTACTTGTGCAATTGACGCTGAAGCGAGTGGTTGGGTATCAAAATGGCTAAAATGTTGATTAAAGGTCTCTTCACCAATCGCGTCTAGAACAATCGCTTTGGCTAACTCGCCATCAAAGGCGGGTACTTGGTCCTGTAGTAAGGCAAGTTCCTTCGCAAAGTCATCGGGGAGCAAATCCCGACGGGTTGAAAGCATCTGACCAAACTTTACAAATACCGGGCCTAAAGATTCAATCGCTAAGCGAAGACGTAAGGCCGAAGGCTTATTTTTGTGTTTATTACGTAACCAAAACAAGCTAAAACGCATAAGTTTCGCATACCAAGGTAGCATATGGCTGGGGATAAGTTCATCAAGACCAAATTGAAGAAATGTTTTAATGATGCGATAAAGTCGTAAACTGCTCACAATGTTCCTTGAAAATTAGGTTGGCGTACTGGCTTTTTTAGCAAGTCGCTGAATACGTTCAGATAAAGTATCTGTTTGTTTAGATACATCGGCAACTTTTTGGCTAAAAGACTGTATTTGACTTGAAGTAACCACTAAGCGCTTTTCATGCACTAACCATTCGCTAGCGTCAGCTTGAATTTGTTGAGTGGCAAAATTAAATTTTTTCGTTAAATTTTTACTTATCTGAGAGAGCTTATATGTTGGAATATCACCGATATGTTTGGCTATTTCTGTTTGCCAATCAATTTCGAGTGATTGTGCGATACTCGCAAACACCTGAGCAACTTTGATGTCTCCATGAACATCGAGTTTCTCTTGTTTGATCAGTTCGGTAATCTGTTGTTCTTTTTTGAGTTCAAGTAAGGTTTTTATACTGGTTTTTATTGTACAGTTGCTGCGCTCGATTAAGCGGGTTACTAGAACCTTATTGTCATTAATAGAAAAACTTAAAGGGAAACCTAATTCTTTTAATGAAAGGGTTAATGTTTTTTGTTCTAAAGGTTGTAAGACACTCGCCCCCTTAACACTGAGTAACAGTGTTTGGTTAATTGCAAACTCTAGTGCTGAACAGAGTGTTTGCTGAGGCATTAACTGAGGGCTAATTTTTATCACAATTAAAATTTATAACCTTTGTGCAGAGCAACAACGCCACCCGTTAGGTTTTTGAAACTGGTTTGTTCAAAACCCGCCGAATCCATCATATCTTTTAATGTATCTTGGTCAGGGTGCATACGAATCGATTCTGCTAAATATTGATAGCTGTCACCATCTTTAGCGACTAACTCACCCATTTTAGGAAGAATGTTAAAAGAATAAAAGTCGTAAGCTTTACTGATTAATTCGTGCTCTGGCTTGGAAAACTCTAGCACTAATAAGCGCCCCCCTGGTTTTAATACACGGTAAATAGAGCGCAGTGCCATGTCTTTATCAGTAACGTTACGTAAACCAAAGGCGATAGTGACAATATCAAAGGTATTATCTTCAAAGGGTAAGTATTGTGCGTTAGCTTGTACATATTCAATATTTTGTACTAAACCTTTATCGCGTAACTTATCTCGACCAACATTTAGCATTGAGCTATTAATATCAGCAAGAATTACCTTACCTTCGCGACCAACAAGTTGTGAAAATTTTGCGGTCAAATCGCCAGTACCGCCAGCTAAATCAAGCACCTTGTTACCTGGGCGTACACCACTTGCATCAATAGTGAAGCGCTTCCATAAACGATGAATGCCAAAAGACATTAAATCATTCATCACATCATATTGTGCGGCAACAGAATGAAATACACTGGCAACTTTTGACTCTTTCTCGTTTTTATCTACCGTTTGAAAGCCAAAATGCGTGGTGTTTTCACTTGCAGAATCTGAACTATTTTCCTGATGATTATCTTGTTGAGCGGTCATCTAACATTCACTTATCACTAAAATTACCGATAGTTTACCGCATTTTTTAGCAATTATTAACACTTCAAATCAAGTGGTGGTGTTTTTTATTAAATGGACTGTGCTGGTTAAACTTTATCCGTTAATTAATATGCGGTATTATGGTTAACATTATTGTTACAGGTAGCGACGTTATGAAGTTTTATTTATTTTTAGTTGTATTATTACTACAGGGGTGCCAGCAAAAACCAGCACCATTAGTCGCTAAAAACAGTAGTGAAAAAGTCGTTAACCATAAAATTATTTGTCAGCAATCAACGACTCCACCACTTAAGAATATCCAAAAGCTAAAAGAGATGTTAGTGACCAATGGCACCATTGACGCTTCATTATCTGAAGAAGAGATACAGCGCCAAGTCAATGCGTATATTCGTAAGAAAAATGCGGCCTTTAAAAGCTGTCAGAAATAAGAACTCATAGTAGGAAAACTCATGAAAATAGCACACTTATTAGGTTTGTTTTTGCTAATCAATAGCTTACCTTTACAAGCGAAAAATGTTGATAAGGTTAACGCTTTTTCTAAAAGTGCCCCAGCAGATGCAGGCGTTATAAATAAAGAGCGCATTCTCTATTGGTTAGAAAAAAGAGGTGAGTTGTCGATTAATGCAACGGATGAGCAGAAAAAACAAGCATTGACTGACTATCTGACTAAAAAGTCATTCAAGCCTAACGTATTGCCGTTAGCATTATCGAAGAAAGTCTCTGCAGCGGAAAGTTTTAATAGTCGTGAATTTCGTGAAAGTATGAGTTTTAATAACGAGTTGAAAAAAACTCAATTAGCACATCATTTATTACAAAGAACGGCCGATGCTGACGTTGAAACGACCGTTAATATTTTAGCGATACTTATCGATTTCAATGATCTCAAACATGATGAAAATGGCTTGACGTCTAATGATACTGATATGTTTTACCCAAATTATTCTGTTGCACATTACAATGAGCTTTTGTTCTCTGCAACAGGTTTTGACGGTCCTTCAGGGCAAAACATTGAATCAGCTTTCCAATATTACCAACATGAATCAGGTCAACAATTCTTCTTTACAGGTGGAGTTAACGGCTGGGTAACCGCGGCAAATGATGCCAGCTACTATGGTGGCAATGATGAAGAAACCGACAATGATAAAAATGTTAAGGAACTTGTTGTTGAAGCGGTAACGCAGCTTGTTGCTAATGGGCTTGATTTGTCGGATTACGATAAAACGGATTTGTTTGATTTTGATGGCGACGGCAATGTTAATGAGCCTGATGGTATTATCGATCATATTATGCTTTTTCATGCCAGCATTGGTGAAGAGGCAGGTGGGGGGAATTTAGCTGAAAATGCTATTTGGTCACATCGTAGTTTTGTGTTCAATGAAGCAGGAACACAACCTGCAGATATTCTTGGTTCAGATATTAAAGCTTTTGGTTATACGATTAACCCTATTGATGCTGCTCCCGGTGTTGTTATTCATGAATTTGGTCATGATTTAGGCTTACTTGATGAATACGATATTGACAGTAGTGATATTGGCGCACCTGTTTCAGAGTGGTCAGTCATGGCTTCAGGTACTTGGTTAGGTGCTCCTGCTGGAACTCGTCCCTCTGCTTTTAGCCCTTTAGCGCGAGATTATTTACAAGAGCGCTATCAAGGTAATTGGATTAACCAACGTGAAGTTAATTTCGCTACGTTAAATAATGAAAGTATCTCTTTGGTGAGCACGGTTGATCATACCGCAATTAACCAAATCAAGGTGAATTTACCTCCTTTAGCATTAGACTTTCCGGTGGCTTATGCCGGTGCATACCAATTTTATTCTGATAAAGGCAATATGTTAGAAAACAGTATGTCATTTTCTGTCGATTTACCTGCAGGTACTTCGACATTATCGATGAAAGCTCGTTGGGAAATTGAACAAGATTATGACTACGTGCAGGTGCTCGTCAACAATACAGCGATAAAAGGAAATAATACTAAAGACAGCAATCCTTACTACCCCTTGCTAGGAGAGTATCTCAGTGGAGAATCTGCCAGTATTGTTGGTGCAGAGGGCGACTTAAAATGGGTCGGCTTAACTTTTGACCTCTCTAGCTTTGCAGGTCAACGTGTCACGATTAAAGTAAATTATGTGACTGACCAAGCAGAAGGTGGTTATGGTTTTGTGACCGATGAAATAAAAGTAACCAATGGGGGAAGTGAGCTTATTATCATTGATGGCGAAACTGAAAACCAAGCAACATTGAATGGCTTTAGGCGATTATCTGATAAAGTTGCTGGTTTACCTCATCATTATTATATTCAATTACGCAGCCATACGAGCGTTGATAGTCGTTTAAAAAACATCGGTTATGATGCGGGTGTTTTACTTTGGTATCGTAATGATAATATTGCTGATAACAAAGTTGATGAACATGCGGGCAAGTTATTTATAGGCGTTGTTGATGCCGACCAAAATCTTGTTAAAGCTGTAAATGGTAGTTTCCGAAATTCAGCGTATCAGCTCCATGATGCTGCTTTTAGCTTGTATGATCAACAGCCATTTAGCGGTGACAGCCACAGTGTAGCGACAAGTTTATTTAAAGACTCCGATGATTATTCTTCACCGGAACAACCTGAGTCAGGTTTGATTTTACCCAAACTTGATTTTAGTATGCAGGTCGATTTGCAAAGCTCTGATAGTACCTCTACAACGGTAACACTTTCAAGTTCCACCGAGCCTTCTGATTTAAGCGTATCATTCACTCATTCAGCGAATGATTTAGCGGTGAACTTTACCTCAACCCCAGCAGGCGGCGATTCACAATATACCTATGCTTGGGATTTTGGTGATAGCAGTAGTAGTAATATACAAAACCCAAGTCACCTTTATACTCAGGCTGGAAATTATAATGTTGAATTAACGCTAACAGATAGTACGGGGCTTAGTATTAAAGCAGCACGTAGTGTTACTGTGAGTGCTGCGCCAGTGGTTGTGGTAGTGCCTCCGTCAAAAGTGAAAAGTTCAGGTGGCGGTGGCTCAATGGGGTTTGGTTTATTATTGGCTTTATGTTTTTTAAGAATCGTTAGAAAGTAATACACTGAGCTCAATATTAGCCTTTGCTTAAGCTTCAAATCTGAATGTTATATAAGGAAGCTTAAGCATTGGTAAAGTGTTCGCGTTCTCCCATCCATCGCTGAATAATAGCTTGGGCATTTTGTGGGTATTTCTTCCAAATAAGGTAAGCATGTTGCTGTACTTCTGGAATTAAATGCGCGTCTCTGAGCAAATCTGCTATTTTAAGATCGGCGAGACCCGTTTGCTTGGTCCCTAAAAATTCACCAGGCCCCCTTATTTCTAAGTCTTTTTGCGCAATAACAAAGCCATCATTACTTTCACGCAATACCGCTAAGCGTTTGGTTGCTGTTTTGGAAAGCGGGCTTTTATACATTAGTACACAATGTGAAGCGACCTTGCCTCGACCAACTCTGCCTCTTAGCTGATGGAGTTGGGCTAAACCTAAGCGCTCAGGATTTTCAATAACCATTAAGCTTGAATTGGGTACATCAACTCCTACTTCGATAACGGTTGTTGCAACAAGTAAGTTTAACTCGCCTTTTTTAAAAGCTTGCATTACCGACTGTTTTTCATCAGCTTTCATTCGTCCATGCACCAGACCAATTTTTAATTCTGTTAATTGTTCTTGTAAATAGACCGCGGTATCTTCTGCTGCTTGGCATTGCAATACCTCAGACTCTTCAATTAAGGTACACACCCAGTAAGCTTGTCGGTTGTCTTCTACACAGCCTTTTCGAATACGCTCAACGACATCATCTCGACGAGTATCGGGCAAGGCAATAGTGTTGATAGGGGTTCTTCCTGGGGGAAGTTCATCAATAACAGAGGTGTCTAGGTCAGCATAGGCAGTCATCGCTAAAGTACGAGGAATGGGCGTTGCTGTCATGATCAGTTGGTGTGGATAATTGCCGTCAAACGCGCCTTTCTCTCGTAACGACAAACGTTGATGTACACCAAAACGGTGTTGTTCATCAATAATGATCAGCGCCAATTTATTAAAGATGACTTTATCTTGAAACAAAGCGTGCGTACCAACAATCATCTGCATATTACCATTTTCGATATGCTCTAACGCGTGCCGTCTTGCTTTTGCTTTGGTTTTACCTGCTAGCCAACCAACACTAATCTCAAGCGGTTCAAACCAGTGTTGAAAATTAATGGCATGTTGTTCTGCCAATATTTCTGTTGGCGCCATTAAAGCAACTTGAAACCCTTCATTGATAGCGGTGAGTGCTGCGAGTGCTGCAACTAATGTTTTTCCTGAACCTACATCACCTTGCACCAAACGCATCATGGGCTTATCTTGGCTTAAGTCTTGACGAATTTCTTTAACAACTCTCGCTTGGGCATTCGTTGGTGAAAAAGGCAATGAAGCTAAGAACTTATCACTGACTTTTTCATTGTTAGTTAATGATACACAGCGGTGAACATCACTTGATTGGCGCAACTTCAGCATACTTAAATTATGCGCAAGTAGTTCTTCTTTGATTAAACGTAGTTGTGCAGGATGTTTACCTTCTTCTAATTGAATTACTGATGTTTCAGGTGGCGGGCGATGAATAAGCGCTAAGGCTTGTGCCAGTGAATAGTTTTGTAAATTAAATTCATCAGGTAATAACTCATCAACTTGACCACGCTGTAATCTAACTAATGCTTGTTCGGTTAAGTTGCGTAAGGTTATTTGTCGTAATCCATCCGTCGTTGGATAAACAGGTGTTAGCGTTTCTTCTACGGCCGTTAAAGGTTGGTCTTGATCAAGTAGTTTATACTCAGGGTGGATTATTTCAAAACCACGAGCACCACGTTTGATTTCACCGTAACAGCGAATACTTAATCCTAGTGCTAAATTGTTTTTTTGTGCCGCGGTAAAACGAAAGAAACGTAAGTTTACAGTGCCAGAGTCATCTTGAACCGTAACCAGTAGCATACGCGCTTTGCCATTGATTATTTGGCTACCAGTAATTTCGCCAATAATATTAGTGAAAACGCCAGGAAAGCAGTCACGTATAGCCGTGACACGCGTTCGGTCTTCATAACGATTAGGTAAATGAAAAAGTAAATCTTGAAGCGAGTGCAAGCCGACTTTTTCGAGCTTTTCAGCCATGCTTGGGCCAACACCTTTTAAACTGGTGATGGCTATTTGTGCAAGTTTTGCTAGCCCTGTTGACACGGATTTTAGTCCTTTTCTATCATTGACCTAAAAAATTTAGGTTTAAAAGTTCAGCAACACTAGGGTTAGTTATCGAGTGCTTTCCATGCCGCTTGGGTCATTTGCATCTGTTCCCACCATTGTTCAGAGGCGATGATTTGTCCTTCTTCATCAATTACTGGGTAAGGTAATCCCTTGCGTTTACAGGCTTCAGCGAAAATAGGATGGCCACCTTCGAATAAGAAGCGTTGACGACGGTTTTCATCAATACGAGGAGTGTTATACATTCCGGCTAATTGACGCTGGCGTTGTGCTTCATATAATACAACAGAACAGGCGACAGAAACATTTAACGACTGCACCATGCCCACCATAGGTATGACAATATGTTGGTCTGCCATTTCAAGCGCAATATCTGAAGCACCAAATTTTTCTTGGCCTAAAATGATAGCCGTTGGCTTGGTGTAATCGATTTCACGAAAATCAACAGCGTTATCAGAAAGGTTGGTGACTAAAACTTGCATGCCTTGCTTTTTTAATGCGTCAATTGCGTCGCTAGTTTTACTGTAGTTGTGAACATCTATCCAGTTTTGACTACCCGCAGCACTGCCACCACGGACTTCCATTTCATCACTTTTCCATATCGCATGCACATCACTAACCCCAATGGCATCGGCGGTGCGAACAACTGCCGCAAGGTTATGTGATTTATGTACTCCTTCCATGCAAACCGTTAAATCGGGTTGGCGTTTATCGAGCATCTTATTTATTCTTTCTAATCTTTCAGGTGTCATTACACTTCACATTTAAACTTTATGGTTCATTGTCTAAATAAATTTAAACAAGTCACTTATAAAACATAAGCTCATTGTTTAAATTTATTTGACGGCTTCCCCTAAAATTTAACTGTTATGTGTAACACTTATATTTAAGGGGTAATATACTTTAACGCTTAACGCTTAACGCTTAACGCTTGAATTAACCTACGTTAGGTAATTCCATCACGCCATCAATTTCAATTAATACGTCTTTTGGCAAACGAGAAACTTGCACAGCAGCCCGGGCAGGGTAAGGTTTTTGAAAGTACTGACTCATTACTTCGTTAACTGTTGCAAAGTTAGCTAAGTCCATCATGAAAATATTCACTTTAACCATATCGTTAATATTACCACCAGCGGCGTCACATACGGCCACTAGGTTTTTGAATACTTGGTGAGTTTGCTCGGTAAAATCATCAGAAACAACCATCATTGTTGCAGGAACGAGTGGGATTTGACCGGAAAGATAAACGGTATTATTAACTTTTACTGCTTGGCTGTATGTGCCGATTGCACTGGGTGCGTTATCTGTACTGATTATTGTTTTCATAATACTTCCTACTAGGTAATTTGTTATCTATGATTGACTATTTGTTGCGAACTACACGCTGAACATCAATCATTACTTTTATTTTGCGAATAATATCGGCTAAATGCACTCGGTTACGACAGGTTATTTCCATGTCAATTGCATAGAGGCCTGAGTCTTTTTCACCTGAATTTAGTGCATGAACGTTTGACTCACACTTAGCGACAACATTGGTTAAGGCCGCTAATGCACCTTGATGATTCATTATTTCAATACGTAACTTTGCAATGAAGTCTCGATTGATGTCGCTGTCCCACTTCACTGGAAATAAGCTACCTTGTTCATGGCCTTTAATGTTTCTACAGCCTTGCTGATGCACCATTAAACCTTTACCTGGGCTTAAGTAAGCAAGAATGGTATCCCCAGGAATAGGACGGCAACATTTACCATAGCTTACCAACATGCCTTCAGTGCCTTTTATTGGCATTTTTGTTTTACTGTTCGGATCGGCAAAGCCACTTTCAGCACTGTCTATAGTGAATTCATCGGTTAATCGTCTTGCTATACCTATGCTTAACGCATTGCCTAAGCCTATATTGACGAGTAGACCATCAAGATTGGTATTGCCTGTTTCCTTCACAACTTGATCAATTTTTGCTTGATCAATATCTTCAATCTTAACCTTACCTAAAGCATGACTCAATAAACGTCGCCCTAAACCATAAGATTCTGTTTGTTCTTGTGAACGCAGATAAGTACGAATTTGTAAGCGTGCTTTAGCCGTTACAACAAAGTTTAACCAAGTGGCATTCGGTCGAGCGGCAGAAGAAGTAATAACCTCAATGGTTTGCCCTGAATCAATAGCTCTACTTAATGGATAAGGTTTACGATCAACCTTAACGCCGACACATGAATTACCAACATCAGTATGAACAGCATAAGCAAAATCCACAGCAGTTGCGCCCATAGGTAATTCAATGATACGTCCGTCTGGCGTAAAGACATAAATTTCTTCAGGAAATAAGTCTGACTTTACATTTTCAATAAATTCAAATGAACTACCGGCACTTTGTTGTAATTCTAATAAACTTTGCATCCAACGACGCGCTTTCATTTGAGCTGTGGTGCCACTCTTATCGCCGTCTTGTTTATACAACCAGTGAGCTGCAACCCCTTTGTCTGCCATTTGATCCATATCTTGCGTACGAATTTGGATTTCAACAGGGATACCATGTGGACCAATCAGCGATGTGTGCAGCGATTGATAACCATTAGTTTTTGGAATAGCAATATAATCTTTAAAGCGGCTTTCAATCGGTTTGAATAAGTTGTGCACGGCGCCAAGCGTTCGATAACAATTATCGATTTTATTTTCTACGATGACACGAAAAGCGTATATATCCATGACTTCGTTGAACATTAATTCTTTATTGAGCATTTTTCGGTAGATGGAATAAAGGTGCTTTTCTCGACCAATAACTTGCGCTTCAATACCACTTTCTTTAAGGCGTGCAGTGATTTCTTGTTGAATGTTATTAATAATTTCTTTGCGATTACCACGGGCTTTTTTTACTGCCGACTTTAATGCACGTGCGCGCATCGGATAAAGGGCTTCAAAACCTAAAACTTCTAATTCACTTTTAATATCGTGAATACCCAAGCGGTTGGCAATAGGCGCATAAATTTCTAATGTTTCACGGGCAATACGTCGACGTTTATCTGGGCGTAAAGATTCAAGTGTACGCATGTTATGTGTGCGATCGGCAAGCTTGATAAGAATTACGCGAATGTCTTGCACCATGGCAAGTATCATTTTACGGAAATTTTCTGCTTGCATTTCTTCTTTATTATCAAACTTTAATTTATCAAGCTTACTCACGCCTTCAACTAATTCGGCAACGGTATAGCCAAATAATTCGGCTAACTCGTCTTTAGTTACTGGCGTATCCTCAATAACATCATGGAGTAATGCTGCCATTAAGGTTTCGTGGTCCAGGTGCATTTTTGCTAAATTTAAAGCAACTGCCACCGGATGAGTGATATAAGGTTCACCGCTTGAACGCATTTGCCCTTCATGCGCTTCACGCGCAACGAGGTAAGCTTGTTTTAATAAGTCAATTTGTACTTTAGAAAGATAGCTTGAAACAAGTTCTTTTAATGGTTCAAAAAGGTACACGCATTAAATCCTTGATGATTAAGCTGAACGGAACTATTACCGCCAGTCAAAGCTTTGAGTCAGAATTACACAATACGTTATTCGTTAAATACTGACAATAAAAAACGCGTATCATTAGTAATGATTACGCGTTTAGTTTTTATCTCGTCGCTATAAGGCGACAAAAGATTTTATAGCTGTGGTTGAGCGCCACCAACAATGGCTGCTACAGCAGCAAGCTCTGCAGAATCTTGCTGAACTTGTTCATGACGATCGCTACTGTTCATTACTTCAGTTGTGATTAAACCGGCTTCAATTTCACGTAAAGCGATAACGGTTGGCTTGTCATTTTCTGGATCAACTAAAGGCTCTTTACCGCCTGTGGCAATTTGACGAGCACGACGAGATGCGATTAACACCAAATCAAAACGATTGCCTACTTTTTCTACAGCACCTTCAACAGTTACGCGAGCCATTTGGTCACTCCAACTTAAAATTTATAAAATAGTGCCGTAGTTTACTGGGCTACAGCCGATTAAGCAAGATATAGTTCTATTTTAGGGACAATAATGACACAGTAATGTTAGTCCTTTAATAATTCTTCAAACATCGATTGATGCGTTATTGCTTGTTGCTGACATCTTAGACGTTGGTTGTTAACGATGGTGGTTAATTCGCTCAGTGCTTGAGTGAAGTCGTTATTAACAATAATGTAGTCGAACTCAGTGTAGTGTGAGCATTCTGCTTTTGCTTGTGCCATTCGAGACTTAATGGTGGCATCGCTGTCTTGACCTCGGTTCTTAAGGCGATTTTCAAGCTCAGCTTTTGAGGGCGGGCTAATAAAAATCGTGGTGACACTGGGTTGTTTTATCCGTACTTGCTTGGCGCCTTGCCAGTCGATATCAAGAAAAACATCAATACCTTGAGCAAGTTGCTTATCTATCGCAGATGCTGATGTACCGTAATAGTTACCAAAAACTTCAGCATACTCATAAAATTCATTTTGTTTAATCTGCTTTTGAAATTGATCAACACTAATAAAATGGTAATGTTCGCCATTATTTTCACCCGGACGAGGCGCTCGTGTGGTGTGAGAAACCGATACTTGCATTGGTCTGGCCGATTCTTGAGATAATAAGGCTTTAATTAAACTAGATTTTCCTGCGCCACTAGGTGCAGAAAGAATAAATAAATTACCGGGAGTTGTCACAATATTGCCTTTTAAAAGAGGTAAACACATAAATAATGTGCATTATAACGAATTGATAAGGTATTTCACCCCTAAAGTTGCAGCGTTCTGGGGGGATATGAGAATTAAAAAAGCCAGCTTTATTAAGCTGGCTTAACGCCTGGGTTTACCTATTGATTTTCTATCAAAAAATTTAGCTTTCCCAGTTTAAGATAACTTTACCTGAAAGACCTGAACGCATGGTATCAAAGCCTTTTTGAAAATCATCAATATCAAAATGGTGAGTGATAATAGGTGATAAGTCTAAACCTGATTGAATTAAGCTCGCCATTTTGTACCACGTTTCAAACATTTCACGGCCATAAATGCCCTTTATCGTCAAACCTTTAAAAATGACCTGACTCCAATCAATAGCCATATCTTGACCTGGAATACCGAGCATGGCTATTTTGCCACCGTTATTCATGTTTTCTAACATTGCAGTAAAGGCCATAGGGACCCCTGACATTTCCATACCGACATCAAAACCTTCAGTCATACCCAATTCGGTCATCACATCTGTTAAGTTTTCTGTACTTACATTTACAGCACGCGTAGCGCCCATTTTACGGGCTAAGTCTAAGCGATATTCATTAATGTCGGTAATAACAACATGGCGCGCACCAACATGCTTAGCGACTGCGGCAGCCATAATACCAATAGGGCCTGCGCCAGTAATAAGAACGTCCTCACCCACTAAGTCAAAAGATAAAGCGGTGTGAACAGCATTACCAAAGGGGTCAAATATTGCGGCTAAATCATCAGAAATTTCATCAGGTAATTTAAATGCGTTGTAAGCGGGTATCACTAAATACTCAGCAAACGAACCTGTCCGGTTAACACCTACGCCAACAGTATTGCGGCATAAATGCGTACGACCACCACGACAGTTTCTACAGTGGCCACAGGTAATATGCCCTTCGCCAGACACCCGGTCACCTAAAGTAAATCCTTTGACTTCTTGACCAATACCCACGACTTCACCCGCATATTCATGGCCAACAACCATGGGAACTGGAATGGTTTTTTGTGCCCACTCGTCCCAGTTGTAAATATGAATATCGGTGCCACAAATAGCGGTTTTTTTAATTTTAATTAATAAATCATTGTGACCCAGTTGTGGTTTTTCACTGTCGGTCATCCAAATGCCGGGTTCCGCTTTTAACTTTGCTAATGCTTTCATCGTGTTTCCTTAAAGAGTAACCTTAGCCAATAATGTTCATTGCTTTGCCGATACGAATAAAGGCTGAAATGGCTTTATCAAGTTGTTCTTTGGTATGAGCTGCTGAGATTTGGGTACGAATACGTGCCTGGCCTTTGGGTACTACCGGGAATGAAAAGCCAATGACATAAATACCTTCTGCTAATAAGCGACTCGCCATTTCGCTGGCTACTTTTGCATCGCCTAACATTACAGGGATGATTGCGTGATCTGCACCGGCACAGGTAAAGCCTGCTGCTTCCATATTCGTGCGGAAATAAAGGGCGTTATCTTTTAATGTTTTGCGTAACTTGCCACCTTTAGCTAATAAATCAATCACGGTAATTGAAGCATTAACAATAGCAGGGGCTAACGAATTAGAGAATAAGTAAGGGCGTGAACGTTGACGTAACCATTCAATCGTCTCTTTTTTACCTGAAGTGTAGCCGCCTGATGCGCCGCCCATCGCTTTGCCTAATGTGCCGGTAATGATATCAACACGGCCCATGACTTCACAGTATTCGTGGCTACCGCGACCTTCTTCACCGACAAAACCTACCGCGTGTGAATCATCAACCATCACTAAAGCGTTGTACTTATCAGCTAAATCACAAACCGCTTTTAGGTTAGCGATAACGCCGTCCATAGAAAACACGCCATCGGTGGCAATTAATTTAAAACGTGCGCCAGCAGCATCAGCGGCAATGAGTTGTTGCTCTAAATCGCTCGCATCATTATTGGCATAACGATAACGTTTGGCTTTACATAAACGCACACCATCAATAATTGAGGCATGGTTTAATGAATCACTGATAATGGCATCTTCAGCACTTAATAAGGTTTCAAATAAACCGGCATTAGCGTCAAAACACGAAGAATAAAGAATGGTATCTTCCATACCTAAAAAGGTACTTAATTTTGCTTCTAGTGTTTTGTGAATATCTTGGGTACCACAAATAAAGCGTACTGATGCCATACCAAAACCATGCTCGTCTAAGCCTGCTTTTGCGGCAGCAATGAGCTCAGGATGATTGGCTAAACCTAGGTAATTATTAGCACAGAAGTTTACAACAGCTTCACCCGTTGTCACGGCAATGTTGGGTTGTTGTGCTGTGGTAATAACACGTTCGGCTTTATATAGGCCGTCTTCTTTAACTTGTTCAATTTGATCATTTAAATGCGCGTAAAAACTTGCGTTGCTTGAAGAGTCGCTCACAAAAATTCCTTATTAATAGGTTCGTATAATAATAGTATTATTATCCTAGACCAACTTTTAAGAAAGTGACACTAGTTAAGTTAATGCTTATTTCATTAGATAAAATGACATGTAATACTGTTAAATTGACTATTATTGGTGTCTAATTGGTTTTTAACGATGTTATTGGGTATTTAACATGATCACAGAAAAAGATGAAGAACTGCTTTCTATATTAAGGTGTAATGCCCGAGCAAGTGTTTCTGACATTGCGAGAGCGACAGGTGTTTCACGTACAGCAATACAAAACCGCTTAACTAAACTAGAAAATAGTGGTGTTATTAAAGCGTATAGTATTGTCTTGGGGAGTGAGTATAGTAATAAATTAATTTCGGCTAATGTCTCGCTAAAAGTAAATCCTAATTTAAGACGTAATATTTGTATCGCATTAAGAAAAATTCACAACATCAGCCACATATATTCTATTAGCGGTGAGTATGATTTATTAGCGACTATTCAGGCACAAACATTAGAGAAATTAAATGAAATTCTTAATATAGTTTGTTCTTTAGAAGGGATTGAACGGACAAATTCTTCGATTATTCTCGATACTGTTTTTGAAAAATAAAACCTATGAATAACCTATTTCATCATTTCGTTAAGCCATGCTGCAAGATTTTGTGCTAAAAATTTATTACGGCGTAATAAATCGTGCCCTTGGTTAACACCTTTAAAAACTTGCGTTGTAGAGCGGCTGTCCCCATTCCACGAAAATAATTCCTGAGCGGTTAAAAAACTATCGGCATGATGTGCAGAACTAACGAAGTAAGCAGGAATATCAATTAAATTTTTATAATGCTCTTTCTCCATATGGCTCATTATCGGTGCAAGAATAACAAAGCTGTGGATACGCATTTTTTCAGCTAACCGAACGGCTTCTCTTGCTGAACAACCACTTGCTACAATTGAGATAGGTTGGTCGTTGCCTATTTTACTGCGCAAATAGTTATAGGCAAAAAGCACATCTTTTTCCCAATATGAGGAGAGTGTTGCAACTTCAGCTTGATAACTAACAATATTTTTCACTTGGTGTTTTATCGTCTGATGAGAAAACGCCGTTGATTCACTATCACCATAGCCTCTAAAGTCAATAGCAAGGGCGTTTACTCCTTGTTTTGCTAATAACTCACCGAGTGTTGTATAGCTTTTACTGCTGTGGGAACAGTCATGGAGTAGCAATACACCAGGGCCAAGCATATCACCAAGATAATAATCCCCCGATAATAGAAAATCGTCATCAGCGGTAAATTTTATTTGTTGTGCCGCTGTTTCTTTTGTTGCGGGCGTTGAAGTAGGAAGACTATTTGTGGGTTGAGCAGATTCTTGCGCAGATAAAAAGGGCACAACAAATAAAAGGCTAGCAATAGCAATTAAACGATTGCATAAAAATTTGTTGTAGAACATACCATCCATTTTAGACACGACTATTTTATTCCCCTTGTATAGTACAGACGATAACAAACTCCATCGGTTTTGGGTATTTTTATTGTTTGCTTTAATCGCTATACTGCATTCATAAACTACTAAAGAGCTTTTTCTGTGCGTTATCAATTTTCCTTAATGTTATACCGACTTGTTTTTCTTTGTTTATTACCCGTTTTTTGGGTGTTGTTATTATTGCGTTCAATCAAACAGAAAGCTTACCGACAGCGGGTAAGCGAACGTTTTGGTTTTTTACCTCGGGAATTAAAGGCTGGAGGAATTATTGTTCATGCGGCGAGTGTCGGTGAAGTTATTGCGCTGAAGAGCTTCATTACTCAGTTACTTGAAAAAAAACCTAAAAGTGTCATAACCGTCACTACTTTTACTCCGACCGGCTCTGAGCAAGTGATAAAGCTTTTTGGTGATCGTGTTCAACATTGTTATTTACCCCTTGATAGTACTTTCTGCGTAGCGGCATTTTTGAATAAATTGAAACCACAAGCTATGGTTTTTATGGAAACTGAACTGTGGCCCAATTTAATTGCGCAAAGTCGCGAACAAGGGATCAAGCTCTTACTGATTAATGGTCGTTTATCGCAAAAGTCGATGAACAGTTATTGTAAGCTTGCTTGGTTAATCACACCGACGATTAATAGTTTTGATAAAGTTCTGTGTCAAAGCCAAGTAAACTATGACAATTTTATCGCATTAGGAGCTGATGTCTCCCGCTGTAAAGTATCAGGCAATGTAAAATTCGATATTAGTGTTAACCAAACGGTAAAAGATAAACATCAAGAGCTTGCAGGCTTTGTTGAAGACGACCGATTGATTTGGGTGGTTGCTAGCACACATAAGGGTGATGAAACTATTGCGTTAAATGCTTTCGCATTGCTATTAAAAAACTTTCCAAAACTTCTCTTAATTCTTGTTCCTCGTCACCCAGAGCGCTTTAATGACGTGGCAACATTATGCCAAGAGCAAGGTTATGCTTTAGTGCGAAGAAGCAACAAAGATAAGGTCACAAGCGATAAACAAATTTGGCTACTTGATACGCTAGGAGAGTTGTTACCGACGTGTGCATTAGCGAGTGTTGTTACTATGGGGGGGAGCTTTTCAGACGTTGGCGGACATAATCCACTTGAGCCGGCGTTATTTAAAAAGCCGATTGTGGTTGGCGCTAATATGAGTAATTTTGTTGAGGTTATGCAGCAACTCGCTGTGGAGCAAGGTATTATTCAACTGGCTAGGCAAGATGATGCAACAACTGTAACGGTCGCGCATGATTTGTCTACAGAGGTAGCCGCTATTTTGTCGTCAGAAAAAACGCAGCAAACACTAGGGGATAATGCCTACCGCGTGGTAACACAGAACCAAGGTGCAAGTGCTCGCACCTTGAAACAATTATTGACGTTACTTTAGTGAATTACCGATTCTACTTATAGGTACTAAATCCGATGTTTTGAGGATGAATCGGTATAAATCATCTTTAATTAAGTTGAGCTTCAAACGTTAAAAATACACTGCCCATTTGTTGGTCTGCTAAAGGCGATTTTGGTGTGTTTTCTTGGTGCTCAGCAATTAATAAATATCGCCCAGCTGCTTTTGGCATGAAGTTAATTTCACCTTTTTCATCAGACACCAATGTTAATGTTTGCGGGTTATTGCGATAACGGGCACCGTCGGCAGTAATTTCTACAGAAACATCTTTCTGCGCTTTACCATTAAACAAAAACTTAAAGGTTACCTTTTCATTTTCAGCAATGTCTGACGGATGAGTTACGGGGATCAATTCTAATAATTGACCATCCGTTTTAAAGTTATCACTTGGGGTGTTCATCGTGACATAGCTTTCAATTCTCGAGTAACGGTAAGTGGTTTTTATCTCTTTCGCTTCGTTAGGCAATTGCCCGCTTAACTCTGCTTTATTAGCGGATAACCTTTTACGGTCGCCATTCATCGTGTAAGAAGTCATGTAAGACGGATGGCTATTATTGGTGATTTTATATGTACCAGACTCTGCTAGAAAGTAATCAGCAACACTTTTACGGTGGCCTTTATATGTTGATGAAGGTCTTGATGATTTTCCATCAGGTGTGATGATTGTTACTAAATCTGCGCCCATAGCTTTATCAACATTAAAGGTTTCATTTGATGCAGTAATGTCTACCATGATCCATTCGCCTTGCTCGGCAGACAAATTAAAATGTGTCGGTAAAACCCAACGAGAATGAGCGAACGTTTGCGTACTAATTGCACAAGTAATTGTTAGCGCAATAATTTTTCTTAAATTCATTTTTTAATATTCCTAAATCTGTGTGTGGTAAGTGGGCTGACTAATATAAAGCCAATTAAATTATGGAGGCGACACTGAAAATGACATTTCATCCGTTTCATGGGTGGCCGCTAACGTAAAGGTTTCTTTTTCTCCATTTAAGGTAAAGGGCTGGCGGATAATAGAGCGGCCACCGTTTTCTCTAACCACCTCAATGAATAAAGTGTACTGTCCTTTTTTGAGTGTTGTATTTCTATCATCTTGTGCAAGAAAATTGAGAGGGTACTTTCCTGCGGCGCGAGTAGCAGAGGTTATGCCGTCAACAAACTCAGCATCTTTCTTACCGACTTTTCGCCACCACCGACGAATATCTTTTAACCATTTAGCTTTTTCTCGCCAAAGCAATAATGTACGTACCGGTTTTCCTTGTGAATTTTCAATCCAGCTAGCGACATAGGGAGGGTGATATTCACCAAGCTGCTGCTTTAAATTAAGCTCAATGTTTAATTCTGCTGGCGTTGAGTTACTAGGGTTTGCAAAAACGGTAAAATTTATAAAGGTTAAGAAAACAAGTAATAATCTAACAGTTTTTATATTCATGTAAGTTCCTTTGTGTAGTCACCAAAGAAGGGTGACGTAGATCGTTTATAAGGGGGTTAAGCCCACAATACTGAAGTAAAAATCATCGCTACGGTAACAGCTAAACTCACTGATAATGTTCGATTAAACCGTTTTTGAGGCATGGCTAAAATAAAACCGCTCAATGCAAAAAAAATGCACAGCACACTGGTTATATCAATGATCCATCCCCAAAAAACAGTGGTGTTTCTTCCTTTATGTAAATCATTCATCAGCGCCCACCAACCATAGTTGGTATATTCAAAAAATAATTCGCCGCTGACTAAGTCGAGAGAAATCGCTGTATTTTTTCCTGCTTTTTTAATGCTGTAAAATAGTTCGTTTTTGCTACTTTCGATAACAGAATGACTTAACGATATTGATAACTTTTGCTCTATTACTTCAGAAATATTGACAATTTGCTGAAGGGATAAAGGAGGATTTTCAATAAGGGCTAAATCAATCATGATTTCCTTTTCTTCAATACTTGCTTTCTTTTCACTAAACCACTCGGGGTGATTTAAGGTAATACCCGTCACTGAAAAAAAGAGCAGTAAAGTCAGTAATGCCATCGAAACATAAATATGTATAAGGCGAGAAAAACGTAAAGTATTTTTATTGATTTTCATAAATAACAATAGCTTATTTTGTCTTTGCAGAAGCAACAAATTAATTTTTGTTACTTCTGCCTTCGTTAATTTAGAATGAAATTTGTGTCGCTAAACGAAAACTTGTACCGTCTCCAGCGGTTACGTTCGAAACACCACCACCACCAAGATAGTCAGTATCAAGTAAGTTCTGGATATTTAAGCGGAAGTTAACGGCTTTATTACTAATAACCGTTTTATAGGTTGCGCCGACATCAATGCGTGTATAAGCGTCTTTTGTTATCGTGTTATTGCTATCGGCAAAGCGTTCACCTTCGTAAAATGCGCCAATATTTACAGCAAGCTGGTCATTAAATTCATAACGAGACCAGATTGAAGCTGACCACTGGGGAGCATCAACAGGGGTTTTTCCTTGATAATTTTCATCTTTATCGTATTGTGCGTCTAACTTCATCACCGATGCCATCACAAAAAGTTTATCGTTTATTGCACCCTGTGCAGCCACTTCAAAACCTTTGTGGCGTTGTTCGCCCGCTTGTTCTGTTCGAGTATCAAAATTTGGATTGTCGTTGATTGCTTCAGTGATTAATTTTCCTGTTTTGGTTATGTCAAAAATGGCAGCGGTTAACAGTAATCGTTCATCAAAAAGTTGCCATTTTGCGCCTATTTCCACTTGCTTCGAGGTCATCGCATCGAGCTTCATACCATTGTTGATATCACGATCATTTTCTAATTTTTCGCTTCTTTGCGGCTCAAAACCTTCTGAGTAGCTGGTGTAAAATGTTGTCTGTTCATCAGGATGAAATAAAAGCCCTGCTTTAGGTAATAATGATTCATTGTTTGCATTCTCTTTACTTTGCTTGTCGTAACGCCCTCCTACTGATACTTGCCACTGGTCATTTAAAGTGATTAAGTCTTGTATATAAACACCGTAATAATCATATGCACTAGAGTATAACGAGTCGTCAGTTTTGTAGCTGATATCAGGTCGAGCAGGTTCTACTTGGTTGGCCGAGTAGTTAATCGATTCGCCATTTACTTTTAGTTGTCCGTAGTAATAGTCTAAAGAATTAGCGCCAATTAATAATTGATGTTTAACATCTGAAAGAGTGAATTCACCGGTAAAATCAATAAAAGCAGTTTTAAATTGCCAATCGTCAAATCGGTCATAGGGTTTTGAAGTATACGTATCACCTTCTGTAAAAATTGATGGCTTCTTCGGAGATGATTCAAAACGTTGGCGTTCAAAATTTTGTTCGTTGTAACCTAAGTTAACCTGCCATTGGTCAGACAATGCATAGTTGAAATCAACACCAATATTTTCGACAGTAATATCAGTAAATGCCCAAGACATATCGCGAATGGTTTTTTCATTACCAATGATATTACCCTTTTCGTCTAACCAAGAACCAGTATCTAATCCAGCTTCATCATCTGTTCGGTCATAATGGACGCGTACCATAGCATTGTCTGAAATATCATAATCGATCACTAAAGCGCCTAAAAAACGATCGCGCTGGCGCTGTTCATTATTTTGATAGTTACGTTGATATTTAGCATCTTGCTTAACGAGCACGCCTCTGTAGCGTAACGATTCATCTTCAGTTAATGAACCACCAGCATCTAGTGAAAATCGAGTAGAACCCTCTTGGTCAACATCCATACCCAGATTAAATAACGTTTTTGCTGTAGGTTTTTTGGTCACCATATTAACTAAGCCTCCGGGACCAGACTGACCATACAATATACTCGAAGGGCCTTTTATTACTTCAATGTTTTCTAATATTTCAATGGGTTGTTGGTAATGTGACCAATGTTGGTGGCCATCTCTAAGGTAACCATTTGATGAACTTAGTTCAAAACCACGTAAATTAAAAACTTCACGATTACGCTGCTTAGAGCCTGCGGTTAAGCTTGCGTCGTTAGTTAATACTTCGCCTAAAGTTGTTGCGAGTTGCTCTGTTATCACTGAGTTTGGAATAACAGTGACTGATTGAGATGTTTCTAATAAGGAGGTATTGGTACGCATTGCGCCATGTGCTTCATCAACTTTATAGTTATTAAAATAACTACCTTTTACTTCAATAACCTCAACGGCGGTATTATTGCCAGAGACTCCATTGGCATTGGATGAGTAAGGCATTAAGCCAACGATTATTGCTAAGCACACAGGTGAATACTTCATTGTTATTCCTAAGAGAAAAAGAGAGAGATAAATTACTTGGTGCGAATACTAATGACAATAGTTATCATTTGCAACAAGTAAATTTATTTTATTGTTTTTTTTTATGATGGTCATGCCAGCGAGTTAACTTAGTCTGATGAGCGTTATTCGATGGGTGTTTGCTATGAGTGAGAAATGGAAGCAAGCGAAGATAGGCCTCGTTTAGATAACGTAGGCCTTAGATAGGATTTTATTTATTTGGAGTAGGTTTGGAGTGGAATTTATTTGATGATAAATTCTGGGTAATAATCTTTAATGAGAAGTAATAATTTTTCTTTCACCTGAGTAAAAGTAATGCCGTTCATTAAGTCACTGCCTTTTGCTCTAATGCCCCAAGGTAGATGTTCAAGCTTCTGTTTGTATTGCTCTTGTACTGTATGTTGATAGCAGCTGACGACATAGTTTTGATATAAATAGGGGCCAGTACGATTAGGGTTACTGTGTGCATATAAACCAACTACAGGCGTGCCAACAGTCACCGCCATATGTGCTGGGCCAGTATCAGGTGCAATAACTAGATGAGATATTTTTAGCACAGCGAGAAGTTGTTTTAAATTGGTTTTTCCAACAAGATTAACAATATGAGATTTACTGAAGCTTATTATTTCAGTGGCTAATAATTTTTCTAAAGTGGTTGGCCCACCGCAAATAACCACTTGAAAACCTAGTTGTGTTAAATAATCAGCTGTCTGTGCATAGCCTTCTGCATGCCAATTTCGTTCTGCTTTACTGGCAGCAGGTGAAATTATGGCAATGGGTTTATTAGACTCTACAGACAATAGCTCACTTGCCCAAAGCTCATTTTCGTCACCGATAGGCATTTCCCAACGAGGACTCTCGGTAGGCACACCAATAGCTTTTGCAAACCCCATAAAACCATCAAGTACATGCGGTTGGTGTTGAGGTGCTATCTGGTGATTCGTGAAAAGCCATTGACCTTCTTTCGCACGTTTACTGTCGAAACCTATTTTTACTTTTGCTTTGATACACCAGCTCGCTAAGCTAGCACGCAAAGCAACTTGCATATGCAATAACACATCAAATTTTTGATGCGAAAGTTCGGCTCGTAAATTTTGATATCCCTTAAAACCCGCTTTTTTATCAAAAATGACAAATTCTACGCTGGGTAACCCTTGCAATAAATTAGCTTCAACTTTTCCTATTACCCAAGTAATTTTAGTTTTTGGGTAGTAACGTTGAATTTGTTGCACCATAGCTACGGCATGACAAACGTCGCCGATGGCAGATAAACGTAATAAACATAAATTTTTTGGCGCTGTTAATTGACCCAGCATAAAGGAATCACCACAATAGAGCATATAAAGTATTTGAATTGAGCCTATTATCTTGAACAAGTCAGCAATTGTAAAACCCTACCAAGAAAAAATTTATCAAGAAGGTAATGTTTATTGTCGTTATAACACGAATGCGATAGATGATTTTTCTCCTGAAATGCTAAATAGTAAATATTGGCAAGATAAAAAGGCTATAACGGGAAGTGCTCAAGGCCGTGGTACGACTTGGTTTATTGAATATAATTCGTTAGGCTCAAAGTCATCCGAAAAACAACAGTGGGTTCTACGTCATTATTATCGAGGTGGATTAATAGGTAAAATTATTAATGATAAGTATTTCTTTACTGGACAGGAAAACACACGCGCTGCCAAGGAATACCAACTTTTAGATATTTTACAGTCATTGGCATTGCCAGCGCCAAAACCTATTGCGTTTCGAGTGACTAAACAGGGTCCTTTTTATCAAGCGGATTTATTATCTTCCCGTATTGAACATGCCCAGGATTTAGTCGCAATATTATCAAAAGAAGCATTAGCGGAAGAGGTTTGGCGAGAAGTCGGTAAGGTTATTCGTCGTTTTCATAATGCAGGTATTTATCACCATGATTTAAATAGCCATAATATTTTATTGGATAATAAAAAAAAGGTATGGTTGATTGATTTCGATCGTGGTGATCAACGTGCTGTTTCATCAGCTTGGCAACAAGCAAATATCGCAAGATTATTACGTTCTTTTGAAAAAGAAAAAAATAAACTGCCTACTTTTCATTGGACAAAAGAACATTGGAATATGTTACTCGAAGGGTATTTACTCGTCAGTTAATGGTGGTGTGAACTTAGGGTCTAAGCGTTACAAGCCTTCTTCGTTTTTCACGAATAATTGTTTTTGAAAATCGCTTGGTGTGCATCCATATTCACTTTTAAAACACTTACTAAAATAACTTTGAGAAGAAAAGCCGGTATCAAAAGTAGTATTTATTGCGCTTTGTCCTTGCGCTAATAATAAGCATGCTTTATCTAAACGAAAACGTCTTAAATAATCAGTAGGTGTCGCACCTAAAATACTTTTAAGCTTCCTAAATAATTGTCTCTCGCTCATCGCCATTGCTTTAGCTACAGTGTTAACCGTTGTTGATGTGTCAGTGTATTTTTTTTCTAATACTTCATTTAATTTTTCTATAAAAATATCTTGTTTACTAATCTGTTCAATCGAAGCAGCATCGATAAGTTTATCTAACAGGCTTTGTTCTATATGAGGCGACTTTGCTGCCTTTTGATTTTTTTTGTTTTTAAGTATATTCCTAATGGCCAGTAAACTTTCAATACGTAGTCTTAATTCTTCGACATTGAAAGGTTTAGTCAGATATTCATCCACTTGATGATGCCACCCTTTAAGTTTACTCTCTAAATCATGTCGAGACGTAAGTAAAATAATGGGAATGTGATCAGTTATGGGGTTTGCTCTAATTTTCTGGGTCGCTTGATAACCATCAAGTATTGGCATCATAATATCGCTAATAATTAAGTCAGGGACTTCTTGAATGGCGAGATTTACACCTTCTAAACCGTCATAGGCACTGAGTACAATATAATCATCAGCCAGACAATCAACCATATATTGATTCATATCATGGTTATCTTCGATGATTAATATTTTTATTTTTTCCTCTTGCGCAGTAGAAGAAAAGTTAGCACTGTTTTTTATAGGTGAAAGTGCGGTCTGTTGGGTTAAACTCATTAATTCCATGGCAACAATATTATCTATTTGTACATTTTTCAGTATGGCATTGCTCTGCTGCTTTTCTTTACCTTCGTTAATTATTGGCAGTAATACTGTTATTGTAGTGCCACTTCCTAATTCGCTGGTTAAGGTAATGCTTCCGCTGTGACTAATGATAAGTTCTTTGATTAAAGCCAACCCAATACCAGCTCCTGTTATTTGCTCACTTTCTTTACTGAGTACTCGGTTATATTTTTCGAAAACACTGTCGAGCTGATCGCTGGGTATACCGATACCCGTATCAACAATTTGAATATAGAGTTCATTATTTAGAGTGCGTTTGGTTTCTAAAGTAATACTGCCACCGTTATGGGTGTATTTTATTGCATTTGAAAGTAAATTTACGACGATTTTCTCAAGTGCATCATCCACCAATTCAAAGTCAATATCCTCGATATTAATTATTTGTAATTTAATGCCTTTTTCTAAAGCAAGATCTGTAAAAGCATCAACAAGTTGCTTGATGATATTACCGGTATTTTGTAGCGATTTTTGTGAGATAGCTTTCACACGAAAAGTTTCTATATTCAGAAGCTGATCAACCATTCGAAGGAGTCGATATCCATTTCTTTTAATAACTTCAATTCGATTGAGCTGATTATCAGCCATGCTGGAAGTGAGTAACTGTGAACTTGTTCCTAAAATAAGGGTTAGTGGTGTTCTAAACTCATGAGACAGGTTGGCAAACTCTTCATTTTTTTGTTCAAGCAGTCGCTCTACTTTATCTTTTTCTTGAGCAAGCTCTATGGTACGGCGTTGAACGGAGCGCTCTAATTCATTGGCCTTATTTCTAAGCACACGGGTGCGAAAATGAATAACTAAATAGATGGAGATAATGATCAGTAGTGAGTAAATGATTAATGCCAATGTCGTTAACCACCAAGGGGGTAAAATAAGAATAGAAATACTCGTCTCGGCACCATTCCATTGTCCATTGTTATTCGTTACACGCACTTGAAATTGGTATTCACCGGCAGGAATATTGGTATAATTTGCGGTGAGATTTTCACGGGCAACCTCACTCCAATGGTCATATCCTGCTAGCTGATATTGATAACTGAGCTTGTCAGTATTTTGGTAATTAATATTTGCAAAACTAAAGGCAAAATTGTTTTCTTTATGGGTTAACGTTAATTGCTGTGCGCTTATAATATTTTCTTTTAATGGGCTTGTTTTTTTATCGTCACTTACGGAAACTTTCTCTCCATTAATCTTTAAACTTGTTAAGTATAAAGACGAACTATCGTCCTTTTTACGTAATGTATTCGTATTAATACGGTTAATACCGTTCATTCCTCCTAGCCATAGATCACCGGTTTTTGCATCAAAGAAACTCCCTAGCGAAGAGTCATTCGATTGCATACCGTCTTTTTCATAATAATTAGTAAAGGATGATGTGTTTTGATTAAACATAGATAAGCCGTTATAGGTACCTATCCAAAGATTATTGTTATTATCAACTTGGATATCAAATATATTATTATTAGCTAAGCTATCTTTGGCTTGATAATTAATATACTCACCTGTTGTTGGTGTAAATTTGATTATTCCATTATCTCTAGTACCTAGCCAAATATTTTGTTGGTTATCGAGAGCGGTGGTAACGATGCGTAAATTTTTATTGTCTAATAAATATGATTTTATCCGACCTGTTGCTTCATTATAAGAAATCAATCCAGCAAAGGCGGTTCCTAGCCAAAGAGTATCATTTATTTGCTTGATACTTTTTACGGTTAATTTATTACGTTGGAGCTTTTTAGCTATGCTTTCCCCAAGTAATTCCAAAGTGTTAAGTGATTGATTGTACTTTACTAAGCCATGATCAATCATTCCGAGTAACAAGTTATTGTCTCTATCAATAAAAATATCTAGAATTTCCCCGTGTTGGATTATTTGTGTTTTTTTTGTATCAGAAAAGCTTAATTGGCTGAATTTTTCTGTTTGTGGGTTATATTTTATTAATCCTTCGTTGAAGCTAGCAATCCAAATATTTCCTTCTAGATCTTCTTTTATATCCATAATCAGTTGGAAAGTTATATTGGGTAAATTGATATTATCTTTATTAAAAAATTTGCAAGTATTATTGGTTTGATTAATTAAATTTAAGCCTTTTCCTTTTGCGCCTAACCACATATTATTCTGTGAATCTAAAAATACGGCATGATTTTCATTACTCGTAATACACTGTGAGCTATTATCTTTAACGCGATATAAATCAATGGAGCTATCACTATAAGTTAATTTATTAATACCGACTTTTGTGCCTAGCCAAATATTCCCTGTACTGTCAGAAAAAGTGGTATAAACTCTATTTGAATTCAATTCAGAGTTTTTATTTTGGCTATTATTGAGCTTTATTATTTCTTTTGTTTTTGGATTAATTATCATTAATCCATTAATCTTACTGCCGACTATTAAATGATTGTCTTGAGAGTATTTCACGGTAAAAACAAGTGATGCGAGTAACTTATCAGTTGAATATAAAGAACCAGTAGAAGTGTTTCTATTGAACTCAATCAAACCAATATTACTGCCAAGCAATAAATTCTCTTTTAGCTTCAGTATGCTATATACAGTTAGTTTTTTTTGAAGATTCGACGGCATATTAATCTTATGGTCAGTTATTCGCTTGTTTGCAAATGAATAACTACTTAGGCCATTTTTTGTACCAAACCATAATTCATTATCGTTAGCTTGATACAAACTTCGAATTTGATTGCTCGATATTTTCAAGGAATTTTTTGCTGTTTTATGAAAATGAGAAACAGTATTATTAGTTGGACTTTGTTCTATTTTGAATAAGCCATTGTCTCTTGTACCCACCCAAATGTTATTATTATTGTCTTCAAGTAATACAAGTATGGAAAATGAATAACCGTCGCTATTTAACTCGACTTTATGGAATGTTTCACTCTTTTCATTGTATTTCAATAAACGTTTATTCGTGCCTACCCAAAGCTTGTTATTACTATCGATCAATAAGGATTTTACTTCGAGTGGATCCTTATCATTAATAGTTTGAAGTGAGTGTTTTTTAACATTTAAGCCATCGAAGCGAAAGAGACCTGAATTAGAGGCAAACCAAATAAAGCCATTTGAATCTTGTGTGATGGCTTTAACGTCTTGTTGGTCTCGAATTTTAGATGTAGTAAAATTAATTACGTTGTAAGTCTTTTGTAATGTACTGGCTAATATAGTAGCGCAGTGAAACTGCAAAATAATAAACAAGATCAGACAACGTTTTAACATGATATTAGATCTATCCAAATAGTCTGTTATTCATCGATATCGATTTCTGTAGGGTCAGTATTCAGAGATTCCGTTTCATATTTTACATCATAATTTACTTCCTGTTCTTCAATAACAGGAAGTATGCTGGTACACGTTTTATCACTACTACAAAAGCTAATAACGTCAATGATACTGGGTAATGTCACTTGCTCTTGTGTAGATGTATTTGCAAAGCTTGCAGAGCTAATAAAAAAAGTTGAGATTAATAAACATTTAGTTATTTTCATGGTAATTATCCTAATGTGATTGGCGTGTCTTTGTATAAGGTGCCGGGTTAAGTTACTTATAATTTTTGATCAGGCTGGTCCCAAAATATTAAATATAAGCGTCTTATGTTAAAGGTAATAGTTAACATTCTACATTCTTATTATTAACATTCCATAATTTAATCATCGGTTAGCAAAGATATCAGCATCGCGTAAAGATTGACACAATAAATCAATATCAACACTCGTGTAACGACTAAATCTTTAGATAGGTGAGTAAGGTACCTGTAAACGTTACTGTCTTATGATGTTAATATTTCTCATTACTATCAAATACTCAGTGTTGTAGAGGCATTCGATAAGTAAGCTAATTACTAGAAGTCGATGACAAATAAAAATTGGTAGAAATATTAAGTCATGCGTTATTTTATAACGTTGATTAAGGGATCGCGTTATAAAATAGAAACTTAATATTTCTACCAAAACCTCTGGAGAGGGCCACAATAATTTATCTATTTATTAACAATAAAGTATGTAAACAATAAAACTATAATGAGATTTACAATAATGATCTATCAATATTAAGCCTATTATTTGTGTTTATTCGCCAATTTTCTCTAAAGTGTTAGTTTTAATAGGGAGGTCAGTGGATAATAAATTTTGGCAGTATCCAACAAAATATTGGCAGGGTCATAGTAGCAATCTACAGGCAATATAATTATATTTTAAGTAATAAATGAGCGATGTCTTTTTACGTAAATACGTAAACCTATAAAGAGTGATTACACTATGCCAAATACAATTATTGAATATTTGCACCACCACGTTGCCGCTAAACCTGATGAAGTTGCTTTTAGCTTTTTACCTTCTAAAACAGAGCCACTGACTGAATTAACCTTCAGAGAGTTTTGGTCTGAAGCATTGTCGGTTGCTAACTTTCTAAAAAGTAAAACACAAGCAGGTGATAAGGTTTTATTGCTTTACCCTCCAAATATTGACTATGTTGTTGCATTTTATGGTTGTCTTTTAGCGGGTGTTATTGCCGTACCGGCACCCTTGCCGCAAAACAATTCGAAACAAACACTTGAGATTGTCAATAAATGCCAACCTGTTTTGGTGCTTACAACGTTAAAAGAAGTGTCTCAGATTAGAAGTTTCTGTCAAGAACAGACAGGGGTATTAAAATCAATCAGTATTTTTACCTCAGAAAATTCAGTGTCTCTTATGGGGGCTCTTGAGGCCTTTGTTGAAATAGCACCAAGAACACCTGCTTTTTTAAATTACTTTTCTGATTCAAATAATATGAATGATGAAGTCACTATGACCCACCGTGATATTATCGAAAATTTGAAGCGGCTACCGATAAAGTCGCCGGAAAGTTCAGATGATGTTTTTGTCGGGTGGCTACCTTTCTTTAGTGATATGGACCTAATAGCACTTGGGTCACAGTAGTCGAATATGATATGGCTTTGAAATCAAGATATGGCCTAAGGGTCATATCTTCTAAAACGTTATAGCCTATTAAGCGACGTCAGCAACTTCCAAGCAACGTTTACGGTACATGGTACGAGCTTCTAAAAACTCAGGCATCGCAGACTCTGTAATATAGGGTTGAATAATAACAAGTATCTTCAGTACACCTTCGTAAAAAACGGCATCAGTAATTTCAATGTTCTTATTTTGAGTTTGATAAAAACTCAACCAAAAGGTGTTTACTAAACGCAATATACTGACAATGTCAGGTAAGTCTTCGTCAGCGAACTTCATCATATTAGTCGTGCGTAATGACAATAGCATTTCACTGACACGCGAAGCGATTGATGATTGAACCTCAACATATTTCTCATGCAATAAAGGATTTTTGGCCAACAACACCGGAAGATTACTGTAGAAGAAACGAAACTTCATCAGTGCTTGAAAGACAGCGTCCATGTATAAAATAATGGTATCGAGTGGTTTTACTTCGGGAGAAACAAAAGGGACGGTTTCTAATAACAAGTTACGTGCATACTCTTCGTAGATAGAGAGAATAATGTCTTCTTTATTGCGAAAATGATAATACAAGTTTCCCGGACTAATACTTAAATGCGCTGCAATATGATTCGTTGTTACGTTGCGCTCGCCTTGTTCATTGAAAAGCTCAATGCTGGCCTGAATAATTTTATCACGGGTTTTCATGTCAGTTACTTCTGTTTTTTTGCCATTGTATTATTTTCCATCATACTATCAAAATTGAACTGACGGAAAGGCTTTTCGAGTAAATACTTTAACAAATTCGTCTTTGTTAGTTTCCATTCACTAAAAATAGCCTTTACAATGTTTTTAAGTTCATAAAGAAGATACAACTCATGACAATAAAAGCGATTTATCCAGGAACCTTTGATCCCGTGACTAACGGTCATACTGATTTAATTGAGCGTGCGAGCGCGCTATTTTCTGAAGTTATTGTGGGGGTTGCTGCAAGCCCAAGCAAAAAGCCTCGTTTTGACCTAGCCCAACGTGTTGCGATGATTGAAGAGGTCAGCCGTCATCTACCCAATATCACTGTCGTTGGCTTTAGTGGTTTATTAGTGGATTTTGCTCAGAAGAATCAAGCCAAAGTACTGATCCGTGGCTTGAGGGCAGTCTCTGACTTTGATTATGAATTTCAATTAGCGAATATGAATAGACGTTTAGCTCCTGAATTGGAAAGTGTTTTTTTAACCCCGTCAGAAGGAAATTCTTTTATTTCCTCAACGTTAGTCAAAGAGGTGTCCTTACATAATGGTGATGTCAGCCAATTTGTTCATCCTATTGTAAAAGCGGCTTTAGACAATAGCTAACGGCCACTTTAATAAATGACTAATCAGTTTGGCAGTTTGGACAAAAAACTGAACTGCGATTTGACTGTCTAACCTCTTCTAATAGTGTTTGGCAAGTTTTACATTGCTTGCCGGCTCGACCATAAACTAATAGTTCTTGCGCAAAATACCCTGGACGGCCATCGGCTTGAGTAAAGTCTTTTAAGGTTGTGCCCCCCTGAGCAATCGCGGCGGTTAACACTGTTTTGATGATATCAGTGAGTTGATCAAAACGTGATTCGCAAATGGTACCTGCCAGTGCTGTTGGCAAAATCCCAGCCTTAAACAAGGCTTCGTTTGCATAAATATTGCCAACACCGACGACAACGGGGTTTGACATTAAGAAGGTTTTTATTGGCACTTTTCTATTTTGGGCTTTATTAAATAAATAACCATAACAAAAATCGTCAGTGAGTGGTTCGGGGCCTAATTTACTTAATAATCCACGTTCGTCTATATTGTCTTTAAACCAGAGCACGGCGCCAAAGCGACGAGGGTCATTCAGCCGTAACGCTTTGCCGTGTGCGAAAACTAAATCAAAGTGATCATGCTTTGCGACAGGCGTATTGTCATCAATGACTCTGATGGTTCCCGACATACCTAAATGTAAAACTAAAGTGCCATGCGAAAATTTTATTAATAAATATTTAGAACGTCTTTCTACCGCATGCACACGATATCCAATCATGGTTTGTACCGTTTCAGGGATAGGCCAACGTAAGTTAGCATTACGTACCACGACCTTAGTGACGGTTTGTTTTAAAATATGGGGACTAATGCCTTGCCGGCAAACTTCTACTTCAGGTAATTCAGGCATAATAACTCTGGTTCGGGTTTAATTTAAATTACAGTGTTAAAGACTGCATACGATTAACAAAAGCTTGAGCAAAGCGGTTTGCTGAATGCTTATCCATATTAAAATATAATGAAGGCTCAATCAGCTCAGCTTCCATAAGCGCAAAGCCTTGCTCGCTTCGAACAAAATCAACACGAGCATAGAGTGGCATGCCTATTTGTGCTTTTATGGCATTCAGTGCTTGCTCAGCATGATCTATCAAACTTGTTTCGGGTGTTATTGAAGCTAAACGTCCTCCATGTTCTTCTTGAACACGAAAATCATGATCTTTTGGTGTTTTCAAAATTGCGTGACTGTACTGACCATTAAAATAAAACAGTGAAAATTCACCTTCATCAATAACACTTTCCATAAAGGGTTGTACTAAAAACTCGCTTGCTGAGAACGCTTTCTCAAGTTGTGGATAAAATTCGGTGTGATTTTCTTTCGTTAACCAAAAAGTATTATCCGCATTGGCACTAATACGTGGCTTTATCACTAATTGATCAACATTGAGTCCAGTAAAATATTCGGCGACTTGTTGTTGAGTTAAGTTTTTTCGCCATAATGTTTTTACAATATTGACACCGTTACTGGCTAATTCACGTAAATATATTTTATCAATATTCCATTCAACGGTGGCTAAGTTATTCTCAAGGTGAGCACTCGATTGTTCAATACTATTTAATACATTTAAAAAAGCAGGGGCGTCATCTTGGTAATCCCATGGCGAACGAATGATAACGGCCGCATAATCATTCCAATTAACACTTTTATCACGCCAAGATACCATGTGCATTTGCCAGCCAAAGCTAAGGAGTGGTTGCTCTAGTAAGTTGTCGTATGCCTCAAAATCGTCAAGGTTATTCATAGTCAGTATCGCGCAGTGCTGTATTTCATGATGAGTCATTGGCATGGTCTTCTTAATAGTTAGAGTGAAGGACGTAACGTTTAACTTGCTAAGATTTCATTGGGAATGAGTTGTGAAAATATTGCCAGAGGAAAAGATAGCCACTTTTTTTGTTGCTGATTAAAAATGAGTAATTCGTTATTAGTAATAAAGAGGTTAAGTAATTGAGACTGTGTCTCACCGGCTAATTCAACTGAAACAACTAACGCCATTTGGTGGTCAAGTGCGGGCGGTTCAGTCACAATAATACCTTGTGTTTCATGCCAGGATAGCATCATTTGATCTAATGCTTGTCCTGAAATCTTTGCGGGAGTTGCCCGCCAAGTTCGTCCGATACGTTCAATGGTTACTTGCTGATTAATCGCTAACGATAAGATGACAGCATGCTTAGAAAATAATGTTCGTTCATTGCTTTGCTTGTTATCTGATGAATATAATTTTTTATTGGTTACGTTAATCACAAGAATAAAAATCATCACTGAAAAAATGATAACGTTATTCCAACCAGTTCTTGAAAGCTTCATGAAAATATACATCAGTAAGTAAAAGAGTAACGATGATACTAAATTTTAGGCAATAAAAAACCCAGCAATTGCTGGGTTTTTCAAAACTAAATTAAAATTACTTAATTTTAGCTTCTTTATACATAACGTGCTGACGGATACGTGGATCAAATTTCTTGATCTCCATCTTTTCAGGCATAGTCTTTTTATTTTTATCTGTAGTATAAAAATGACCAGTACCGGCACTAGAAACTAAACGAATTTTATCGCGCATAATAATTTCCTCTAAAAGTAGTTGTTAAACTTTTCCGCCACGGGCACGGATGTCAGTTAATACTACATCAATACCTTTCTTATCGATAATACGCATTCCTTTCGGAGTTAAACGTAATTTAACGAAACGATTTTCACTCTCAACCCAAAAACGGTGAGATTGAAGGTTTGGTAAAAAACGACGACGAGTCGCGTTTCTTGCATGTGAACGGTTGTTTCCAACCATTGGCACTTTGCCTGTTACTTGGCAAACTTTAGACATTCTGAGTACTCCAAAAATTAATTCCAGGTCGAACTATTATTCCCCAAGACCGTCGCCTCGGGATCCTGAAAAAGGTGGCATATTATAGTGAAACTGAAAAATGAAAGCCAGCTTTTATAAAAAAAAACTATGTTAACCTGTTATTATGTTGCTTTACAAGAGTTTATGAGGTTATTCCAGTAAGATGATGTGAAGATTGATGAGTAATTGAACAGATAAATAAAAAATTGTTGTTAATTTACCCCAGAGTCGAGCAATTTTTTGAGTTTATTGTGTTGTTCTTCATCACACAATTCGTTAATTAAAATGCGAATAATATGAGATTTAGCTAATTTGGTTTCTTTCGCTAGATTTTGTAGTTGATGAATAGCCTGTTCGCTCAGGGTGAAAGTCGCATGACGAAATGGTTTTTCATTTTTAGTGTTTTTACTGGCCAATTGCTGTTTTGCTGCAATAATGGCTTGTTCAATAGAAACATTTTGGGTGTTGTCGCTGTTCATGATTTCGGGATGACCTAACGCATAATTTTCTGCGTCAGCAATAAACTCATCAACAGTAAACTCCCTTTTCTTTTCCTTTGCTTTTGTGGTTTTTTTTAGGTCAGTTAAACTCATGTGAGTTGTCCGGTTTCATTGCTAATAATTCTTCAGCTATTGCAGTCATTTCTATTGCTGCTTTACCCTGAGGCTCTATTTCTAGTACTGACGATCCTTGTTCTTCGCTATCATCATAGACATTACGGCTAAAGGTTACCGCGTTTAATACGTTAATACCATATGAACGACAGACCTCTTTGGCTTCTAAAATTCGCTTGCCTTGATTAGGTAGCGATGGACATTGAGTGATGACAAAAGAGGCGAGCATTTTTGGATTAACCATTTTACAAGTACTGAGCATATCTTCCATGTGCGGCACTGTTTTTAAATCTCGGCGTTTAGGGCGCAGTGGAATAATGACATGGTCAGCAACCGACATTGCTGCACGTAGTGCTAAGTTGTCTTGGCCACCACAATCAACAATCACGTAATCATAATGCTGTACCAAACTGAGCAAATCGTTGCGGATCTTTCCGTAGAGCTGAATACAATTTATCGCCGGCAATGAAGGGTCAGAATTTCTTGCTTGTATCCAGTCAGAGGTTGTTCTTTGTGGATCACAGTCAACCATCAGTACAATCGATTTTTTATCACGGGCAAAATAAACGGCTAAATTCTGTGCTAAACAGCTTTTGCCACTCCCCCCTTTTTCGCCACCTACTAGAATCATCATAATATAAAATGTCCTTACCTCTTGTTGTAACATCTGCATTAAAAATTAATTATAGTGCAACTATTTTATTTTGCTGTTTGATTTTCTAAACGTAACGCTAACTCGAAATAACCATTGGGTTGTTCGATACACCTGATCACTGTGCCATATAAATTCTGACTATTGGGGTTGGCCACTTTAAAAACCACCGTAACTTTAGTATGAAGTGGAATGATATGGTCGCAATCAAGCTTTAAACCACCACGAGAAAAGTCTAAACAAGTGATTTTTCGTTGCACAGATTTTTGTTGGTCATTTATCCAGAGAATATCAACTAACTCTTTTTCCATATCTAAACGAAAAGCTTGTCGTCGTTCACTATCGTCTACAGAACTTGGATCTAATTCAGACTCATTCATTTCACTCTCCTAACCTAACGTGTTTATTATAATTCACCATGTTCAGCAAATGAGTAACATTGGTTACCAGCAACAATGATGTGGTCGAGCACTCGTATGTCAATTAAGCTTAACGCTTGCTCTAACCTTTTGGTAATTTGTTTATCAGCAATACTTGCTTCTGCAACACCAGAAGGATGATTATGCGCTAATATAACGGCGGCGGCCTGTTGCTTTAAAGCGTGTTCAACCACTATTCTCGGGTAAACAGCTGCCGCATCAATCGTACCAAAAAACAAGCGTTCAAAGGTTAATACCTGATGTTGGTTGTCGAGAAACATCACCGCAAAAACTTCTCTGCTTTCTCCACGTAATTCACTGGTTAAATAATCTCGCGTTGCTTGTGACGAGGTTAATGCTGTCCCTTGCTGCAATTGCTCACTAAGGTATCGTTTCGACATTTCTAAACAAGCTTGTAACTGCACGTATTTAGCCACACCTAAACCATGGTGCTGACAAAATTCTTTTTCTGTTGCGCGATAAATGGCTGCAATACTGCCAAAGCTTTTTAAAAGCTGCTGAGCAAGGTCAACAACATGGCAACCTTTTACACCCGTACGTAAAAATATTGCCAATAATTCAGCGTCACTTAAACTGCTAGGGCCTCTGTAGAGCAACTTCTCCCTCGGTTTCTCATTTTCTAACCAATCTTTTAACATTACCGCATCCTTGCAAAGCCAATTTGTAAATGAACAAATTAATGGTATCTTATCGCCACTTATCGTTATTAAGACTAGCAGTTTATGCAAATTTTACAGGGTAAAAAAATAGTTCTGGGTATTACTGGCGGTATTGCTGCTTATAAAACGCCAGAATTAGTGCGCCGTTTAAAAGAACGTGGCGCGGATGTTCGTGTCGTAATGACCACAGCGGCGAAAGCCTTCATAACGCCATTAACACTCCAAGCTGTTTCCGCAAATGCTGTTTCAGACAGCCTACTCGATACCCAAGCTGAATTAGCCATGGGACATATTGAACTAGCAAAATGGGCAGATTTCGTTTTAATCGCACCTGCCACTGCCGACGCTATCGCGCGCATTACTTGTGGTATGGCAAATGATTTGTTAACGACAATATGTCTAGCAACGAGTGCCCCAATAGCGATTGCCCCCGCGATGAATCAACAAATGTGGCACGCTGAAATTACCCAAGAAAACATGAGTAAACTTATTGCTCGAAAAGTGATTGTCTTCGGCCCAGGTGCTGGAGAACAAGCTTGTGGTGATGTTGGTTTAGGACGGATGTTAGACGTTGATAAGTTAGTAACACATACGTGTGAATTTTTTCAGCAGCCTTTGATTGCTTCTCAGGTAGATCTATCTGGTCAAACATGGGTTGTTACCGCAGGGCCAACGCGTGAAGCTATTGATCCTGTGCGTTATATCTCTAATCACAGTTCAGGGAAAATGGGTTATGCGATCGCACAAGCGGCTCAGTTGGCTGGCGCAAAAGTACATATTATTTCAGGCCCAGTAAATATTTCCGTACCAAGCGGTTGTGAGAAAATAGCTGTAGAAAGTGCGTTGCAAATGCACGAGCAAGCGATTGAATTTGCAAAGAAAGCAGATGTTTTTGTCGCTTGTGCGGCTGTTGCTGACTACCGTGTTAGTGAGGTAGCTATACAGAAAATTAAAAAATCAGCCGATGTAATGCAACTTAATTTAGTGAAAAATCCAGATATTATTGCGGATGTCGCTGCTTTGTCATCAAAACCTTTTACCGTGGGTTTTGCGGCAGAAACACAAGATGTTGAACACTATGCGTTAGATAAATTAAAAAGAAAAAATCTTGATATGATTGCCGCCAATAATGTTGCACTTTCAGGCCAAGGTTTTAACAGTGATGATAATGCGTTAACGATTTTTTCCAGTAAAAATAAAACTGAGCTACCGTTAGCATCAAAAAAAATACTTGCCGAGCAATTAGTAAAACTAATTTCGCAACTTTATGCTGAAAAAAAATAAGAGAACGATTTATGACCGTAGCGCAAAAACCTAATCGCAAACAACAAATTTTAGAGTGTTTAGCCAAAATGCTAGAGACTTGTCCTGGTCAGAGAATTACGACCGCGAAACTTGCCGCAGAAGTCGGCGTATCAGAAGCTGCGCTTTATCGCCATTTCCCTTCTAAGGCGCGTATGTTCGAAGGTTTAATTGATTTTATTGAAGAATCAACTTTTTCACGGGTAAATTTAATTCTCAGTGATCACAAAGAAGCGTTGGTGCGTTGTCATCATATTTTGCATGTTTTGTTGGTTTTTTCAGAACGTAACCCGGGTATGTGCCGTATTTTAGCAGGGGATGCGTTAATGGGTGAAAACGAAAGATTACGTGCACGGGTTAATCAATATTTTGAAAAGTTAGAAACGCAATTTAAACAAGTTTTACGTGAACGAAAATTACGTGAAGGTAAAGGCTTTAGTATTTCAGAGCAAGCATTAGCCAATATATTAGGCGCCTTTGTTGAAGGAAAAATTAGTCAGTATGTACGTTCAGGTTTTACCAAAAAGCCCAGTGAAGACTTCAATGACCAATGGCAATTTTTAATGGCGGGTAAATAAAATTCGCGCAAAAGGCTATAAGGCGATTCTTAGCAATACCAATTTCAGCAAGTAGATAAACTAATAAGTATTAAAATAAAATTAAGGAAACAATGTGAGTAATTTATCACAACTTCAACCAACGAATTTATGGCAGTTATTTGAAAAAGTATGCAGCATTCCGCACCCTTCAAAGCATGAGCAAAAGATATCTGCTTGGATCCAATCTTGGGCAAAAGAGCAAGGTTTAGCGGTAAAAGAAGATGCCGTAGGTAATATTTTCATTAAGAAGCCAGCAACATTAGGCATGGAAAATTGCCAAGGTGTTATTCTTCAAGCACATATGGATATGGTACCGCAAAAGAATGCGGATACCGTTCATGACTTTTTAACGGATGCTATAAAGCCTTATATCGTTGAAGAAACTGACGGACAATGGGTAACGGCAGAAGGCACCACATTAGGTGCTGATAATGGCATTGGCTTATGCTCAGCTTTAGCGGTTTTAGCAAGTAACGATATTGTTCATGGTCCTTTAGAAGTTTTAGTGACCATAGATGAAGAAGCTGGCATGAGCGGTGCTTTTGGCTTAGAGGCGGGCTGGTTAGACGGTGATATTTTAATTAATACCGACTCTGAACAAGAAGGCGAAATATATATGGGTTGCGCGGGTGGCATTGACGCTGAAGCTACCTTTAAACTGATTTTTGAAGATGTTGCACAAGATTTTACTTCATTTACTTTGTCTCTTTCTGGTTTAAAAGGCGGGCATTCAGGGGTCGACATCGATACAGGTCGCGCCAATGCAAATAAACTTTTAGTGCGCTTTTTACTTGAAGCGAGCCAACAGTTCGACCTGCGCTTAGTTGATTTAAACGGTGGTAGCTTACGTAATGCAATTCCTCGTGAAGCTGATGCCAGTTTAGTTATTGCAACAAAAGATGTTGAAGCATTTAAGGTAAGCGTAGCCACTTATTTAGCCACATTGCGTACGACATTAGGTAGCATTGAAACTGATATCGATATGTTACTTATTTCACCAGAAGTTTTCGACCAGTGTTGGAGTAGTAAAACACAATCGTTAATTTTAAATGCGCTTAACGCTTGCCCAAATGGCGTTGTTCGCATGAGTGATGATATTGAAGGTATTGTAGAAACGTCGCTTAATTTAGGCGTTGTTCGCTGTAAAGGACGTAAGTTTGTGGCAATGTCTCTCATTCGTAGTTTACATGACGATGGCCGTTTAATGGCAGAATCTATGGTGAATTCAGTCTTTACATTGGCAGGAGCAAAGGTTGAATTTTCTGGCGCTTATCCCGGGTGGAAGCCTGATACGAGTTCCCGTATTATGAAAACTGTCCGTGACACCTACGAAACACTGTTTAATAAAGTACCTGAAATTATGGTAATTCATGCCGGTTTAGAGTGTGGTTTATTTAAAACCGCTTATCCAAACTGGGACATGGTCTCGTTTGGACCGACCATTAAATTTCCTCATTCACCCGATGAAAAAGTGAATGTCGCTGCGGTTGCGCTTTATTGGCAGTTATTGGTTGCAGTATTGAAGAATATTCCCAAAAAAGCGTAGTTTATCGTTTGAGCAGTTAGGTATGTTGTTGAGTTTATTAAAGGGCACCATGTTAAGTGTGCCTAAATAAACTGAACAACGTCTTTTTAAATAAACCTCAGGACTAGGGCGCAAGATCTAACTTCTTAGCCTAAGGTCTAGTAACATTTTTTTTGAGTTCCGCTACACTAAAAATAATAACTTTTAAGGTATGACATTATGTTTCAGCCAGAAAAAATAATAGTTGCCGACGACCACCCTTTATTTAGACAGGCGTTATTAGCGGCTCTCGATGTTAAGTTTAATAAAACGCAGTGGCTAGAAGCACAAACAATAGAACAACTTGAACAGCAATTATCAGCCAATACTGACAGTGATTTAGTGCTGTTAGATTTGAATATTCCAGGTGCGCATGGTTTTAATACTTTGATTCACGTACGTAATCACTTTCCACAAATACCTGTAGTAATGATTTCTGCGCATGAAGATAATGACACCATTCGTAAAGCTATGGAGTATGGAGCAGCAGGTTTTGTACCAAAATCTACGCCCGTAGACACTATTATTTATGCTATTCAACAGATTTTAGCGGGTGAAGTATGGGTGCCAGAAAGTTTTGAACAGGCCAGTAAAGGTGATGGTGAAAGTAATATTGCTGAACGTGTTGCAAGTTTGACCCAACAACAATATCGAATTTTAATGATGTTTGCACAAGGCCTATTAAATAAGCAAATTGCTTACGACCTGAATGTATCTGAAGCAACAATAAAAGCTCACGCAACTGCTATTTTTCGTAAACTCAATGTCCGTAATAGAACGCAAGCCGTTATCGCTATTGCACCACTTAATGTCTCTGAACCGAATATAAATAATTAAAATTAGCTTGTTTTTAATTCACACTACTCAGCATAATTATCTCGTAACTTCTTCGCCAACATCGCGCTCATCATAGCGCGAAGTGCTGCTGGCTTAACAAGCTTCCTCATAAAACCAACGTCAGCTTTCTGAGTCTTTTCTTCAATATCACTATCGGTGGTCGCTGTAATTAATATCGCAGGAATATAATGATTACTGCTGGCGCGTAACGCTTTAATAAGGGTTAAGCCATCTTGGTTATTATTGAGTTGGTAGTCGACTAATAAAATTTCAACTTCATTTTCGTGCAGCGAAAATATTTCTTTTGCTTGCTCAAAAGAGTTAGCTGACAGCACATTACACTGCCAAGCACTTAATAGCTCAGTCATACCGTTAAGTACATCAGGATCATTATCAATACACATGACGGTAACGTCTTTTAACCCTATTTTGGCGATGGGCTGCTCAATGTTAATCTTAAATTGTCGCTGAGCTTTGGGAATAGCGAGTGAGAATTTACAGCCTTGCTGCTCTTTAGATTTTAACGACAGTGGGTGTTCTAATAGCTGGGCTAAACTTTGGGTAATGTTAAGACCAAGGCCCAAGCCTCTGCTCGTATGACTGGTACTATTCTCTAGTTGGGTAAATTGCTCGAAAACAATTTTTTGTTTTTCAAGAGGAATACCCGGACCATTATCTACTACTTGAATGTTAACTTGCTTGCCCACAATGCGAGCCCCCAATAAAATTTTACCTGGGCTGGCGTAACGAAAAGCATTGCCAATTAAGTTTTGTAAAATACGACGTAATAAATTTCGGTCAGACGTAATCCATGCTTTACAAGAAGCAACTCTAAATTCAACGTGATATTCAGCGGCGGAAGCTGAGAATTCTTGTGCTAAATCTTTGAATAAATCATTTACAGAAAAGATTGTATAATGGGCGGTAATATTACCACTTTCAATACGTGCTATTTCACCTAAATCAGACAGTAAATCGTTGGCAACCTTTAAAGAATGATCGATGTTTTTTACTTGTCTTAATTGACTTTCACTTAAACTCCCTTGACTACTCAGGGCTGAAGTAAACAACCTAGCGGCCTCCAATGGTTGCATTAAATCATGACTACAGGCTTTCAAATATAAACTTTTCTTAATATGTGCCTGTTCAGCTTTTGTTCTAGCAATATCTAAGTCTTCATTGGTTTTTTCTAATTTTTTAGTGCGCTCAGCAATAATGGCTTCTAAATCAATATTAGTATCTTTCAATACTCGTTCAGCATCTTTATAAGCGGTAACATCAGAAAATAACATGACGAAGCCACCACCAGGTAAAGGGTTACCTTGAATTCTAATGACTTGCCCATTTGGATTTTGGCGTTCAGAGCTATGAGGGCTTCCGTTTCTTAAATACTCTAAGCGTTTTTCAACTTGTCGACTAATTTCGCCTTCACCACACAAGCCGCGTGAGGCATTGTATCTAATAAGATGCTTTATTGGACATCCTTTATAAATTAACTCTTTAGGGTAAGAAAACATGTCAATATATTTATTGTTCCACGCGACGAGTTTAAGTTCATTATCGACAATGGAAATGCCTTCACTCGCATTTTCAATTGCACTTTGTAATAAGTTTTGACTAAATGTTCGTTGCTGACTCGAGGCATCTTCAACTAATACCGCAATTTCATCGAGGGCAATATCACGACCGTCTAAGGCTGAAGACAAGACTAAGCAAGCTGAAGACGCGCCCATAACACTGGCGAGTGTATTTTCAGTATGTAGTAATAACTGTTGGTTATAATCGCTTTGTGTAACCTCTTTTTTGACAATGCTTTGTTGAAATTGCTTAAAGCTTATTTTTGCTTTTCCTTCACCAACAAAACGTGAAACTAATACTTCTAAATCGCGTTCATCAATATGACGTTTTTTCTGGGAATTGAGCAATTTAGGTACTTGCCACTCTAAAAATAGCGACGCTTGTACACGCTCTTGTACGCTTTGCCGACTTATTTGTGATAATGCCCACATGACAACAATATTTACGGCCAAACTGAGCAAGCTTGCGGTGGTATTGGCTGACAATAATCCACCAGTAAAGGGTTGTTCATATAAACCAAACTGTGGAATAAAATTCAGTACTAGCCAAAGCGAAAAACCAATTAATATACCGGCATATACGCCGGTTAAACTGGCTCTTCGCCAGTAAAATGCAGCAACCAGTGCCGGCGTTAATTGAGCAAAAGCACCAAAAGCAATCTCACCTAACGAACTAAGGGTGTCTGGTGATGTCATTAAGAAAACACCATAACCGAGTAAAATAACAAGTAAAACAAGTGCTTTACGAATGTTGAGCAAGCGAATTCGAAACTCATCAAAGTCGGTGTTTTTAGTTTTACTTGCACGAAAAATATAGGGGAAAACGATTTCATTACTGAGCATGGTACTCAGTGCTATAGAAGAAATAATAACCATAGAGCTCGCGGCAGAAATCGCGCCAAGAAAAGCAAACAGGGTTAGCCAGGTTTGTTGATGATGCCAAGGTAAGAACAAAACATAGGCATCAGAGGGCACAGTGTCACCCAAGATCATTTGGCCTGCGATGCCAAGAGGCGCAGCAAAAATAGCAAAAACTAATAAATAGAGCGGGAATACTTTTCGACTAAGCTTAGTATCTTTAGGGTTTTTAAGTTCAACGACCATCACTTGAAACTGTCGAGGTAAAGACAAGAATGCTGCCATTACAATCACTAACATAGCCAACATTGACATCATGTTTGGGAAGTTAAGTTGTTGCTCAAGTTGTAAATTTGCTCCTGATTTGTACCAAATATCCATGGGCGAATCGAAAACGAAAAAAGTGACAAATATACCTACAGCCAGAAAGGCAAAAAGCTTTACTAAAGATTCAAAAGCAATGGCAAGCATAACGCCAGGGTGGCGTTCTGTAACATCGATATGACGAATTCCAAATATAACGGTGAAGCCGGCAAGTACTAAGCTTGAAATAAGCCCAAAGCGCCAAGTGACTAACGTTTGTTCTGCTTGAAGTTGTTGAAAAGAATAGACAATCGCTTTTAACTGTAGTGCGATATAGGGCATGGTGCCGACTAAAGCGACAATCGTGACCATAATTGCTAGGTTATGTGATTTTCCGTAACGAGAAGCGAGTAAGTCGGCAAGAGAGGTTAAGTTTAATTTTAAACTGACACGAACAATACGTTGAATAAAAGGCCAAGCAAAAGCAAATAATAATATAGGGCCTAAATAAATAGGAATATGGGAAAGAAAGTTTGTCGACGCTTGTCCGGTGGTCCCTAAGAAACTCCAAGACGTACAGTACACACCTAACGTTAATGCATAAATAATTCCCTGACTTTTGCGAACGATTTTATGTCGGTATTTATTTCCTAAATAGGCAATAAGAAAAAGCAGGCCAATATAACCAATACTCAATACAGACAATTGCCAGTTGGGAAACATAATACATCTCAATTTTTATTTTTATACGTTCTACAATACCAAGCCTCTTCGCTTATTTATACTAAAGTTAGTGGCTAATTAATAAAACATTTTTAACGGATTAATTTTCGAGTATTGCACTTCAATAACAATACTATATAATTGCATTCGAACTTCATTCGAATTGATAGGGTTATAAGAGGTTGTCATGGCACCAGCACCAAAGTTTAGTATTGAAGAGCAAGAAAAGTTAATTTTGTTTGCCGCAGTCACCGCGATAGAAAAAAGTACATTGTTAGACTTTTCTATGTCATCCATTGCTAAATCTGCGGGTCTATCCATGGGCTCAGTGTATAAGTTTGTGCAATGTAAAGAAGATTTACTGATTGCTTTAGCAACAAAAATGTATCAAGAAAAGCATCGGGTTTTTAGTCAAGTGCTTGCACTCTCACTAACGACACCTGAACGAATTATTGCTTTGAGCTTACTCGATTTTTCAAAAGTACAAATGTTTAGCTTTGATGATCAACTAGAAAGTATCGTAAACACTCGTGCCATTATGAAACGATGTTCGCAACGCTGGCTTGATTATATGATCAACTGTAGCAAAGTCTGTGAGGATTCTTTTCAGGTACTTTTACAAACGGCAGTAGATACTAAAGAATTGCAATCTGGCATCAATGCCATGGAACAAATAAACATTGGAGCATGGTCTTTAAATGTAGGGTATTTTCAAACAGTAAGAATTCATCATGGTAGAAGCACCAACCAAGAAAACGAAATACAAGAGAGTATCGCCTCTTTATCAACCGATAATGTACATATTCTTAACTTACAGCGTTTTATTAATACCTTTGATTGGCAACAAAAAGTCAGTGAACAAGATATTGAAAAAGTAGCTCAGCAACTCGTTATATCAGAGCTTAGATAACAAAATGATAAAAAACAAAGGAAAGTATATGAAAATCCGTCAATGGATCATGACTATTATAATTTTAGCCGCGGTGATTAGTGGCTTGTATTTTTATAAAACATTCTTACAAGAAGCATCCTCTTCAGGGGCGCAAATGCCAGAGCCTTCAGCAACGGTAAATGCGACTAAAGCCGTGCTTGTTGACTATCAAAAAATGCTGAAAGTTAGTGGCGAAGTACAAGCGTTTAAAGCATTGTCATTGAATAATGAATTTGCTGGGCAAATTATCGAAATCAATGCTGGGTCAGGTCATTTAGTTAAAAAAGGTCAAGTACTTGTTGAAATTGACCACCGTGATGAAGATGCTCGGTTAATAGCCGCACAAGCGCAGCTAACGTTCACTAAAAAAACTTATCGTCGCTATATTGAGTTGAAGAAAAATAACGAAATTAGTGCTGAGCTTGTCGATCAAGCTGAAGCTGCGTTTGAAGTGGCTAAGTCAGATGTAGCGATATTAGAAACAACTATCTATAAGAAAAAACTGAGTGCACCTTTTGATGCAAAAGTGGCTATTCATAATCTGGAAATAGGACAATATTTAGATAAAAATAGTCAAGTACTCACTTTGATTGGTGTGAATGAATTTACTTGGGTTGATTTCTACTTGCCACAAGTCTACAAAGAGCTTGTGGTTGGCTCGGTTGTTAAAATCAACCCAATGAACCAGCTGAAATCTTTTGATGCCACAATTATTGCTATCGACCCACAACTTAAACGTGCATCACGTAGCTTGAAATATCGAGCACAAGTGAAATCGTCATTATTAGCCTTAAAACCTAATACCCTAGTCAGTGTTTACTCGCCCATTGCCGCGAAGGCCCTGGTTATTTCAGTTCCGGATGTAGCTATTACGCGTGATCCTCTAGGCAGTTATGTCTTTATTCTAGAAGCTGAAGGCGAAGGAGCCTACCGCGCTAAAAAAGTGAGCGTTATATTAGGAGACCGAAATGATGACCGTGTATTAGTGCTATCGGGTATTAAAGAAGGACAACTCATTGCCACAAAAGGCGCCTTCAAATTATTTCCACAAATGAAAGTGTATGTTGCTGAGTCTTTGTCGGCTAATACGGCTGATAAAACTAGGGCGCTATAATGAAAAAAACTTCAAGCCCAATGTCGAGTAGCAAAGCTTCAGTCATGGACATCTTTGTCCGCCGTCCTGTGGTCGCTTTAGTTTTGTCTATTATCATTTGTTTAGCTGGTCTTTGGTCTATTAGTAAAATACCTGTTTTACAGTTTCCAAAAATAGAAAGTGCTTCGTTAGTAATCGATACCTATTACATTGGCGCCTCTGCCGAAGTGGTACAAGGGTTTGTCACTGAACCTATAGAGCGTGCTGCCGCAACAGTTCCAGGGGTTGAGTATGTTGAGTCTAAAACGACTTCCGGTAGCAGTAAAGTCACAGCATGGCTTAACTTAAATGAAAACAGTACATTGGCTTTGGCCGAATTAACCGCGCGACTGAGTCAAATTCGTTATGAATTACCCACAGGTTCGCAAGACCCTATCGTGTCGGTGAGCCGAGCCGATCGTCCTTTTGCCGTGTTCTATTTAAATGTTAATGCTAATGGCAATGAATTATCTAAAGTTACCGATTACTTAACTCGACAAGTGAATCCGGTGCTCAACGCGATAGAAGGTGTACAACGTGTTGGTATTGAAGGTGCTAGAACACCAGCGATGCGCATTTGGTTGAATACACAAGCGCTTACGGCCTTTAACTTAAGTTCAAAAGATGTGTATCAAGCTTTAGCTACCAATAACAGTATCGCAACGATGGGCTATGCTGAAAATAGCCAACAGCGTATTGATATTGTTGCGAATAGCCAATTAACATCAGTAAGTGAATTTGAAGAATTAGTGGTAGCAAATCGTGACGGAGCAACGATTCATTTAACAGATATTGCTCGTATAGAGATAGCCGCTGAAGATGCCAGTATCACGGCAAGACTCAATGATAAAGACACCGTTTATATTTCAATTTGGCCATTACCGGGTGCCAATGAAATTGATATCGGTGACAACCTATATAAAAAAATTGCTGAGTTAAATCAGACACTACCCTTAGGTATGACAATTGATTTTGCCTTTGACGGCACACTTTATATGCGTGATGCATTAAGTGAAATTTTTATCACCTTAATGGAAACTGTCGTCTTAGTTGGTTTGGTCGTTCTCTTGTTAATGGGGTCATTTAGAAGTGCAATGGTACCTTTGATCACCATACCTATTTCTATTCTTGGCGCGGTGGCTGCAATGTCATTTATGGGTTTTTCACTGAACTTATTAACGGTATTAGCCATTGTACTATCGGTTGGCTTAGTTGTTGATGACGCGATTGTGGTCGTTGAAAACGTTGCCCGATTAATGCGCAAGGGCTATTCAAAATTTGACGCGGCTTTAGAAAGTTCACGACAGCTGCTCGTTCCTATTATTTCAATGACCTTAACTTTGGCTGCGGTATATGCACCGATTGGTTTTTTATCAGGCTTAACCGGTGTTTTATTTAAAGAGTTTGCTTTTACACTGGCAATTGCGGTAATTATTTCAGGAATTGTTGCTATTACTTTATCATCGGTAATGAGCGCACATATACTGCCTAAAGGCGGAGAAGAAGGTTGGTTAACGCGAAAAGTGAACCAACTCTTTGAGAATATTCAGCAAGCCTATGGAAAATTATTACAGCGTATTTTCAAATGGCAGGGGCAAGTTTTTTTGATTGCAGCGGTAGTGTCTTTACTCTCAGTACCTTTTTATTTGCAATCAAAGAAAGAGTTAGCGCCTGTTGAAGATCAAGCAATGGTCATGTTTGTTGTTATGTCACCTCCTGATTCTTCATTGACCTATAACGTTGCTCAAATGGATCCAGTGGTGGAAACACTGCAAGACATTGAAGGCGGTTTAAAAGTTTGGCAACTACTGTTTACTTCAGGTGGGTTTGGTGGTTTAGAACTAGTGGGTGCTGACGACCGTGATTATTCATCACAGGAACTTGTTCCTCAAATGTATGGCAAATTGGCACAAATTCCGGGTTTAAATATGTTACCCATATTACCAGGTTCACTGCCAACGGCAGGACAGTTTGAGATTGAAATGGTGGTTAAATCTTCGGCTTCATATGCCGAAATGAAAAGCTATGCGGATCAATTAGTAGGTGCTGCCTTTGCGAGTGGCAATTTTCTTTTTGCAGACACGGATTTAAAAATAGATTTACCACAAGTTGAATTACAACTTGATCGTCAAAAAATTGCTGACCTTGGGATGAGTGTTGCCGATATTAGTGAGCAAATGAGTATTTTGCTATCAAGTAACTTCGTGAACCGTTTTGATGCTAACGGCAAAGCATATCGCGTTATTCCTATGGTCGATAATAACGTGCGCGGAAAAACAGAAGAAATTCTAGCACTGAACATTAAAATACCTTCAGGGGAATTAATACCTGTTTCAGCTGTTGCTGATTTAAAATGGAAAACAGTACCACGAGAATTATCAACGTTCGCTCAACAAGCTTCATTTAAAGTTTATGGTGGCGTTGCGCCAGGTGTTAACAAAGAACAAGCACTAGCAACATTAGAAAATGCCGCAAGAAACATGTTACCTACAGGTTACAGTATCGACTATGCAGGTGAATCACGTCAGCTTCGCAAAGAAGGTAGTACTTTAGTGATGGTGCTAGGTGTGTCATTACTGATCGTGTTTTTGGTCTTAGCGGTACAATTCAACAGCTTCAGGGATCCCCTTGTGGTGTTGTTAGGTTGTGTGCCATTAGCCTTGTCAGGAGCATTGGTAATACCTTATATGGAGCTAACAACCATTAATATTTACTCACAAATTGGCTTGATCACCTTAATTGGTTTGATTGCTAAAAATGGTATTTTGATTGTTGAATTTGCTAATCATGCACAGGAAGCGGGTGCTAATAAATTAGCAGCTGTTACCGAGGCGGCAACGACACGTTTGCGTCCAATACTCATGACTACTGCGGCGACTATTTTAGGTCACTTTCCGCTAGTGTTGGTTACTGGAGCCGGAGCAGAAGCTCGAAATAGTATTGGTATTATTCTTGTGGCTGGTATGTTTATAGGTACAATATTTACACTGTTTGTGCTACCCAGTTTTTACCTGTTATTTGCAGAGCGCAGAGAGGTTTTAGCGGAACATAAACAAGACATCACAACCGCAGTAATCTGAATTTAACGATTAAGACTTGTGTTTTAAACGTTTACTTCAAAAGAAAAGGGCATCACTTATGGCTAAGTGATGCCCTTTCGCTTTTAGCGTATTAAGTTACTCATCGCTACTATTACGCTGTTCGGGTAAATCGCTAGAATATTCGACAAATTCTACTTCAAAGCCATTAGGGTCTAGAAAATACAAGTTAGCCCGATATGGATTTTCAGCCCCTTGTTTATGTACTGCAAAGCCTGCTTCAGCCAATCTACTTTTCATTGCAGACAAGTTATGAGTTACAAAGGCAAAATGCGCTAAACCTACTTGGTGACCCGTTAAATCACGATTTTCTTCTACACCATCATCATTGAACGTTAGGTATTGATAATCGTCACCAAAGTGTAGCCAATTGCGTGCTACGCCGTGCCACTCAGCGGTGCCTTTAGCCCTCACTTTCCAATGAGGAAAGGCGGCTTGGTAAAAAGTAAGAGTTTCTGGAATATCATGTACGACTAAGTTTATATGTTCGATGTGTAGCATAAAGATCCTTGGTTATTAAAAGTGACGGCACTATAAAACCTTAAGTTAGCTTGAGGGAAGCTGTTTGTAATACATTTATATTATTACCCTTACTGTCGATAATCTCAAGGAAAGTGAAATATGGTAACGCTGCTAGCCGCTAATTTAACGATAGGTAAGTTAGCTAGCGTTATGGCATAAAGTCATTATTATAAAAACCCAATGGAGAGATTTTATTTTTTATAAGAGATAGACTGTCGCCATTAATTAATTAACGATGATATTTATGGGCTATTTATTTGCAGTGACCCTGCTTTGGGCATTTTCATTTAGTTTAATTGGGGTTTATTTAGCAGGTCAAGTTGATGCGTGGTTTAGCGTTTTGATGCGCATTGCGCTGGCTACTTTAGTTTTTTTACCGTTTTTAAGTTTTAAAAAAACACCAAAGCCCTTAGCTATAAAGCTCATGTTTATTGGCGCGATACAACTTGGCGCCATGTATAGTTTTTACTATCACTCCTTTTTATATTTATCTGTGCCTGAAGTATTATTATTTACGGTAATGACCCCCATTTATATTACGCTACTAAACGATGCGATTGAAAAGCATTTTAACCCTCGTTTTTTTGTTATAGCCCTTATTGCCGTATGTGGTGCGTTAGCTATTCGCTATGAAAGTATTAATAGTAACTTTTTGATGGGCTTATTATTAGTACAAGCCGCCAATATGTGTTTTGCCACAGGGCAAGTGACTTACAAACGTTTAATGAGCAACAGTAAGCTGGATCATAAAACTGTATTTGGGTGGTTTTTTATTGGCGCATTATTAGTCGCTACTGTGTGTTATGTTTTATTTGGCAATACAGATAAGTTACCCAGTACACCAATTCAGTGGGGAGTGCTCATTTACTTAGGCATCGTTGCTTCGGGTTTAGGCTACTTTGGGTGGAATAAAGGCGCGACGTTAGTCAATGTAGGTGCGTTAGCCGCAATGAATAATGTCCTTATTCCAGCAGGTATTGTTGTTAATGTACTGATATGGAACCGGGAGGCGGACATACTGAGGTTAAGTATTGGTGGTGGGATTATTTTGGCCGCTTTATTACTTAATCAGATAAGCACTATACCTTCGAAGGGCAAAGTCTTGCCTGTTGACTAGCCTACAATATTAAAAGATGACAAAAACCAAGTTTCTGTTGGCAACGTTAACCAGACCGCCAAGATAAGAAAATCAAAGGGTCAGAGCAATTGATTGTAGCGAGTGATATTCAATTGCCGATAAATATTTTAGTACTTTTAAGTTATGCCAATACAATTAAATGAATGAACGAAATGGTGGCACAGGATCCTGTTGGGTCCACCTCAGAACGCTAACTTTTGCCACATTACTGACCTTTCATATAAACTAAAATTCGAATTTTAAGGACGTCTTTTTTGCCAACAGCGGACTTTAAGGATTTATACTAATAATTATTTAATCAAAAGTACTCTGGACCTAGTAATAAAGCTTTTATTTCAGCGTCTTTAACTAGCTTTTCTAATTCACCCGATATCTGTAGTTCCCTAATTTTACTTGATACACGATTGCTTACTTCTTGTTTATTATCATTTATATAGTTATAAAGGCCATACCTTGCAAACACTCCACAATTTTTCACAAAAGGAAAATATTTATCTAGTTGTAAAATTCGTCTTCCATTTATTTCAGTGTCTATTACTACTTCGGCTCTTCCACGTTTCAAGAATTCAAATAACTGCATAGCTGAACTTACTTTATTAACATATTTTAAGTTTGCTGTGGCTTCATTTGAATGAGCAACACCACGAATGGTCGCAACTTTTAAACCATTAAGGTCTTTAGCGCTTGTTATCTTTAAAGTTGAATCCTTCAAGCAATAAGCCGCCGACTCTAGATAGTAATAACTAGGCTCAATTCTAATTAAACTTGGCTTATTATTGCCATAAGGTTTTATTCTCGCTATTTCGCCATCAATGCTTTTATTTAAGTTTAAGTTCTTAGCCCTCGCAGGAGGGAGAGGTATTACACTCATCTTTAATCCTAAAGAACTATATATGTTCTCAATCACATATTGGGCGGCATATTGCTCAACCAACTTCTCATTTGCCCCAAAAACAATTATTTCTGACTCAGAAGATGATGATTTAAAAGAGTATAAAAATAAAAACATGGTAATTAAAATTTTAAAAATGGAGATAAATGATCCTTGTTTCTAGTGATTTTGTGAGGGCTTTAATCAGTATGGCATCCTCTAATGGATTCAACTACCTTAGGTTGTAAATAATAACCTTTCCTGAATCGTTGACGTAAGCAGAGATTTTTTTATGGAAAGAGTTCGCTAAATAAACTCCTCCTATAATGACCGCTCTTAAGACAATAGCGGGAGTCGAAGTAAATTATTATCTATTTCCGTAATGCGCACAAAATGATCCTAAATATTGCTGATTGAATCTCAAGTATTATGACTGAAACATCGTCTTTTCAGAAAAGCGATCTTTGCTGTATCCCTTTAAAAATAATTAGCCGTAAATGAGACTAGTATCAATCATTATACGTAGTCACAGACATTCATCTGCGGCTCAAATCACTAATAGGTGATTGAGTACTTATGATCACTAATACCACTTTGTTAGCGTTAACTGATAAATGAACGAAGGCTGTCTATGTTTGAGGTTTAATTAATCGTTTGGGTATAAAACTCAGAAAAATATTTACCCCCTTTAATCTCAATGATTAAGCGTAATTTGTAGCTTTCGCCTTTATTGGCAATCAAACTGCCGAGAGGTGTTTCGCGCTTCCAGTAATAAGGAGAGTCTTTCATTCCCAACTGAAAAGGGGTCGCTTGGTTGGCTTTATCGACCAGAAATAAAGTCGCGGTGTCGATAGGAAACGTAGAGTTTACCGTTGTTATTCCTTTCTCATCCATGACATTAACTTCAAATTCTCCAGTTTTTAATATACATTTTTGATTACTCACATCGCAATGCCCAAACGGTACTAATTCAAAGGCTCGCGCTTGGCTCGCGCTATTTTCTTCCCATAAATCAGCTAATGCAAAACCTAAAATAGTCAGAATAGGGGCAACAATAATAGCTGTTTTAGTGTGTTTGTTCATAAAATTTCCTATGAGTGTATGTTACTTCGTCATGCTGAATTTATTTTAGTATCTTAAATCGAGATCCTGAAATAAATTTAGGATGACGGCTACTTAGCCAGTTCGGAGGTAAGAATTACGTCTGCTTTGACAGATTAGATTGATTGAGTATATCGTAATTAGAAAATAAAAAGCCCTATTTATAAACGTTAAATAGGGCTTTAGTTTAATCAATCAATAAGTCGTTGTTAGACTAATTAGTGATCATGTGCTTCTGAAACACCACCATGTGGCGTACGGAAGTTTTCAACCATTTGTTGAATATGAGCTGGCGCTGGACCTGTTACTTTTAACATAGCGAAAGCTACTGCAAAGTTAACAACTGCCCCTACTGAACCAAAAGCATTTGGTGAAATTCCGAAGAACCAGTTTGGACCCATATCACCAAGGAATGAAGTGCCAGGAATAAACATAATGCCTTTATGTTGGAATACGTACAACATAGTGACACCGATACCTGAAATCATACCAGCAACCGCTGCTTTACCGCTCATTTTTTTAGCGAATATACCCATCATTAACGCTGGGAATATTGACGATGCGGCTAAACCAAAGGCTAGCGCCACCGTTCCTGCGGCAAAGCCAGGCGGATTTAAACCCAGCCAGCCAGCAACGAGAACCGATATTGTCATGACAATACGACCGGCCAGTAGCTCATTTTTCTCTGATAAGTCAGGTGTTAATATACCTTTCATTAAATCATGAGAAATAGAGGACGATATCGCTAGTAATAAGCCAGCTGCGGTAGATAACGCGGCAGCTAAACCACCTGCGGCAACTAAAGCAATGACCCAGTTTGGTAAGTTAGCGATTGCAGGATTAGCCAATACCATAATGTCGCGGTCAACTTTAACCATTTCATTGGTCGCTTTATCTGCAGTGTACTGAATTTTACCATCGCCATTTTTTTCTTCATACTTTAATAGGCCAGTTTTTTCCCAATCTTTAAACCACTGAGGACGCTCAGCATAATCTAAATTTTGACCCGCTACTGGTTCTATAGTATTCATTAGGTTTAAACGCGCCATTGCGCCAACTGCAGGAGCAACTGTGTACAACAATGCGATGAAAACTAACGCATAGCCTGCTGACTGACGTGCCGCTTTTACTGATGGTACCGTGAAAAAGCGCATAATAACGTGAGGCAAACCTGCAGTACCTATCATCAGTGACAAGGTATAAGCGAACATATTTACTGTGCCACCCATGTTGTCAGTGGTGTACTCTTTAAAGCCGAGTTCAGTCACTACAAGATCTAACTTATCGAGTAAGTAAACACCACTACCGTCGGCTAATGTAGAGCCTAAACCTAACTGTGGAATAGGGTTACCTGTTAACTGAAGTGATATGAAGACTGCTGGAATTGTATAAGCAAAAATTAATACTATGTACTGAGCGATTTGCGTGTAAGTAATACCTTTCATACCACCGAGTACGGCATAAACCCAAACAACGAACATACCGATGTAAAGACCATTATCATACTCAACTTCTAAAAAGCGAGAGAAAGCAACACCAACACCTTTCATTTGACCGATGATGTAAGTTAAAGACGCGATGATTAAACAAACAACGGCAACAACACGTGCGGTTTTTGAGTAGTAACGGTCAAAAATGAATTCAGGTACTGTAAATTTACCGTGTTTTCGCATGTAAGGTGCAAGTAACATGGCCAGAAGTACATAACCACCAGTCCAGCCCATTAAGAAAACTGAGCCACCGTAACCTAGGAAAGAAATCATGCCCGCCATTGAAATAAATGACGCAGCACTCATCCAATCGGCACCAATCGCCATACCATTTTGCAAGGGTGTAACGCCACCACCGGCAACATAAAAGTCACTGGTTGAACCTGCACGTGCCCACCAGGCAATAGCAAAGTAAACGGCGAAAGAACCGAATACCGCAATGTATGTATAGAGTTTTAACTCATCCATTATGATTCCTCGACGTTATATTTTTTATCAAGATCGTTCATTTTTTTGGTATACCAAAAAACTAATCCGACAAATGTGTAAATTGAACCTTGTTGTGCAAACCAGAAACCAAGTTTGTACCCACCGAGACGAATTTCATTTAAGGGTTCAACTAATAGCAAACCGAAACCAAATGAAACCACGAACCAGATAACAAGACATATAAATATTAGGCGCAGATTTTCTGACCAATATGACTGTTTCTCTTCCATTATCCTCTCCTAGCAACTTAACTTATCTGGGTTTAACCCAGTTATTATGTAAAGCGTTTATTATTTTTTTACGCTTGATTTATCACCTGTTTTACCAATTAAGGTAGTCGTTAGATTTACTATTAATTCGGACCAATGATAAAACCCAGATCAAAATTCATAGTGAAATTTAACTAGTATTGACACTAACAAGGTTTTTAGAGTTGAGGTATTACACTTTAGTCTAGATCTTGTGTTTTATGGTTGACGCGAGAGGGTTAAATGCACTAAAAATAGCTATCTACTAAGTTTTTCTTCGTTAAAGGCAGCAACAATATGGACAGTGAACTCGCCGAAATTAGTGCTTTTATTCAAGCTATTCCACCCTTCGACACCTTACCAGAAACGGTGACCTTACAGCTGGTCAAAGAAATTAATATTTGTTACGTAAGAGCTAAACAGCCCTTGCCACCCAAAGGTATTGAAGAGGCGCGTCTTTATATATTACGCAAAGGCGCATTGGTTTATACCGATCATAATGGCCAGTTAGTCGGGAAATATACTGAAGGGGAAATTTGTAGTGTATTTTGTCGCCCCGCGCAACGTAATGAAGTGAATGTAAACACAGAAGAAGACACTTTACTGTACAGTCTTGACTATCAAAAATTGTTATCTTTAGTGACTGATTATCCGCAAATAGACGCCTTCTTTATGCAAACAGCCGCAGAGCGTTTAAAAGGCAAAATGAGCAAGGTAAATGAAGATGCGATTATCAATTCTTCGTTGATTAATAACCCGATTAGCCAATTTTATCATAAGCCAGTATTAACCATTAATAGCGAACAAAGTATTCAACAAGCGGCGATAGAAATGACAGCAAAAGATGTTTCTTGTTTAGTGGTGGTTAATCCTGAAAAAGATACAGCAAGTGTACCTGTTGGCATAGTTACTGACAAAGATATTCGTCGACGGTGCGTAGCGGAAGGTTTACCTTTTACTCGCCCCGTAAGTGAAATCATGACAATAGATATGGCAACGTTACCCGAGCAAAGTAGCGCCTATGACGCGCTCATGTTGATGACCAGTAAGCGCATTCACCATTTACCCATTACTGGTTTTAGCCAATCTGGAGAATACGGTGAATTAGTGGCAATGGTTACTATCACTGACTTAATGAATAATGAAGGTCATAATGCTGTGAATATCACCAGCATTATCCGTAAAGCGGGTACTATTAATGATTTGATTCGTATTAGTAAGTTGTTGCCAAAATTACAGATCCGTATGGCTAAACTCGGTACAAGTGCTGATCATGTTGGTAAAAGCATTAGCGCGATAACTATGGCATTTACCATTCGAATTATTGAAATGTCAGAAAAAATCAATGGTAAAGCGCCCGTGCCTTATGCGTGGTTAGCCTGTGGTTCTCAAGGGAGACAAGAGCAACTTGCTCATTCTGATCAAGATAATGCATTGATTATTTCTGACGATTTAAGGCCTGAACATGAGGCATGGTTTGAAAATTTAGCTTCTTTTGTTTGTGATGGTCTTGCCGCGTGTGGTTTTGTGTTATGTCCTGGCGATATTATGGCAACTAACCCTAAATGGCGACAGCCTCAAAAAAAATGGCACAAATACTTTGAACAATGGGTAAATACGCCAAGTCCACAAGCGTTGCTAAACGGGTGTGTTTTTTTTGATTTAACAACAGTACACGGTGATGAATCTTTGCTTAATGACGTACGCGTTAAGCTATTGAAAAAAACGAGTGGCAATAGTTTGTTTCTCGCACACATGTCAAGAAATGCTTTGATGTTAAGGCCTCCACTTGGCTTTTTTCGTGATTTTGTTCTTATTTCGGATGGCGACCATAAATCAAGCTTAGACATTAAACATAACGGTATTGCGCCGATTGTTGATCTAGCAAGAATTTACGCGTTGGCCGAAGGCATTGCATCAGTAAATACCATTGAACGCTTACAAAAAGCAGCGGGAACTCCTTCTATTTCTAGAGAGTCAGCCGCTAATTTAATTGATGCTTATGAATTTTTGGGGATTTTACGTTTAGAGCACCAAGCTAATTTATTGCAAGCAAACAAAGAGGCTAATAATTATTTGTCTCCTAAGAAATTATCTAAACTCGAACGTGAGCATTTAAAAGATGCTTTTAAAGTTATTAAAGCATTGCAAGACAGTCGTCAGTCAACGTCTTAAAGAGAATGGTATAAGTATGATCAGCAATCACCCCTTTTTTTATAGGTTATTCGGCTATGAAGCGCAGCGTAAACGTGCTTGGGCACGTGCCCCCAAGGGAGCATTAAAAGACTTTCTTTCAATAGAATTTCCTGACCCCAATACACCTTTAAGTGATATTGATATTTTGTCAGTTGATTTTGAAACCACAGGCCTTCACGCCATTAATGATAAATTACTGAGTGTGGGCTTTATCGGGATAAAACAGCAGCAGATATCGTTAAAAGACAGTTATCACCAAATAATAAAGACCAAAGATGAGCTTTCAGCAGATAACGTGATTATTCATCAGATAACCGATCAGCAAAAAGAACAAGGTGCGCCATTAAAAGAAGTAGTTGAAGTGTTGCTCAAAGCATTAGCTGGAAAAGTGATGTTAGTGCATTTTGCACGAATTGAAAGGCAGTTTTTGCAACAAGCATGCCTTGAACTTTATGGCGTAGCGCCGGTTTTTCCTATGATAGACACCTTAATGATAGCGAAACGGCAATTAGATAAAAAAGATGTCGCTTACGACCCTTCAGACTTAAGATTGTCAGCTTTGCGTTATCAGCATGGCTTGCCTAATCATTTTGCTCATAATGCTTTAAATGACGCAATAGCAACGGCTGAGTTATTAATGGTACAAGTGAGCAATATGCCTAATAATAATACACTTAAACTTAACGATTTATTGCTGTAATTGTTGTTGAGTTTGCTGGTTAAAATTATGCGTAAGTCATTCGTGCAAAGTGGCAGTGGTATTTTCATGTGGAAAGTTAAATCTGAAAAAATACCACTGTGCAAATGCACTTATTTTTATTTGAAATGAGATCTCGTGGCTGATTATGCTTTATCGATTGAGGGTGATTTAGCATTCGCTTTAATTATTTCAATATCAACTTTATCGATGAGCAATAATACGTCAGCTAATTTTTTTCTTAAATCGGCAGAAAGCTTATTAGGGAAGCTACTTTTCTTAGCGACAGAAAGTGATTCACGGCGAATAACGATATCGAGTAAATTTTTAATAGAGTCGGTATTTGACAGTGCTAATGCGGGGAGTTGCTTTTCTACTGCTTGGTTAAAACAATCGTATGACTCTTGTAATGCTACTTTTGCCTGTTTTAGTCTAGCCATGAAACCACCTATTTTATTGTTGTTAGAGGCCTCCTAGTGTTTATTTTTGAAAAATAAAAGCACCCAGAGGCATTAACTACAATAAATAGATTTTAAACTTTGTCTAGTGTTATTCGTTAGGTGGTGGCTTTTTCTTTTTTGATGATTGCAAATAATTCATCTTTTAAATGTAAGCGCTGCATTTTTTGTTGGTCTAGATATTCGTCAGAAGTATTTTCAGCACCTTGTTCTATATGGCGTACCTCTTGATCTAGCTCATGGTAGGCTTTGAATAAGCGAGCAAAATGTGCGTCATTCATTTTAAGATTATGTATTTCATCAGAAAATTCTGGAAATTCGTGGTGTAAATCATGTTTTTCTATTATCATTTTTCTTCCTTATTGTGCGCAGTTGATGCAAGTGGTTGTGTAAGGTAAAACGTGTAATCTTTCAGTGTTAATCGCAGTATCGCAGCTTGCACAAAAACCATATTTATCATTTTCTAAACGATTTAATGCGGCAATAACATGCTTTAATTCAGCCTTTGCTTCGTGATGAATTTCATCGAGTACTTGATCATTTTCTGTTTCGGTAGCTTGTTCAGCAAAGTCTGGCGAGCGGCCTTTGTGAAAGTCGGCTTCGATAGCACTAATACGATGTTCCAACTGAGATTTTTTCTCCGTTAAAGAGGCGAGTATTTCTTGATTTTTCATATCATTTTCCTTTGAATGTTAACGGCCATAACTTCATTTTATGCAAATGTTAGCTAATTTCCTTGATCTAGCTCATGCAAAGGTGAACAAGCAAATGATTATAAATATATTTCGAAGCAATAAAAAAAGACGCTTGAAGCGTCTTTTTTAAGAATTATTTATGAAGTGTTTTATTTTTTAGAGAAAACAAATTCTTTTGGTGGTGTTGCACCCATTAAGTGTTCTACGAAATAATCCCAACGCTTACGCATCATGTAAGGTTCGCGCGCAAAACCATGTCCACGGTTTGGCAGCATTAACATATCGAAATCTTTGTTAGCCTTGATCAAAGCTTCAACCACAATCAAGGTATTGTAAGGCGGAACATTAGTATCGGTTGTGCCGTGAGCAATCAATAACTTGCCCTTTAAGCTTTCAACCGATAACTGGTTTGCTTGGCTATCGTAGTTGCTGGTGCCATCTTCATTTTTTACTTCAAGACCATGGTATTTCTCGCCCCATTCGTCAGCATAGTTACGGTTATCATGATTACCGGCTTGCGATACCGCCACTTTGTAGAAATCTGGGAAAGTTAATAAAGCACGAGTTGATGCAAAACCACCACCCGAATGCCCCCAAATGCCCACGCGCGTTGCATCAATCCAGCTATGTTTTTTAGCTAACTGCTGAATAGCGGACACTTGATCAGGAATACCACTGTCACCCATGTTGCCGTAATAAAAGTCATGAAACGCTTTCGAGCGACTCGGCGTGCCTAACGCGTCAATTTCAATCACAATAAAGCCTAATTCAGCAATTGATTGATTGTCACCACGAGAACTGCGGAAATGACGACCTCGGATACTTCCTACCTGTGGACCCGGGTATAAATAGTTAACGACAGGGTAAGACTTGCTGGCGTCAAAATTTGTTGGTTTGTACAGTAAACCGTAAATGTCATTTTCACCGTTTCTGTCTTTTACAATAAATTCAACTGGAGCTTTCCAACCAGAAGCTTTTAACTTACTGATATCCATAGTTTCAATGGTGAATTCTTTTTTATTATCAATTGCGCGAACCCTACTCGTTTCAGCAATTGTTGGTGTCGCTGCGCGATCTAAGAAGTGTGTTCCTGCTTTGTTTAACGTAATACGGTGATGTTTTTTCTCTGGTGTTAATAAGGTTAAATCAGAACCATCTTTGTTTACGCTATAGAGGTAATGGTAATAGGGATCGCCACCTTCTTTACCTGCGCCAGTGAAAATTAGCTTACCTGTGTTTTGGTCAACATGTAGTAATTCAATAACGGTCCAATCGCCTTTGGTAATAGGTTGTTTGATTTTACCTGTCGCTAAATCAACAAGGTATAAATGTCCCCAATTACTTCGCTGTGAAAACCAAATGGCTTCATTGCTTTTCTCTAGGTATTTCCAACTAATACCGTCAACACCTGACTCAAAAAAGCTATTTTGCGTTTCAGACATAACAACTTTTATTTTACCCGTATTAGCATCAGCAATTTTTAACGTGGCAGTTTTGTGATCGCGCGTTGAAGAAACAAAAGCAAACGTGTTGCTGTCATCAGCCCAATCTATATCTAATAACTCACCATTACGTCCTGCGACATGGTCAGTAATTGTTGAGCGATGAGCATCGGGTTCCATATCAAGTGGTGTTACTTTTTGAGTTTCAATGTCGATAATGACTCGATGAATAGCAAAAATATGTTCGTCACCTGGGAGGGGGTATTTCCATACGTCAATGTCAGGATGACCAACAGCGGTTGAAACAATGCCCATGTCGCCAACTTTACGACCATCATGCTTAAAAGTGGTTAATTTTTTTGAATTCGGTGCCCAAGTCACTACGGGTGAGTCACGACGCACCCAACCTGCGTTATTGGTCGCATAACCAAAATCTTTAACGCCGTCTGTGGTTAGCTGGCTTTCTTTGTCTGTTGTTAAGTCACGCAACCATAAATTATGTGCACGAATAAATACCGCTTGTTTACCGTCAGGTGATACATTCTCATCACTTTTTTGTGCTAATTCATCAAGATTACATAAGTAAGTCTCTAAATCACACTGGTAACTTTTCGCTTTTACTGAGAGTTTGATGTTGCTTGCTGAGGTGAATTCTACTTGATAAAAAGGGAGTTTATCGTGATTTATTTCGGTTTCTGTAATGCGGGCCAGTGAGTCAGCTAGCTTTTTATGATCGAAAGCAAGCGATTTTTTTTGGCTGTTAGTATTAACTTTGAAAAACTGGTCGCCGTCTTTTGTATGGCTGCGGTAGACCAACGTACCGTTGTCTGACCATAAAGGATAATCAACAGTACCAGTTACTAATTTACTGGTATGGCTTGCTAGTTGCTGCTCTGCCTTTTTGTAGTCGTCAACACTGAGCTGCTTTGCTGACAAAACGGTTGGCGTTAGAGCAGAAATAAGTGCAACGCCACTGGCAAGAATAAGAGATTTTCTCATCTAAATTTACCTTTTTTCATTATGAGTTATTCACCTGATAATAATACAAGTAATGCTATTTTTAGCCTAACATTTCCTTATGGTTTCGAGTGTTATTATCGTTAAATATACGATTTTATAAGGTGAATTAATCAAAATTAGCAATAAAAAACATCCGCTTTAGACTTATGTCTAATTTCTAAATGCTCATTAACGTTTTAAGTTATGAAAATAAAATAATAATAAAACGATAAAAAGCAGCCAAAGGATCGTATCTGCAGTTTTTCCAAGGCTAATACACAACAAACGGGGATAGCAAAATGTTCAATAAGAAAAAGCTTCTATTAGCAACAGGATTATTAGCGTTGGCGGGCACTGCAAATGCGGCTTACGAAATTAAATTAGACAATAACGATACCATTACTTTTGGTGGTTATATAAAAGCTGATGCACGTTACACCGATGGCACCGTCGCAGCAACAGATTATTGGTATGGTAGTGGTACAGCTTTAACCGAAAGTATTTCGAACTTTGGTATTGCGGTTAATGAATCGCGTATTAATACCAAATATCAACATGGTGATTTAACCGGTTTTATTGAAATGGATTTCTATGGCGAGGCGGTTAGAGGGGGAGGCAACGAAATTATTTCTAATTCATCAAACCCACGTATTCGTCACGCTTTTATTAAATACAAAAATCTATTAATTGGTGAAACATGGTCAACTTTTGTCAATACCAGTGCGCTTGCTGAAGCGGCTGATTTTGGTGGACCATTAGTAGCAGCAGCATTTATTCGTCAGGGACAAGTACGTTACACCATGGGTAATTTTCAAGTCTCTGTTGAAAATCCAGAATCATACGGTGGTGTAAGTGGTAACGACTCAATGCCGGATATTATTGGTCGTTATAATTTCAAAGGTGATTGGGGTAACGTGGCTATTGCTGCGGTAGCCAAGCAATTACAAACCGTTGGTGGTAACGAAGAGTCAGCATTGGGCTATGGTATTTCTGGCCGTATAAATACATTTGGCAAAGATGATTTTCGCTTTCAATTCCATGGTGGTGAAGTTGGTCGTTATATCGGCGTTACGGCTTCAAAAGATTTAATTGGTGAAGAAGTTGAAGAAACAACGTCAATTAGTGTTGCTTATCGTCACTTTTGGTCTGAAGGGTTACGAAGCACAGCATTTTATGGCAATACAACCACGGATGTCGCTGATTATGACCGTACCCATTGGGGCGTAAATTTATTCAAAAATGTGACCAAGCAATTATCATTTGGTGTTGAAGTGGGTAACTTTGAAATGGAAGATAAAAATGTTGACTCCGATTACCTACAATTTTCAGCAAAATATGTTTTATAGGTCATAAATCGACATACAGACAAAAGAAATTCACACGTTCTTGCGTTAGTTGACCTCCTATTCTGAGGTTGTTTGGGGAAGCTTTTGCTTCCCCTTTTTTATGTTCAGGATGAACGGTATGTCGTGGTGCCATGGATGGCAAAGAACGCATATGTACAGGACGTCACCCTAATACAAAAACAAGTTCAGCATGACGAAGTCTTTAGAATAAATAACCGTCATCCTGAATTTATTTCAGGATCTAGTTTGTGCATATGACAAGAAGCACAGATACTGAAACAAGTTCAGTATGACGAAGTTTTACAGGGTTTTGTCGTTGATACGGATAACTTCAGTACCAATATCACCCTTCTACTACTTTTTTAACTTAGCAAAAGCATCGGCAAAGGCATTACCCATTGCCGCATTGTCATTCGTCTTCGGTTGTGGTTTTGCACTTCGTTGCTGATTGGGTTTGGTATTTTTTGCAACGGTATTCTGTGATCGTTCATGAGGCTTATTGGCAGAAGTTTTTTGCTCTGACTTCGAGGTAACTGTTTCATCTAAACGCATTGATAAGCTAATACGTTTTCTTGCAGCATCAACCTCCATCACTTTTACCTTAACAATATCGCCTGCTTTAACCACTTCACGTGGGTCGCTAACAAACTTATCAGTGAGTGATGAGATATGGACTAAGCCATCTTGATGAACACCTAAATCGACAAAAGCACCAAAGTTGGCAACGTTTGAAATAACGCCTTCAAGTATCATACCGACAGTTAAGTCGTTAATCGTATTCACCCCTTCCTTAAATTGTGCTGCTTTAAACTCAGGGCGAGGGTCACGGCCGGGTTTTTCTAGTTCACTAACAATATCTTTAAACGTTAACTCACCAATATTGATATCATTGAGATCTGCGATATTAATTTGATTTAATTGCTCACTGTTGCCTATTAAATCAGTAATATTACTCTTAAGTTGAGCGATGATTTTTTCAATCACGGGATAGCTTTCAGGGTGAACCCCTGAATTGTCGAGTGGGTTTTTACCCCCCGCAATACGTAAAAAACCTGCCGCTTGTTCAAAGGCTTTCGGCCCCAAACGCGCTACTTTTTTGAGTTCTTTTCGATCATTAAAGCGACCATGCTCGTCTCGGTAGGCTACTACGTTATCAGCCATGGTTTTATTTAAACCTGAAACCCGAGTTAACAATGCGGCTGAAGCGCTGTTTAAATCAACACCAACATTATTTACACAATCTTCTATAACATTGTCGAGGGTTTTACTGAGTTGGCTTTGACTAACGTCATGTTGATATTGACCAACACCAATCGCTTTAGGGTCAATTTTTACTAATTCAGCTAAGGGGTCTTGTAATCGTCGTGCGATAGAAACAGCCCCACGAATAGAAACATCTAAATCTGGAAACTCTTTCGCTGCAAATTCTGAGGCAGAATAAACAGAAGCACCCGCTTCACTGACCATCACTTTTTGTGGTTTATTTTTTTCTAAAGCTTGAATAACCTCTGCCGCAAGTTTGTCACTTTCACGCGAACCGGTGCCATTACCAATGGCCAGTAATTCCACTTTGTGTTGCTGACATAAGCTCACCAACGTTCGTAATGACTTCTCCCAATGATTTTGTGGTGCATGGGGGAAAATAGTAGCGGTTTGTAATAACTTACCTGTCGCATCAACAATCGCAATTTTACAACCGGTGCGCATACCAGGGTCTAAACCTAAGGTTGTTTTTGCGCCAGCTGGAGCGGCCATTAACAAATCACTTAGATTAGTGGCAAAAACTTTTATTGCGCCAGTTTCTGCTTGTTCACGCAAGTTACCTAGCAACTCTGTCTCTAAACTCAGGCTTAATTTGATTTTCCATGCCCAACGCACGACCTTAGTCATAAATTCAGCGGCAGCTTGTCCGGTTAAGCGTAAATTATAGTGTTCACAAATAATTTGTTCTGCACTTGAGTAATGACTATCTTCTTGAGTTGGGTCTACATTAATGCTGAGTTGTAGAATTTTTTCATTACGACCACGAAGCATCGCCAAAGCGCGATGTGAAGGAACATTTTTTAATAATTCTGAGTGCTCGAAATAGTCGCGATACTTTGCCCCTTCTTGCTGTTTTCCTTTGGCAACAACGCTTGATAAATGCGCTTGTTTTAATAAATGTTTACGCAATTTCTGTAATAAATTGGCATCTTGAGCAAAACGTTCAATGAGGATGTAAATTGCGCCCTCAAGTACTGATTTTTCATCGCTAAACCCAGCATTATCATTGATAAAAGCCTTTGCTTCAACTTCTGGTGTTAGTGTCCAGTTGTTATAAAGATTATTGGCAAGGGGTTCTAAACCGCCCTCTATCGCTATTTGACCTTTAGTGCGGCGTTTGGGTTTGAAGGGTAAATATAAATCTTCTAAACGGGTTTTGTTGTCAGCTTGTTGTAATTCTTTTTCTAATGATGGCGTTAATTTATCTTGTTGCGTAATACTGGTGATAATAACTTTTCGACGGTCTTCAAGTTCACGTAAATAGCTTAAACGCTGATCAATATGGCGCAGATGATTATCGTCTAACCCTTGGGTAACCTCTTTTCGGTAACGGGCAATAAAAGGTACAGTTGCACCATCATCAAGCAAACTAATTGCTGAAGTTATTTGAGCGGTTTTAACGTTAAGTTCTGTTGCGATGAGTTCAGCAATGGTAGCCATTAATTGACGAGCCTTTTTGAAAGAGTAAATTTAAAGCATTATATTGCCATGGTTCGATACTGGCATCAATTTGCATGTTTAGTTGATGAAGACGAGTGTTTGAAAAACGAATGTTGTCTTGTTGTTTTTATTTTAATGAAGAAGTTAAGCCAAGTTAACTTCAATGAGCTCACTTGGCTTTAAATGGGATATTATACTACTTCATTTTCGGGTAGGTCGGTGGGTAAATCAGCTGATAACCACTGACAAATCAGGTCGTTTGCTGCTTCTAAACCGGTATATTTTAAAGATGAAAAAGCTTGTACAGTAATATCAGCATTTAACGGCGCTAACGCTTTCTTTACCTGCAAAACTTCTGAACTTCTTTTACCCTGGGAAAGCTTATCGCATTTTGTTAATAACGCTAATATTGGCAAATCGCTGTCAGCAGCCCATTGAATGAGATCCATATCCAAATCTTTTAATGGGTGACGTATGTCCATTAAAATAACAAGACCTTTTAAGCAATCACGTTTTTCTAGATATTCCCCTAACGCTTTTTGCCATTTCTTTTTCATTTCAATCGGCACTTTGGCGAAGCCATAGCCAGGTAAATCAACTAAACGTCTGTTAGGAGCGACTTCAAAAATGTTTATTAACTGCGTACGACCCGGTGTTTTACTGACACGGGCTAAACCTCGTTGATTTGTTAAGGTGTTTAATGCGCTTGATTTACCCGCGTTTGAACGTCCGGCAAAGGCTACTTCGATACCGCTGTCTTCAGGCAAGCGACGAATATCCGGCGCACTTAATGTGAAAGTGGCTTTACTTAAATGAATAACAGGTGATGACAAAATAGCGTCCAATAGATAATAAAAAAAGCATTATATCTTTTTTTTCTCGTGAAACAGTAAAAAGTGTCATTTTTTAAGCTTAATTTTTACTGTGCTTATTACACGGGGGCAATATTAGTGTAAAATGTTGGTAGTTTTTATATCCACCCTTTTGTTTTTTTAGTGAATACTTAATAAAAGTAGCAGAGCAGAGAGCCATTCAATGAATAAAATTATTTTTTCGTTAATTCTTGCCGTAACGAGTATTAATGTCGCATTCGCAGCAGCTGGAAACGCTGATGCAGGTAAAAGTAAAGCCGCTATGTGTGCAGCTTGTCATGGTGCTGACGGGATTAGTGTAGTTGAAACGTACCCTAATTTAGCCGGTCAGCAGGCTGATTATATTGCCACTCAACTACAAGCTTTTAAAAGTGGGACACGTGTTAACGCTACAATGGCGTCGATGTCTGCCGGTTTATCTGAACAAGACATGGCCGACTTAGCGGCTTATTTCTCAAGTTTAGATAGAAGTGGTGCAACCGCTTCTATAGATGGCGCTGAAACAGATGCAGTTGCTGGTGTTGCCGAAGTGGCTCCAGTTGCTTATGTTGCTAATGCGATCGCAGGTAAAAGCCTTTACGAACTAGGTGACCCGTCGCGTAACATTGCTAGCTGTATTGGTTGTCATGGTAAAGAGGGTAATAGTAAAGTATTAATCAACCCAAATTTAGCAAACCAACATGCACAGTACATTGAAACGCAGTTACATGCTTTTAAAGACAAAACCCGTATTAACTATGCAATGAATCAATTTGCGGGTGCAATGACTGATGAAGATATCGCTGATATGGGTGCATATTTTTCTGATACAAAAGCCGTTGCTCATGTTGTAGCAAAACGTGTTGCTACGGTTGCTGTTATTACTGAAGAAGCGATTGCGGGTAAGGCAAAATCAGCGGTTTGTTCTGCTTGTCACGGTGTAGGTGGTAACAGTGTAGTACCAATGTATCCTAAGTTAGCGGGGCAACATGCTGAGTACACGGCGAAACAACTTAAAGAATTTAAATCAGGTGCTCGAGAAAATGCGGTTATGGCCGGTATGGCAGCAGCGCTGTCTGAACAAGATATGGCTGAACTAGGTGCTTATTTTGCGAGTCAAAAACCTACGCCAGGTAATGGCAAGGAATCTGCTTTTGGGCGAAAATTATACTTTGGTGGTGATGTAGCACGCGGTATTACCGCCTGTATCGCTTGCCATGGTGTATCTGGTAAGGGTATCGCAAAAGCTGGTTTCCCAGCAGTTGCTAACCAAAGTGTTGAATATTTAACGGCTCAGTTAACCAGTTTTAAAGCCGGTGAACGTTACAATGACCGTAATAGCATGATGCGTAACATAGCTAAACGCTTGAAGCAAAAAGATATTGATGCACTAGCGCAATTTATGTCTTCTTTGAAATAAAGTCGTGCCAAGGTAATATTGAAAAAAAAGCAGCTTAATAAGCTGCTTTTTTATGCCTGTAACATTTAACAATGAGAAAATTCGTGTAAACTGCCTTATATTAAAAACTACAATGCTTAAGGTTAACACCTTGCCCATACATTTGTAGTTGCAGTTAATTAGCCACATACAGAGAGCTCATCGATGAAAAGAATACTATTAAGCTTGGTTTTATTAGGAACAAGTGTACTGAATATCTCCCATGCTGCTCAAGGCAATATTGAAGCCGGCAAGGCAAAATCTGCAATGTGTGCAGCATGCCACGGTGTTGATGGTAATAGCTTGGTACCAATGTACCCGAGTCTCGCCGGGCAAAGCGCCAGTTATTTAGCCAAACAATTAGCTGAATTTAAAGAAGGTATGACCTCTGGTGGTAAAAATGGTCGTGTTAACGCTATTATGGGTGGTATGAGTATGGCGTTGAGTAACGAAGATATGCTTGATTTAGGTGCTTATTATAGTGCTCAAGCGTTAAAGTCTGCTGGTGGTGAAACAAGTGAAGTGGGTAAGGCATTATATTTTGGCGGTGATGCTGAACGCGGTATTACTGCTTGTATCGCTTGTCATGGCGCCGATGGAAAAGGCATGTCACAAGCTGGTTTTCCTGCGCTTGCCGGACAACATGCTATGTACTTGAAATCTCAGCTTGAGAATTTTCGTTCTGGCGCTCGTTATAATGACAGGAATGCTATGATGCGTAATGTAGCTGTTAAATTAGAAGATAGTGATATTGACGCTTTAGTGCAGTACATGTCGACGATAAAGTAACTTATCAAAATAATACTCTGAACATCGTTACTCTTTCACATCCATGTGATCATGACATACCGTTCATCCTGAACATAAAGCAGCTAACTTGAGCTGCTTTTTTATTGGCTAAAACCCACTGATGTCGTACACTAAAATGCACCCTGTTATTCGTAATCTATTGATTCTAAAGTAAGGACAAATATTTTGATGGAACAAGTTCTCTTGTGAAAAATCATTCAGTAGTGAACAACATGATTGCCTGTCATCAATGCGATTCATTATTGCCGATGCCGTTATTATTGGAAGGACAAAATGCGTTATGCGGTTGCTGTGGTGCGATGTTGTTCTCAAAAAAGAGAGATGCGATTAATCGTACAGCTGCGGTAGCTGTTGCGGGGTTGTTACTTTTTTTTCCTGCGACTTTATTACCTATTATTGGTATTGGTGCTGCTGGCCTTTATAACGATGCCTCTTTGCTCGACTGTATTACCTTTTTAATAAATAGTCGAAATTATGTGCTCGCTTTTGCTGTTTTTATGTTTACTGTTGCTATTCCTGCCGTGCGACTAATGACCGCGTTATATATTTCATTTTGTATAAAATTCAATTATATCAAACCTTCTCTGTTAGTCTTTTTTCGCTCTTATCATCTTTTAGATACTTGGACGATGATCCATGTGTTTCTTCTCGGGGTAATTGTTTCTATGTATAAACTTTCTTCACTGGCTGATATGACCATTGATGGTGGGTTATTAAGTTTAATACTCTTACTGTTATGCTCAACATTAGTGTCAGTGACGATGGACCAGCACAGCGTTTGGGATGAATTGGAGAAATCACTTGAGCAATAAAGCACTTGCGGCAGGTTTGGGGAGTTGTCCAAGGTGTCACAAACTAAATGTTATGTTAGCCGATAAACAAACTTGCTCAAGATGCTTAACGGTATTTTCTGCACGCAAACCTAAGAGCCTTGAATATACTTTAGCTTGGACCATTGCCGCGCTAGTGATGTTTATTCCTGCTAATATTTACCCAATGATGGTGTTTTATACCTTTGGCAAACCTGATGCGTCAACGATTTTAGAAGGTATCGCCATTTTCATTCAAATGGGTATGCTGCCCGTTGCTTTCATTATTTTTATTGCGAGCTTTGTTGTACCATTATGTAAAATTATTGGGCTATTTACTTTGATGTATAACGCCAAAAGAAACACAAGATTAACCTTAAAACAACAAGGTAAGTTATACCATATTGTTGAGTTTTTAGGGCCATGGTCAATGCTTGATGTGTTTGTTGTTGCTGTTATGGCTGCAGTAGTTAACTTAGGTTTTATAACCAGTATTGAGCCTGCTATGGGTATCACCTATTTTGCCCTGATGGTTGTTTTTACTATTTTTGCCGCAGAAAGCTTTGACCCTCGACTATTATGGGACAACCACCAGAAACATAATCACAATCAGTCATTCCCTCAAAAAAAATATCAAAATACGGATACTCAACTTCATGACAAATAAAACTATTCTTGCCGAGTCAAAAGCTATTATTAATAATCGCAAAGGGATATCTGCGGTATGGCTAGTCCCTATTATTGCTTTATTATTTGGTGCTTGGTTAATTGTCAAAGCCGTTTCTGATAGAGGGACTTTTATTACGGTTCAGTTTGAAAGTGCCAGTGGTATTATTGTGGGTAAAACTCAAGTGCGCTATAAAGGGCTAACGGCTGGTATCGTTAGCGACGTTGACGTTTCTGAAGATCTACAAAGTGTTATTGTGGAAATTGAAATGATTTCCAGCTCAAAAAAAATGCTTACTGATAAAACTCGCTTTTGGTATGTTACTGCTGATGTTTCTTTTCAAGGGGTTACTGGACTAGATACACTCCTATCAGGGAGTTACATTAACGTCATGCCAGACGTTGAAGAAGAAGGCAAAGCGCAAAGTCATTTTATTGCTTTGAGTGAAGAGCCAGTATTAGATCAATCAACACCGGGTCTACATATTAGCTTAAAAACGAAAACACTTGGTTCAATTGGTAAAAAATCTCCCGTTTTATTTAAACAAATTACCGTGGGTCATGTGGCGGGTTTTAACTATGAAATGAATTCTGACCTTATTAATATTAATCTTTTTATTGAGCCAGAATACGTTAATTTAGTGAAAGAAAATTCTCGATTTTGGAATGCAAGTGGCGTTACGGTTTCTGGCTCATTAACGAATGGTATAAAAGTACGTACTGATTCATTAGCGTCTTTAGTTGCAGGTGGTATCGCGTTTGGTAGTTCAGATTATGAAGCAATTATGGAACCTGCTCAAAATGGTCAAAATTTTACTTTATATTCTGATTTTGAAACAGCGGAAATGGGTCACCAAATCGAGTTAACGTTAAATTGGGATTCCGGCATAGATCGCGGAGCGGCGATAATGTACGAAGGCTTAACGTTAGGAAAGATCATCGACTTTACACGTATTGACCCCCAAGAACGAATCATTGTTGCTAGTGCAAAAATCAACCCTCGAATTATTCCTTACCTGACAAGTGAATCTCAATTTTTTGTTGTAGCGCCTAAACTCGACTTAGGCGGTGTTACTAATTTACATACTTTAATGTTGGGCGCTCATATTGCGCTTCGACCTTCAGTTGAGGGCGAGTCAGTAAATAAATTTAATGTTTATAATCAAGAACCAGCATACCCATATAGTGAACCAGGATTGCACTTGGTTTTAAAGGCTGAAGATGTTGGCTCGTTAACCACCAGTTCGAATGTTTATTATAAACAGCAAACTGTTGGAGATGTTCAAGCGATTGAAAATATTGGTCCTAATGAATTTTTAGTCCATATCTTCATTCAATCTCAATATAAAAACTTTGTTTCAATTGATAGCAACTTTTGGAATGCTAGTGGTTTACATATTTCAGGTGGCTTGCAAAATTTTGATTTAAAAGCGCAATCAATTCAGTCGATGTTGGCTGGTGGTATTGCTTTTGACCTTGGTGAAGAATCTGAAAAGTCATTACCTAAAAATGGCGATAATTTTCAATTGTTTTCTGATGTTAAGGTTGCGAAACAACGTTCAGTCTTTACTCTTCATACGGCAAATGCCCAAGGGTTTAGTACGAAAACGCGTATTATGTTTCGTGGTGAAGAAATTGGTTCTGTTCATCGTGTTATTCAGCAAAAAGAAAAAGCGACGTTAAAGGTCGGCATCTTACCCAATTACGAATATATTCTTCGCGAAAATAGTCAGTTCTGGCGAGTCAATGCAGATTTATCGCTATCAGGAATTACAGATACTGAAGCCTTATTCGGCGGTGCATACATTAGCGTTAATGTTGGTGAAGGTGAAAAAGCCAGTGATTTTATTGTTACTGATTTACCACCAGCAAAACACTTATCCTCAAAAGGACTGCAACTGACATTACAATCAGAGCAAGGAAATGTTGTTAACCCTGGCAGTCCTATTAGTTTTAGGGGCATTGCTGTCGGGCAAGTTGACAATGTTTCTCTTGATGCAACAGGGAAAAATGTAGCAATAAATATTACTGTTGATGAACAATACCAGCATTTAATCACTAATTTCACCCGATTTTATAACGCTAGTGGTGTAACAATAAGTGGCGGATTAGGTAATTTTATACTTAAAACAGAATCTGCTGATGCCTTATTAAAAGGGGGAATTAGTTTTTTAAACCCAGAAATTGACACTCAGCAAGACACGGTCGACGAAGGAGAAAAGTTCACCTTATTTGATAACATTGAGCATGCTGAATTAGCAGGTGTGGCTATAGAAATCCATTTTAGTGAAATTTCAGACCTTAAAAACAATTTAAAGATAAAATATCAAGACCATCAGGTTGGCCTAGTCTCTCGGGTTAAATTTGACGAGCAAGGGGGTGGCGCAACTGTGTATGCTTTTTTAAATGACAACGGTCGAAAATTTGCGGTAGAAGGGACTAAGTTTTGGTTTGCTAAACCTGAGCTTGCCTTGGTGGGGTCGGTCAATGTTGGTGCTATTCTTGAAGGTGGTTTTATTGGTTTAATGCCCGGTAAAGGCAAGCCAGCACATCGCTTTAATGCGAAATCTATTATGCCGGTAATGACCTCGCTCCCATCAGGTTTGAACCTTGCGTTAAGCGCAAAAAGCCTCGGATCAGTTAGAACGGGAAACCCTGTTTTGTATCGGCAAGTAAAAGTCGGGAAGGTGATTGGTGTTGACCTCTCGCCTACGGCTGATACCGTTAATATTTATATTAATATTTTTGACCGTTATATGCCGCTGGTTAGTAAACAAAGCCAATTTTGGAATACCAGTGGTGTTCGTATTGATGCAGGTGTTTTTTCGGGGCTCAATATAGATGCAGAATCTATAGAAACACTTCTCGCGGGCGGAATTGCTTTTGCGACACCAGAGGTCGGCGTAAACAAAACCTTTCAGTCAGCAGAGCAAGGACAATTATTCAAATTAGCTCCAAATGTTGATGAAAATTGGCAGACATGGCAGCCTAAAATTAAATTATCTCAATAAATGGAGGAAGCAGCTCTCTATTTTTGAGAATCCGCTAAATGTGGTCTAAAAGCATACTTTTTATAGAATTATTAATCACTATTTGCATAAGCTACACACAATTCGTTACAGATCAATAGGTAACGAATTGGCATAACTCATGCTATTAATTGAATATGTTAACTGATAATAATAATTAAGTGAAAACACAATGGAAAATGACCTCGCCCCTGTAAATAAGCAGCTATCCCCTTTAATAAACTCTGATCGCATTCAAGTGATGGACCTACTTCGTGGTTTTGCCTTAATTGGTATTATTATGATGAATATTGAATGGTTTAATCGCCCCGTTAGCGCCTTAATGAGTTTCGATTACAGTTTAACGAGATTTGATTGGGCGGCAAGTTGGTTAGTTAAAGTGTTCGTTGAAGGTAAATTCTACAAGCTTTTTTCTATACTTTTTGGGATGGGTTTTGCCATTATGCTTATCAGAGCACAAGCAGCAGAACGTAAGTTTGGCGCATGGTTTACTCGAAGAATGCTGGCATTGTTCGTCTTTGGATTAGCGCATCTCATCTTCCTATGGGGGGGTGATATTATTCACGACTACGCAGTAGGAGGTTTGTTTTTATTAGGTTTTGTTTTACTTTTACGCACCAAAAAATTAGCGCGATTTAATAAACCAGAAACATTTGCAAAAGTGGGTTTCTCCCTATTGCTTCTGCCGCTAGTGGTTTCAATGTTTGGTGCTCTTTACTTTGGTGTGACGCGAGACAACACGGTAATTACTGAAGAGTGGCAACAAAAAATATCGATTAATCAACAGGTCGATTTATTGATGCAACAAGAAAAAGATAAACCTAATGATATAACGGTAGATGATAAAAATTTTGTTGAAGAGGACGCTATCTCGTCGGAAGAAATTGTCAATGAAGAAAGTATTAAAGAAGATGTTATCGAAGAAAAAGAAGTAGATGAAGACAGTATGAGTGATGAAGAGCTTATCGCTTATAAAGCTCAACAACGCGTCGAAAGTAAGCTTAAACGTGAAAAACGCTTAGCCAAAGAAACCATTGCCTTTACTGAAGGTAGTTACATTGAAGCTACTAAATATCGAGCACAAAGCGCCCTCAAAGCTTTAGGTAATACGCCTATGTTTGCCTTTTTTGTCTGCTTACCCCTTTTTATGGTCGGCTATTGGTTAGTGGCCAGTGGTAGAATGAAAAATCCTGAGCAACATGAAAGTTTCTTTAGTGTTATGTGCTGGGGTGGCTTAAGTATTGGGCTTTTATTAAGTATTGCGGGAACTTTTATTAGCTTACACCCTGTAACAAAAACAGCGATTGAAATTCAAGCGGGAGGACAAACGATTTTTTACTACGGGCAATTTGTTTTATGTGCAGGCTATATTGGCATGTTTGTAAAACTCGCTAGTAAAGCTTGGTTTATAAAGTGCTTTTCTTGGTTAGCGCCACTAGGAAAAATGGCATTAACCAATTACATCACGCATTCAATTATTTTAACCAGCATCTTTTATGGCTATGCCGGCGGTATGTTTGGCCAAATAGCGCGCGGACAGCAAATGTTGATTGTTGTTGCAGTTATTTTCGCTCAAGTTATCTTTTGTAGCTTCTGGTTGAAGTTCTTTAGATTTGGCCCACTAGAATGGCTATGGCGCTCTATTACTTATATGAAGCGTCAACCGTTATTATTAGAAAAACCGCTACCTACATCGGTATCTGTTTAGCTTTAAACGGATTAACGAAACGGCATAAAATGCTGAAATTGTTTAACTGCAATTTCAGCATTTTCACTTTCAGTAATTGCGGTAACGACAGCAATACCGTCAACGCCTGTTTGCCAAACTTGTTCTGCGTGTTGATGATTAATACCACCAATCGCCACCACGGGAATATCAGTGGCTAATTGTAGTATACACTTTAAGTTTTCGACCCCTTGTATTTGTCCTGTCATATTCTTGGTTTTTGTTGAAAATATAGCACCAATCGCTAAATAGGACGGTTTTAGTTGTTGCGCTAATAAAAACTCGTAACAACCATGTGTACTAATACCTAAACGCAAGCCTGCTTTTTGAATGGCTTTTAAATCAGCGTTTTGCAAGTCTTCTTGCCCAATATGTACACCGTAAGCACCATGCTTGATGGCTAGTTGCCAGTAATCATTGATAAACAAACGTGTTTTATATTGTTTACTCAGTGCTAGCGCTTCAATAATAATCTGTTCAAGTTCTTGCCCCGTTTTATCTTTTAAGCGCAGCTGTATAATTTCTAAACCCAAAGGTAATAATCGTTTTAACCAATAAATAGAATTAACAACCGGATAAAGTCCAAGGTTTTTTTCTTGTAGTTTTAATGAAAGAAAAGCTGGTAACGCTTGATGTACTTGCGCTAAATCAGAAGTAACCGTTGGGAAGTTAATTGCGTTATCTGGCCAATGCGTTTGCTCAAATGCGCCATAATAATTTGGCTTATTGATTTCATTGATCACTGATTGAGCAAAACCTTGATTGATAAAAGCTTTGGTTAACGTAAAAGCATCACGTAACAAATAGCCTTGTGCTAGAAAAACCGCTAAGGCGCTGGCAAAAGAGCAGCCACCGCCATGGCTGTAATGGGTATTTATTTTGGCTGACGTGAGTTGATAACTTATTGGAACCTCTTCAATATGATGTAAGCAATAATCGCGACTAATGTCTGGGTTAATTCCTGTTAAAGACTCAGTATGTCCGCCCTTTATTATTACGCTATTTACACCTAATTCAGCTATTTTTTTCGTCAATATATCAGGGGTAAAAGATGTCTGATTTGTCAATTGTTGAGCTTCGTTTATATTAGGGGTGATCACATCAACAAGCATGAGTAAATCGGTTAAGTCTTCACGCTGTAATGTAGATAAAGCACCGCCAACAGTGGCTTGTCCAACGGGGTCAAATACCACTTGTAAGGTTGGCACTTTAGTTTTAATCAAAGCTAGGGTAGTTGTAAGCCACTTAACTTGTGCACTATTGGCTATTAAACCTATTTTAATAACGCTGGGCGGTTTGTCATCAATGAGTATATTAACCTGTTGTTGAAGAATATTTATTTCAGTGGGGTTTACTGATAATAATTGTTCAGAATTTTGTACGGTATTAGCGGTGATCAAATGACAAACTTCAACCCCTAAAGCATGACCTGTTTTTATATCGGCGGCAATACCTGCGCCACCTGAGCAATCGCTGCCTGAAATTGTCCAGATGGTTGGTTTTTTGCTCATACTTGTCGACATAAAATTACCCTTGTTGATGCCAAAAAGGCGTTTCTAATGTTGGCGTACTTGGATGAGCAGTTTGTCGTTGCTGCATAATGCCCGCAATATAACCTTGCTCACCAGCAGTAACGGCTTGTGCGAAGGCTTTTGCCATGAGTACAGGGTTATCAGCTAACGCGACTGCTGAGTTTAACAATACACCGTCGTAGCCCATTTCCATGGCTAAACAAGCATCAGAAGGTTTACCAATACCGGCATCTAAAATGAGCGTAGCGTTCGGTAAACGCAAGCGGATTGTTTCCAAATTATACGGGTTCATCAAGCCTTTACCGGTACCTATTGGCGATGCCCAAGGCATGATCACCTGACAACCTAAATCATATAATCGCTGGCAAATAACTAAATCATCGGTGCAATAAGGTAGCACTTTAAATCCGTCATTTAAGAGCTGTTCAGTTGCGGTTAGTAGCTCTATGGGATCTGGCTGTAAATTATAGTCGTCACCGATGACCTCTAATTTAATCCAATCGGTTTGAAAAATTTCTCGACTCATTTTCGCGAGTGTTACCGCTTCTTTTGCGGTTTTACAGCCCGCGGTATTCGGTAATAAAAAACCTTGGGTTTCTTTTACGATGTCTTGAATATATTGCCAAATTTTTGCGCCCGATTGTTCCGCGGGGTTCTGCCGTTTTAATGAAAGGGTAACAATCTTTGACCCGCTGGCTAAAATGGCTTGTTTCATGATCTCAGGTGAAGGGTAAAGTGCACTACCAATCAATAACCTGCTCTGAACAGGTTGTCCGTAAATAATGAGTTCTTGTGAAAGTTTCATCATTAACCTCCCTGAATAGGAAAGAGTAAATCAATACTATCTCCCTGATTAACATGAGTATACTGATAATCTGTTTTGCCAATAAAGTTACCATTAAGCGCAACCGCGAAGCTTTGTTGGTGTTGCTCAGGCGTTAAATAGTGCTGTAATGCGATTATTATATTAGCGCTTTCGGTTGCTATCGTAATCGCTTGTCCGTTTATAAAAAATTTCATTTTAGCCGCTTTACTCTTTATTTATTGTTCTTTAGTTATGGGTAACAATTTATTATAAGGAGATTGTTGTATGTTGTTTTTTTCTAGAAAATGATCAACCGCAAATATTAACTGTTTTAACACGACGGGCGCGATAAGGAAGCCGTGACGAAATAAGCCATTAACTTGAATAAGGCGTTGATGCACAGATATTTTAGGTTGGTTATCACTAAATGCAGGCCTTAGCTGGCTTAGTTGTTGACGAATACTCGCTTCGGCAAAACCGGGATGAACGCTATAAGCAGCGCTGAGCAGTTCCATTGAAGAGCGCACGGTCATAGGTCCACAGTTTTCACTTTCAATTTCGGTTGCCCCCACCACATAAAAACCTTTGGTTTTAGGGGCAATATATAATTGATATCGAGGGTGCATTAACCGAATAGGTCTTGTTAAGTGAACGTCTGGCGCAAATAGCTGAAATAATTCACCACGTACACCCCGTAAATCTCTTAAGGGTGCCGCCTCTGCATTGCTTTCGTTGCTACGAGCACCAATACCACGGCAGTCAATCGCCAAATCACAAGCCAATACCTTTTTTGTTCCACTCTCTTGACCGCTATCAAGGTAGGTTACTAAGCAGTGAGAAGCTTGCTGTTCAACTTTAACCACAGGAGCATTTTCTAACCAAGTAAGCTGACTTTTATCTAACTGTTGTTGGAGGGCAATCAGCAATTTACGATTACCAATTTGTCCTTCTTCAGGTAAAAATACGCCTTGATTAAAACTACGTCCTAGTTCGGGCTCAAGCTCAATTATCTGCTGGCGATTAAGCTGTAGTAGTGGATGTTGTGGATAATTATTTTTGATATAACGCACAAAACGAAGGTAGTCACCTTGGTCTTGCTCATGGCTAACCATTAACGCCCCCGCTTGTTGAAAATAGGTATAAGCGTCTAATTCAGCCAAAATTTCAGGCCAAAGCTTTAACGACTCAAAGCCCATTTTAACAATATTAGGCTCGCTATGCATGGCTTCACCCAAGGGGGTTAATAAGCCTGCTGCCGCATAAGCGGCACTTTGGCGACCATCTTTGTTATCTTTATCAATCAAGGTCACATCATGCCCCTGATTAACCAAAGATAATGCGATTAAGCGACCCACTAACCCCGCGCCAATAACGACAATATTGGTGGAGGTTTGAAGAGGCGGCACTTTTTTATCAAAAAGAGTCATCGTTCACTACTTCGCCTGATGATAAATTTCACTACCCGTGGCTTTAAACTCAGCAGACTTTTCTGCCATACCTTGTTCTATATTCTCTGGCGTCGCATCTAAGACAATGACTTCGTCAAGCAGCTGTATTTCTATTTTATTGCTGGCTTCAAGACCCGCGGCATAATCGCGTACTTCTTGAGAAATTTTCATTGAACAGAATTTTGGGCCACACATTGAGCAAAAATGAGCCACTTTGCCAGACTCTTGTGGCAAAGTTTCATCATGGTAAGCTTTAGCTCTTTCTGGGTCTAAACCAATGTTGAATTGATCATACCAGCGAAACTCAAAGCGTGCTTTGCTCATCGCGTTATCACGTATTTGTGCACCCGGATGCCCTTTTGCTAAATCACCGGCATGGGCAGCAATTTTATAGGTCATTAAACCTTCTTTTACGTCTTCTTTATTGGGTAAGCCTAAATGTTCTTTGGGCGTTACATAACAAAGCATAGCGCAGCCATACCAACCAATATTAGCAGCGCCAATACCTGAGGTAATGTGGTCATAACCGGGAGCAATATCGGTGGTTAATGGTCCTAATGTATAGAAAGGAGCTTCACCACAATGTTTAAGTTGTTCTTCCATGTTCGCTTTAATCATATGAAGGGGTACATGACCAGGGCCTTCAATAATGGTTTGAACATCGTGCTGCCAAGCAATTTTGGTTAATTCGCCTAAGGTATGTAATTCTGCAAATTGTGCTTCATCGTTAGCATCAGCTACTGAACCCGGGCGTAAACCATCACCTAATGAAAACGAAACATCGTACTGCTTTAAAATTTCACAGATATCTTCAAAATGGGTATAGAGAAAATTTTCTTTGTGGTGTGCTAAACACCATTTCGCCATAATTGAACCACCACGCGAGACGATACCTGTCACGCGTTTAGCCGTCATGGGTACATAACGTAATAATACGCCAGCATGAATAGTAAAGTAATCAACACCTTGCTCAGCCTGTTCGATAAGGGTATCGCGGAAGATTTCCCAAGTTAAGTCTTCAGCGACACCATTTACTTTTTCTAGTGCCTGATAGATAGGTACAGTGCCAATCGGTACGGGCGAGTTACGCATGATCCATTCACGGGTTTCATGAATATTTCTACCCGTTGATAAATCCATTACGGTGTCTGCGCCCCATTTGGTTGACCAAACCAGTTTTTCTACTTCTTCTTCAATAGAAGAGGTGACCGCAGAATTACCGATATTCGCGTTAACTTTAATTAAAAAATTACGGCCAATAATCATCGGCTCACATTCTGGATGGTTGATGTTTACCGGGATAATTGCACGACCACGCGCTACTTCTTCACGGACAAATTCAGGGGTGATTTGTTCAGGAATACTGGCACCAAAAGACTGACCTTTATGCTGCAACAACAACAATGTCTTGTCTTTAACTTCTTCTCGTTTCAAGTTTTCACGTATTGCAATATATTCCATTTCTGGCGTGATAATTCCTTGGCGAGCATAGTGCATTTGGGTAACATTTTTACCTTTTTTCGCTACACGCATTTTAGGTAAATGTTCAAAACGAATAGCGTCAACACCATCATCAGTTAAACGTTGCTGTGCATAGGTAGAACTGTTTGCTGTTAAGAATTCAACATCACCACGATTATCAATCCAGCTTTCACGCAGGCGAGGAATACCTTTGTGAACATCTACCTCAACGTTTTCATCGGTATAAAATCCAGAGGTGTCATATACACAAAGTGGTTCATTCTTTTCATAAGTCGGCTGGTCTTTATTACCGGCCAATAAAGTATCAGACAAGGTGATTTCGCGCATACCCACCTTGATATCGTGAATTTTACCTTTTACATAGACTTTTTTAGAATTAGGGAATGACTGATCTGAAACGTTTTTTAAAAAAGCTTCAGCTTGCTCGCGACGTTCTCTGCGAGTGATTTTGTTAGCTGGTTTGGTCATTATGCTGCCTTTTAATAAGTTACATTTTGTTATAAATGCAGTAAAAAAAAGACGAAGTGTAGAGTGAGGAAAAAATAAAACGGTTTAGGTATTAATGCTTTAACCGCTATATTTTACCTTGTTCCCTTACGCAGATATTAATCTGATCAGGTTCTACGGATCCCGCTTTCGCGATCTCAGCTTTGAATATTTCTTTTAGAAATAATCTCAGCACTCCGACAAGTAATTGTGGTGATTCTATCGTATTAGTTTCAAAATACGCAATCTTAATGTTGTATTTGGTTATAATTAATTTTTAGATAACGATGTGAGCCGTTAATAGTTCTTACCCTTTTTAGGGTTCACAATTTATATTACACAATGCTAGTATATTGTATAAAAGAGAGTGTTAGGACAATCACAATGATAAAAAAACGGATAACGATTTCACTTGCCAGCTTAGTTTGCGCTATGGTTTTTGCTGGGCATGTTAGTGCGAGTAATTGGCAACAAGAAAGTGGCAAGATAACGCATCAAGAACAATTACGTGGTTCAATAACACCAGAAAGAATCTGGTGGGATCTAACGCATTATCATCTTAATGTAAAAGTTGACCCTGAAACTAAGCTTTTTTCAGGTAAAAACACCATGACTTATATGGTGTTAGCTCAAGGAGAACGTTTACAAATAGAGCTACAAGCGCCAATGAAGCTTGAGAAAGTGCACCAAAATGGTAAAGCGCTTAAAGTAGAGCAAGATGGCTATTCTTATTTTATCACCCCAGCCAGTAAGCAAGAAATAGGCTCAGAGCAGAAGATAACTATGTACTTCTCTGGACAGCCCGTTACTGCAAAACGTGCCCCATGGGATGGCGGAATTACTTGGGAAAAAGACAGTAATGGCCTTGATTTTATTGCAACTTCTAATCAAGGTATTGGGTCGAGTATTTGGTGGCCAAATAAAGATCATCCTAGTGACGAACCTGATAATGGTGTGTTAATCAGTGTTGAAGTGCCTGAACATTTAATGGATGTTTCTAACGGGCGGTTAATCAAAACAGAACATAATAAAGCAGCGAAAACAAAAACATATCATTGGCAGGTTGTTAACCCAATCAATAACTATGGCGTAAATATTAATATTGGCGATTATGTTCATTTTGGTGAAAAGCATCAAGGTGAAAAAGGTCAGCTTGATATGGATTATTATGTTTTACGTGAAAACTTAGCCAAAGCTAAAAAGCAATTTAAAGAAGCCAAGCGCACTATTGAAGCTTTTGAGCATTGGTTCGGCCCTTACCCATTTTATGAAGACAGTTATAAATTGGTAGAAGCCCCTTATTTAGGTATGGAACACCAAAGTTCAGTGACTTATGGCAACGGTTATCAAAATGGCTATCTAGGGCGTGATCGCTCCAGTGCAGGCCCTGGCTTGTTATTCGATTTTATTATTGTGCACGAATCAGGGCACGAGTGGTTTGCCAATAATATTACCAATAAAGATGTGGCGGATATGTGGATCCATGAGAGCTTTACGAGCTATTCAGAAAGCCTATTCTTAGAATATCATTTTACTCAAGCGCAAGCCTTTGAATATATTCGTGGTCAACGGCTGAACATTGGTAATCAATCACCAATTATTGGGGAATATAATGCCAATCGTGGTGGTTCTGGTGATATGTATGATAAAGGTGGCAATATGTTGCATACCATTCGCCAAGTGATCAACGATGATAAAAAATGGCGTGAAATATTACGAGGTTTAGGTAACGTTTTTTATCATCAAACAGTGACTACCCAAGATATTGAAAGCTACATCAGCACGCAATCTGGCATAGACTTTAGTCAGGTTTTTGACCAATATTTACGTGATATTCGTATTCCAACCTTTGAGTATTTTGTTAAAGATAAAGTGATGAAAATTCGTTGGGGCAATGTTATTAAAGATTTTGACATGCCAGTTCGAGTTACTATTGCAGGTAAAGAACGTTGGTTGTCGCCAACAACTCGTTGGACTGCTGTTGAGATAGATGAGGAAAATCCAAGCATCACCGTTGATGCTAACTTCTATATTTCGACATTCAATGTTCTAGGTAGTTAGTTTTATAGTTTTTAATCTAATATTTAACACTGAAAAAGGAGAACGGTGAGTTCTCCTTTTTAATTAGTAGAGAGTAAACTTAATTAAAATGCGTATTTGAAACCAACAGAAAGTAAGTCAGTCTCATCATAATTTTCATATGATGCTTCAACACTGATCTTTTTATTTAATTGGTAACCAACACCAGCGCCAACACCAAACTCCCATGAATCATCGGAATCTGATTCGCCACTGTAGCTTACTTTACCCTTTAAATTTGCATAAGAAGGCACAACATAAACGTATGCACCGTTACTGAAGTCGTATTGACCACGAAGAGATAACGCAATAAAACGTTCTATTTCGAATTTTATATCACTACTGATCACTCTAGAATTTCCTGTGTACCCATCTTGGTAACTCCAAGTTTCTGTTAGCGTGTCATCACCAATACCCGTCCCGATTCGAAATTCAGGCATAAAGAAGTAATCTTTTCCTGAATTTTCAATTTTATAAGCAACTGAACCATAGATAATATTTAATGAAAGGTCGTCACCGTCAGTGCTATCAGAAAAATTAGCAAAACCTGCCCCTGTTTGCCAATTAGCGGAAGCCGTTAAAGAAAGAGATAACAAGGTGAGAGCAAGAGCTGTGTGTTTAAACATTATAAATCCTTTATTTTTTATTTGGGTTAACCTTAAGTTAAGTTAGGGTTAAATTTTCGCGGGAGAGCTTAACACCAAGATATTTTTTGTTCAATAATCTTTAATAAACACTTAAGTTACTTGGAAATTAACAATATCCGTGGCAATATTTAACAATGAGAAAACAATTTTATATTTCCCATAAGCGCTATTCAATGCAACGTACGGCAATATTATTGTTGGTACTATGCTTATCCGTCACTAAAGTTTATGCGATTAAAAGTGAAAGCATAGACAAACTATGTCAGCGCTCTCCCGCAGAATGTCTCGAACAAGTAGATTTTGAATTAAAAAGCGTACAACAGAAAAGTCGTCTTTGGCTTCGCTTAATGCAGTTTAAACTCACATCGCTATTTATTTTACAACACAGTGACGAGCTATATAAAGAAACCAAACGCCTAATAAACGATGAAGATTTACCTACTCCTTTTCAGGTTACTCTTTATATGTATTATGCAAAATCTCTTCTTGGTCGCGGAGATCTAAAAGAAGGTAAGCGCTATATTTATAAAGCGAAAGCACAGTTAGCGATAATGAATGGGGCATATCCATCTCCTATTAAGTTAATAGAAATAGCTAATTTACAAATGTTTATTGGTGAATTACCTGAAGCTTACGCGTCACTTAACGCCTTGAAAGATAAATATCAACACAGTAATAATCCACATTTTATGATGGAACTATACGGTCATTTAGGACACGTTGCGAAAAAGCTTGGGTATGATGATGAAGCCTTAGAGCATTGGAATACCGCTGTTCCTTGGAGCTATAAATATGGCAATGAACAACAAATAGCGGTTGTACACTTTAATTTAGCGCAAGTGCAGCAAGAGGCACAGCAGTATTCATTAGCCGAAAAAAATTATGCCTCGGCTATCAAGTATGCAGAAATAGCTATTGATTTAGTAAAGGCTGCTCATGCTCAATTATATTTAGCTGAAGTAAAGTTAATTATGGGGAAGAAAGAACAAGCAGAAGAGTTATTATTAGCTATTGATGAAAAGCTTCTTGTTTCAAGTTATCTTTTAAAGTTCAATGAGCTTAAAAGCCAACGGTAAATACTTTAACCGCTTACACTAGTTTTTATACGTTAATGACTGAACAATAAAGATTGTTACTATTATCTGTAGAAAATCCCCTGATATCGTATGTCAACGCCAGCACTTTGATCCCCTTTCCTTTCTTGAATACGACGCGTACTTCCCTTTAAACGTTAACGCGAGGCCGCTTTTTTTGCCAAAAAGGTTAATACACTACTATTGTTAATGGCTAAATTTTTCATTGTTGTATGGCAAGCTATCAATAGGCTTAAAAAATGACTTTTATGCATTTCAATAGGCTATTATTCCAGATATTTATCCACTATCATTGTTGTAAAGAAAGCAATCAGGACAACTTACATGTCAGCACCTACGCAAAAACCTAACACGATCAAATCTAAAGCCGCCATAGCTTGGGGGCCAAATCAGCCATTAACCATTGAAGAAGTCGACGTAGAGCTACCTAAAAAAGGTGAAGTTCTCGTTAAAATTATCGCTTCAGGCGTTTGTCATACCGATGCTTTTACACTTTCAGGCGAAGACCCAGAAGGAATATTTCCCGTGATTTTAGGTCATGAAGGTGGCGGAATTGTTGAACAAATAGGCGAGGGAGTAACCAGCGTTGCGGTTGGTGATCATGTCATCCCTTTATACACGCCAGAATGTGGCGAATGTAAGTTTTGTAAATCAGGTAAAACGAATCTTTGTCAAAAAATTCGCGAGACCCAAGGTAAAGGTTTAATGCCTGACGGTACTTCTCGATTTTCATTAAACGGCACCGTTATTTTTCACTATATGGGTTGCTCAACGTTTTCTGAATATACCGTTTTACCGGAAATATCTTTAGCAAAAGTTAACCCCAAAGCGCCACTTGAAGAAGTGTGTTTATTAGGCTGTGGCGTTACAACAGGTATGGGCGCGGTAATGAATACTGCAAAAGTAGAAGTAGGCGATACGGTCGCTATTTTTGGTTTAGGCGGTATTGGGCTTTCAGCAGTTATTGGCGCTGCTATGGCGAAAGCGAGCCGTATTATTGCTATTGATATTAATGAAAGTAAATTTGAATTAGCCAAAAAATTAGGCGCAACTGATTGCATTAACCCAAAAGATTACGACAAACCCATTCAAGACGTTATTGTTGAATTAACCGATGGTGGCGTTGACTATTCTTTTGAATGTATCGGTAACGTTAATGTTATGCGCTCAGCCTTAGAGTGTTGTCATAAAGGTTGGGGCGAATCTATTATTATTGGTGTTGCTGGCGCAGGACAAGAAATTTCAACTCGACCATTTCAGTTGGTTACTGGTCGGGTATGGCGTGGTACTGCCTTTGGTGGTGTAAAAGGTCGCAGTGAGTTACCCGAGTATGTTGAACGTTATCTCGCGGGTGAATTTGCTTTAAACGATTTTATTACCCATACCATGTCATTAGAAAAAATTAATGAAGCCTTTGAATTAATGCACGAAGGTAAGAGTATTCGTAGTGTTATTCATTTTAATCATTCATAAGCACCTAAAAGGTTGAAAATCATGTTAGAAAAAATTAGCAGTAATAAAATGTTTGCTGGCGTACAAGCACACTTTCAACATGATGCAGAAAGCTTGAAGTGTAAAATGCGTTTTGCTATTTATTTACCAGAATGTGCAAGCAAGAGCTCACCGGTACCGGTTTTGTATTGGCTTTCAGGACTTACCTGTACAGATGAAAATTTTGTACAAAAAGCAGGTGGTCAGCGCATGGCATCAATACTTGGCATTGCCATTGTTTGTCCTGATACCAGCCCGCGCGGCGATGATGTTGCCGATGATGAAAATCAAGCTTACGATTTAGGGCTAGGTGCGGGGTTTTATATTAACGCAACAGAAAAACCGTGGTCTAGCCATTATCAAATGTATGATTATATTGTTGATGAATTGCCAAAATTAATTGAAGCTAACTTCCCTGTATCAAGTAAAAAATCTATCAGTGGTCATTCAATGGGGGGGCATGGGGCACTAACCATCGCTCTTAAAAACCCAGATTTATATTGTTCAGTATCAGCTTTTAGCCCTATTGCCAATCCAGTAAATTGCGCCTGGGGACAAAAAGCGTTTAGTGCTTATTTGGGCAGTGATCAAACGTTATGGCAGCAACACGATGCTAGTCTTTTAATGAAAGCAAGTACGCACCATATACCGGCCTTGGTTGACCAAGGTTTAGACGATGATTTTTTGAAAGAACAACTTCATCCCGAATCATTAATTTCAGCGGCGCTAAGTAATAACTATCCACTGATACTTAACCAGCATCAAGGTTATGACCATAGCTACTTTTTTATTGCGAGCTTTATTGAAAATCACTTATGTTTTCATGCACAACATCTGGAAAAATCGCAATGATCACGGTGCTTTCTCCGCAACAATTCAAGACTATTCCATGGAAAAACGGTCAAGGAGAAACGATTGAATTAGCCATTAACGCTGGCGGTAAATTAGATGATTTCATCTGGCGCTTAAGTATGGCAACGGTTGTTGAAGACGGTGTTTTTTCAGACTTTTCAGGTTATCAGCGTAACCTTATTCTTATTGAAGGTAATGGCATTAATTTACAGCACGATAACCGTAAAATTGATCAGCTGGATAATATCCTCGATGTCGCCAATTTTGATGGGGGTTGTCGAACCGTTGGAAATTTACCGGCTGGCGAAATTACCGACTTTAATATTATTACAGATAAAGAAAAGTGCTCGGCCGTTGTGGAAACCTTGCTAGCTCGACAAACAGTTGAACTTAAAGCTGCAGACTTATGCTTTGTTTACAGTTTGTCGGGTGCATTTCAGTTAACGTCATACCAAAACCACCAAATAATAAAGGCAGGGCATTTATTGAAATTGAATACCCTTAAAACAGGGGAAATGACGATTACAGGACAAAAGCTGATCGTGGTTTACTTAACACTAAATACCTAGGGTAAATTTAGTTACAACAGGTGTTTATCGCTGAAAAAGGCTATTTAAACTTTTATTTCAGCGGTAACATCTTTTCTGTTTTACAGTATGAGTATCTTAATAAAAATCTACTACACAGGACCTTAAAGTGAAAGCACTCTATTTAGTCAACGTATTGGCCTTATTGCTCATATTCTCACCGTTAGTCAATGCTGATAGTACGAGCGACAATACACGAAAATTATCTATCGACGAAAGCTCAACCACAAAACATAGTACCAAGGTTAATGGTAAAAAATTCGACTACACCGCCACTACTGGTACTCAGCCTGTTTGGGACAGTGAAGGTAACCCAACTGCTAGTTTATTTTATACCTATTACCAACGCAGCGATGTTAAGAATAAAAGCGCACGACCTTTACTCATTTCTTTTAACGGTGGCCCCGGTTCAGCATCGGTTTGGATGCATGTTGCCTACACCGGACCACGTGTTTTAAATGTTGATGACGAAGGATATCCATTGCAGCCTTACGGTGTTAAGAGCAATGACTATTCAATTTTAGATGTTGCCGACATTGTTTTTGTTAATCCGGTAAATACCGGCTATTCACGAGTTTTACCTGACAAAGAGGGTAAAATGCCTTCAAAAGACCAGCAAAAGTCGATGTTTTTTGGTGTTAATGCCGACATTAAATACTTAGCTGATTGGGTAAATACTTTTGTGACCCGAAACGACCGCTGGCGTTCACCAAAATATTTAATCGGAGAAAGTTATGGCACAACGCGGGTTTCAGGCTTAGCGTTAGAGCTACAATCACGACAGTGGATGTATTTAAATGGCGTTATTTTGGTGTCACCTACTGATATTGGTATTAAGCGTGACGGTCCAGTAAAAGCGGCAAATCGCCTACCTTATTTTGCGGCGGCGGCTTGGTATCACAAAGCGTTAAAGAGTGAATTACAACAAAAAGATTTACTGGATATTCTACCAGAAGTTGAAAAGTTCACTATCGATCAATACATACCCGCACTTGCTAAAGGTGGCTTTATTAGCCAACAAGAAAAACAGGCGATTGCAGAAAAAGTGGCATACTACTCAGGGCTTTCGGTCACTGAAGTATTACGCAGTAATTTAGATATTAGCGCTTCATATTTTTGGAAAGAATTATTACGTGACCGCGAGCAAACAATAGGACGTTTAGATTCTCGCTATTTAGGTATTGATGAAAAAGTAACGGGTTCACGACCTGATTATAATGCAGAGCTAACATCATGGTTACACAGTTTCACGCCAGCCATTAATTACTATTTACGTGAAGAATTAAACTATAAAACAGACATTAAATATAATATGTTTGGTGATGTACATCCTTGGGATCGCAGCAATAATAATACTGGTAAGAACTTGCGTTTAGCGATGGCACAGAACCCTTATTTAAATGTCATGATACAGTCAGGCTACTACGATGGTGCGACTAATTATTTTGATGCTAAGTATACGATGTGGCAGTTAGATCAAAGTGGAAAAATGAAAGATCGTTTGTCTTTTAAAGGCTACCGTAGTGGTCACATGATGTACCTTCGCTATGAAGACTTAAAAGCGTCTAATGATGATATTCGTCAATTCATTAAAGCGTCTTTACCTCAAACTAAACAAGCGGCTAAATATAATGCGGCTGCGCCAAAGTAAATCGTAAATAAGTGAAGTAGTAATATCTGCCGATTAAGTTTTAATCTATGACCTAATCGGCAGCGTTATTATTATATTTTTTCTACTGCGACTTCTTCAGAGGTCTTTGTGGAGTTGGTTTTTTTATAAACTTGCTCCATAATCGGTTCAAAAGAGTTCGGATGAATGTTACCAATAATATTGACAAAAAGAGCTTCATCTTCTGAAAGTAACAGTACAACTAAACCATCAATCACTTCCCCATTTGACTTAATAAACATAAGTGAATAATCACCTTGCTCATCGCCTTTAACGCGAGCAATAGGTTGCCAACCGTCTGCACGTAAATTGGCTTGTGTCTCATCAAAATTCTCTATAAAGAGCTGACTATTTTCTTCAACTTTATAAACACTAATACGAACACCGTCTACGTCATTGAGCAAAGCATCAATTTCAGGATCTTTATCGGCATCAATAACCCAACGAGCGGTACCGATAGCTAAGGGTCCTAAAGACAAATTTAATTCGCTGTCGGCTTGCCACCAATAAGGTGATTCAATATCTGCATAGCCCGCATGGCTATGTAGGCCTCCTGCCGTAATGCCACAGCCCGTTAATAATAAGCTAGTGGTAATGGCTAATATTAATGTGACCTTTCTTAATAAAATAGTAGATAGTTTCATGGGGTGCTCGCTATTTTAAGTCAATATCGATGTTAAGTGATTTGGTTACTTTATTAATTTGCGCCGGGTCTATTTCGCCAACAATATTAATAAATACCGCTTCTCTTGCTTCTCGTGAATCACTGTTATTTACAACCATCACCATTAAGCCGTCCATAACATCATCAGTAATTTTAGTGAATATTCGTACTTTTTCACCTTTTTCGTTCACTGAAACAATGGGGAGCCAATTTTTGTTTTGAATGTCTTTACTGACTTTAGCGATTAAGTCTAATGCGGGTTGGTCGTTGTCTGTCATATTGTAGATTTGTACACGCACGGCTTTCAATTTCTTGATTAACTCAGACGCTTCTGGGTCAGACATATTAATTTTGCTAATAAAGCCCAGCATGGTTTTATTTAAATTAACCATCACCTTAGGTTCGCCATAAGCAGAATCGAGGCTGGCGAAATCAACATAACCACGCTCTTGGGTAATATCATTAGCAAAAGCTAAGCTGCTAATAAACAATGACGAACTAAAGAAAATGACGGCGGATAATATTTTTTTCATGATGTTTCCTTAAAATGATTAAGTGGTTTAAATAACCCCTGATTCAATGGTTGTTGTATATTTTCGTCTAATGCCTGTTTTATTTGCTCTGTTGATACCTCTTTAGCAAACGAAATATATTCTAAAGCGATGGCTAACTCTTGCTGAGCATGCTGTATTTCTGCGAGTGAAGGTTGTTCATTTTTAGGCTCACTTAGCATATTGGTGTTAAGTAAAGCAACAGCGGTAACGGTTGCGGCTAGTGCACTGAGTTTTTCCCAGCTAGGTGTAAAGTAACCAAACACAACGTTACTGGTTGTTTTCGTTTTGCCAATGCCTTGTAACTTGTTTTTAAGATCTGTTGATAAAGGTTGTAAACCTATGTCATTTAAGTGTTGTTCAATATGTAAGGCTTTTTCTAACTCAGCAATTTGTTGATTACTGAGTTGTTCGCTATTTAATTCGCTGTGCTCGGACAATGCTCTTGCTAGCACGCGAGTGTCAGCTGAAATGTCATTGTTCGCTAAAAAGTTATCTAATGGTTTCTGCCATGATTCTTTATTATTCATGGGTATACCCCTTTAAGTTATTTCGCAATTCACGTCGTGCACGATGCAAATAGACTTTTACTTGGCTGGTGGTTAAGTTAAGTGACTGAGCCGCAATACTTTGGCTGTTTTGCTGCACATCACATAACATAATCAACGAGCTATAAGGTTCTTTTAAACAAGAAATTGCGTGGCTTAACCAACGACTTAATTGTTGGTGTTGTAAATTCCCTGCGGGTTCTTCATGAGTTTTAGTGACTTGATACTCTTCTTCAACTTGGCTGAATTCTTTACGCTTACGTAGCTTATCAATACAAGCGTTGCGAGTTACAGCTGAAAGCCAAGGCGACATTTTTTCAATATCTACTTGTTCGAAGCTATTCCATAAACGCGTAAAAACATCTTGTGTTATATCTTCCGCTTCGTGTTTGTCGCGTAAAATATAAAGAGCTAACGAATAAATTCGCTGCTGATGCTGTTCGAGTATTTTATTAAATTTATTTCCTTTCATAGTTATAATTACGCACGACTTTGCGAAAGGTTACAATTTAATTATTTTATTTTTAATTTATTTTAAAAAATGATCTCTAATCCAATTGGAATAATAAGCAAACATCCAAATATGTAACCCATATTTTTTATCGTTTTACTGTGGTTTTTCTTAATGCGAACGCCAAATAGTGGTTTTAAAATATCGGAACGCCGAATAATCTCAAAGCAAATAAAACATAATAAAACGGTAAGGATAATAACGCTTAAAGGCTCTATTATCGGCCCTAACTCCAAAGGCGCTAAATTATAAGCAAGCACAATAATAATGGTTTGATGCACAATATAAAAAGGATACACAGCCTCATTAAAATAGCTTAATGAGGGTGACTTTTTATTCAAATATCTATAAGCGAGTGCCAATACGGTTAATACTCCTGCAACACGCACGAAACTGTAAATAAGCATGCCCATTATAATTAACCACGATGGAGTCGAATCGTTTAACGTTAACCAAACGGTATTATAGAAACTGATAAAGACAATTACTAAAAACGCAAAAGTAAGCAGTAACGGTTTTAAATTAATTGTTAACTGTTGCCAAAAATGAGCATGCCAACCAATTAAATAGCCATAAAGTAAAAAAGTGAAACCCAATGGGTAACGATTAGTGTCTTGCTCCCACGTTATTTGAATTATAAATATCGGCACGCTTAATATTAATAACATAACGCCAAGATGTTGCTTAAACAGCCAGTTGCTAGTATTTGTGATAAGTGAAGAATTTAACAACGGCAGTAGCAATATTATCGCCAACGAGTATTCCCACAATGAGCGTAAATACCATAAGTGATTAACGTCCCAGTGCGGCCAAATACCTGGCTGATAATTTACGAAAAGCGTATTGTTATCAGTAAACATAGCTAAATAGAATTGCCAGTACGACATATCTAACGCGACATTTGCCGTCATTTCAACATAGAGTTGTGGTGGAACAATCACTAGAACGCCAAACAATAAGGGTAAAAGTAATCGTAAGCTTCTAACAAAGGTATAACGAAGCAAAGACACTTTTACTAAAATAAACCGAATGGCAATACCCGAAATTATCCATAAAGACGCCATGCGCCAAGGCTCAACTATAAGCATAAAATTTGCTAGTGTTTCTGACTGATAGACACTTTTGAAATGAAAGCCCCAATCCGCCACATACAACATTCCAATGTGATAAAAAATAAGTAAGCCAAAAACAAGAATGCGTAACCAGTCTAAATCGTAACGTCTTTCAGGCATTCCTTTTTGGACAGGAATAAAATATTTTATTAAGAAATCATTCGATTGAACCGTCATTTTCTGACCTTTATAAATGAAGAAGTTATTGGGATAATGACAGAGATTTTATTTATAAAAAGACAAAAAGGCTTAATAAACAATGCATAGGGATAAGCGGTGGCTGAGAGGGGTGAAATGTTTTTGCTTTAATGCTTGTTGTGCTACTTTATAAAGATGAATAAATTACACCACTTTCAAAAATACAAATTTTGCTATGAAGTATTAGGCATCTTTGGCTACCTTTTTATTAATAGTGTTATTTTGGCAACTTCAGTGATCATGGAAGCTAATCGTTCTGGTGTGCCAAGTTTTCAATTATGGGAACCTTTCGTTTGGGAATTCAGCAGTGCGATAGCGACTATTTTATTGTTGCCTGCGTGTGTGTGGCTCCTTAAAAAACATCCTTTCAATTGGTCGAAAATAACATTTTCACTGGGCATGTATTTTATTAGTTCCATTATATTTTCTATTGTTCATGTCAGTGTGATGGTTACGATACGAGAGATAATATATTGGACTCAATCGCTTAATTATGATTTTGGTAATATATTTATTGAGTTTATTTATGAACTCCGTAAAGACATATGGGACTTTATTTCCATTCTAATTGTTATCAAGGGTTATGGTTTTATTGTGAGTCGACTTCAAGGTGAAGCTAGCCCAATTGCCGTAGGTGAAGAAAATATTACTCAACGATTTGATCGTTTATTAGTTAAAAAACTTGGTAAAGAGTTTATCGTAAAAGTGGAAGATATTGAGTGGCTAGAATCATCAGGAAATTACGTTAATTTACACAGTAAAGGAAGAATATACCCAACAAGAACAACATTGACTCAATTAATATCTCAAATTGAAGAGCAAGGATTTTGCCGTATTCATCGTTCATATGCCGTTAACTTAAATAATATTGATTCAATTACACCGCTGAGTAGTGGAGATAGTGAAGTAAAACTAAATAATGGAAAAATATTGAATTTATCGAGGCGATACAAAGACGCATTTAAATCGAAATTATTGTAAAAAAGAACTCACTATATTTTACCTTAAATTATAGGCATAAAAAAACCGATGAAAACTAGTTCATCGGCCGGATAGCTTGGGGAAGCTAAAATATAAAATTATTACAACAGGTGTTCGCTAAAAGGGAACAAAAACATTATAGAGTAACGACTCTATAAATGTAAAGTAAATAATAAAGTAATTACTCAACTTTTGTATTTTCAGATTATTATTGGTCAATTGTGGTTATGTGGATCGTCACAAATAATGAGAAATGCGTCAGCAGATGAGAAAATCTAATATTTAAGTTACACCTGAGAAAAATTTTGTAACCCGTCAACGATCCAATAAGGTCAGCAAAGATGGCTTTTGTGGCTGCCGTCTTCAATCACAAATGATTTACTAAAAGTGTCAACTCAGGTGAGAGCTAATATAGCTAATTGTGTTAACACCAAGCGAGTTTGTTGTATAAGGAGAGTATCTATTAAATACCCTTCTTATATTCTTATGTTACTAACATTATTCACAAGGTAAGTTAGTAATTATTTTGTGGCGATAGTGAACGTAATAGCAATACTGGTTTCAGGCATTCCTACAAAAATGTTACCGTCTAATGGTAGCCAATTATTACCTTTATACTCACAGGTAATAGTCAGCTTATCTTTTGTCGCTATTTCTTTACTAGGTATGCAATATTTTATAAAAGGGTATTTGTCATTTTTTAAGTGGTCACGAAAAAGCTCATAAGATTCGATGTCTCGTTTCTTTACATTAAATTGTATTTCCATGTCACTATAGAAATTTCTATCGATAGCTTTCTTGTCTGCTAATGGCATTATTATAAATTCAAGTGGTTCAAAATCATCACCACTTTCATTTATTTGTTGCTCTGGGCCTTTGTGATACGTCAGAGTGTCTTTTGTAGTAACAGCCAGTTCTTTGTGTATTTTTAAATCGAATTGATAACCTAGACCTATTTTTGATAATTTCATATTATCAATTTCGATATCAGTAATATCACCTTTCATTGTGTGAAATTTAGTATGTTTTATAGTATCGACGTGGTCTGGGGTAAGGTATTCATGATCTAACAGATAATTTACACTACCGGTTATTTCTGCTGCTGGAAAATCCTTATCATTAAAGTCGTAAGTAGTATATGGACCGTCAGAAAAGGCATTGGGTTTGAAATCTTCATCATTCTCAGTATCTTCGGGAAGCACATCGAAAAAAGGATCAGATAAATCATTAGCTACTAATGCTTCTCTTTTGTAGTGTGCATTTAGTACATAAGAACTCGTCGTTTTTACATGTCCGCTTTCTACAGCCTTATTTACATTTCGTAACTGAGTGATAGCAATATCAATACTTATCAGTCCAGCTTTGTATAATTCTCTGCCATTATATTCGTCGTTATCGTTGTAGCCATTAGACTCTTCGTTAGATTCGCTATAATTTTCTACATTCATTGTTGTAGAATCATCAACGTCTTTATCGTCATGACTTTCTGAACATCCACTTAGAAAAAGGGGGATAATTAATAGTAAGGTTTTGAGATAATTATTATTTATTTGCATAGGATACTCCATTTATTATGCAGGGCGATGGCTTGTCTTACAGAAGGAAAAATAGCGATATTAAGTGGCTATTTTCACATGTAAATAATTTATTTACAAATAATTTACATGTGGGTTTAATAGCAAAAATATTTGAGTGGTTATCACTAAAGTGCCATAGTCAATCTCAAGTTAAATGACTACTACAAGTATTGTTTAAAATGCCATAACTTTATTTTCCTCCGATGAGTAATTAAATACTCATGTCTATCTTCACGCTACAGACTCGACTTAAATGATCAATTGAATTAATTCAGTTTTATTATCACTTTTAGTGAGCAGTTGACCTAAAGAGCAGCCCTCATCTAATGTCAGCTCTTGCCACACAGCGGACATTAGTACTTGCTGGCTAGAATTGAATTCAGATTAGTTTTTGTATCGATAACGCCTCATTAAGAGGCTAAAAATTGTTGGTTAAAATAAGCGACGCAGGAGCAAAAACCAACTATTTTTTGTCCTGCTTGAATGACTTGTTATATTTTTATTTGCCCAGTAACTCCCATATATACTGCAAAAAGTATTGCTGGAATCCAGATCATTAGTGCCATCCGTTGAAGAAAAACACCTTTGGGCTTAAACCACTTTGACTGATAAACAAAAGGTGGCTGAATCGCGTCCATATAATTAGGGAATTTATCTTTATATTCAACCTTAACAAACAAAGGCATTAGCATCGGAGCGAAAACGCCACAAAACCCAAGAAATAAGATTAAGCCGATCCCTAAAATAGTTTCAATTGCTTCCATACACACCTAAAAATATAACGCCACGTTAAGCGGCAAAAAATTGTTGGCTATAATGTGAACGGAGTGAAACAGCCAACTGTTTTTTGTCCGTTTGAACGTCTTGTTATATACCGTTTACTCGTTAAGTATGTTTTCTTTTACTTTATCCGGTAATTTATCCCATAAAACATCGTAATAATACTTTCGGATTAACGGGTAATTTTCCTGCCCGAATTTTTCGACTTTATCAGAATCAGAGTAGTTCATTGGTTGATGAAATAGCTCGTTAGCTTTTTCCATAAATCCATAAAGCTCAAGCAACTCAGCTCCTGTTAATTGGACACCTGAACTCATAAGTTACCTTAGGTATATAACAGTTTATTATGGAGACTTCTCAGTAATGTCCGTCCCATAAATATTATTTAATTGACATTAATATCCCATAATTTCATAGCTTTAGGAAATACAAATTTTGTATTTTTGTCAGAACTTGGATATTACTGAGACTTCGCAGTAATATCCAATATAAAATTCGAGGTTATTACACATAAAATCAATGGATTAGGATATCATCTGGGTGTTTTTAGATTATTACTAAGACTTCTCAGTAATATGACACAGTCAATTCATTAGAAAATATATCGCAAATATTTTGAAGCTAACTTCCGCTTAGCGCACAATGCGGAAGTTGGCATTTAGAGATTTATTCTGAATTTTTTTTGAATGTTTTGATCTAGAGCGGACATGGCTGAAGAACAACATTACACGAGTAGATTCCTAATAACTGACTTTTATTGTGGGTATTGCCATTTGTTTATTATTTTGTCTATTTTCCCATTTTTTTTCATGTCAGTAATTGATTGTCGTATTGTTTTAATTATTTCAGGCGATGTTTTTTTATTACATGCTAAATAATAATCTAATGGTTGTTCATTTATCTGGAAAACGTTTTCAAATGAATGAGGATCAAGTTTGTCATATTGTGAGCGAGGTTCAACGGTATTAGCATCCACTAAGATAAAATGTATACCTTTGCGCAGAGATAACAATTTAAACAAAGAAAAAGTATCATTAAGTACATATAAATTAACTCCTTCTTGAAACCCTTCACTCAATAAAAATTGGTGTGTTACATCATCACGAATCACTGCTGTATTATATTTTTTCGCATCATCTAGCGAAGTGATAGTCAAATTCTGACTTTTTAAAGCAATAAGGGAAGCATTTCGTTTAGCAATCGTATGTACCCAAATAAACTTATCTTCTCTCTCAGAGGTTCTAGCCATTGAATATATACACGTGTTTTCTTTTTTAAGTGCCATATTGTAAGAGCGAGACCATGGGAAGACTTTAATATCATACGAATACGGCGTATTTGAGAATGCTGTAACAATAATTTGTGTTGCGAAACCCTGTATTTCAGTCGGTGTGGATATTTGAAAAGGAGGTAAGTGCTCTGTCACAATATTTACATGAGGGGAGTTGTCATTATATTGCGCTTCAGATAATGAACATACAAAAGAGAGTAATAATATTAAAGGGCTAATGATTTTTTTTAGATTAACTATCAATGGTTGCTACATCCTGAAGTTACGCCTCATATGATATACACACTATAATAGGTTTAAATTTATTTATTAACAGATAAACCAAAAAATATTTTATCTCACTTTTATCTGCTACTTTAGAAAGATTAATCTTAATCTTTCTTGGCGGTTTGTTCAGTTTAAGTGCGAAGAGTTATCTACAATCATTATTAAGTAATAGCTCGAATAAACGCTCTTCTTTATCTTCTTAGCCCACTAAGTAATCATTAAAGCCATTTATCCTAATGGCTTTAATGTTAGAGCACTTGCCATTTAATAGTCGATTATTAACGGTGGAGAAGCGCTTTAAGTCATCATAATTTTAAACGTGCTTTTAAGACTTTGCTATATAAAATATAATATTACAGGTCTCTTATTTCATTGAAATAATCACGCCTTTACAATATACGAAAGAATTAGTAGACTAAAAATCAATCAATTTTAAATAAAGGGATTAATTATAATGAAGAATTGGATGCTGATATCTATTTATCTACTGTTTGTTAGCTTGAATACAAGTGCTCTTGAAAATAACAATGATCTAAACGTAGGAATTAAAACAGAAACAAAGGCGAATATTCTGTCTATGCAGACAATTGAAGCTGTACTTAATGATGATAAAAGAACTAAGCCTGATTATCTTAAAGACGAGCATAGGAAGCCTACAGAAATATTAACTTTTTTTAATGTTACCCCTGAAACTGTTGTTCTTGATGTATTGGCAGGTAGCGGTTATTACTCAGAAATACTCTCTGGGGTTGTGGGTTCTAAAGGTAAAGTTATTATCCATAATGATAAACATTTTTTAAAATATTATGGTAAAAGTTTATCTGAACGTTTAGGTGACGGGGAGCGTTTAGCGAATACTAAACGAATAGATATCTCTCTGAATAACTTAGAGTTAGAAGAAAATAGCATTGATACAATACTATTAATTTTGGGGTACCATGACTTTTATTATGTGATGGATGGAGCTGAAAAAATAGCCGTTGAAAAAGTATTATCTAACTTTAGAAGGTTTTTAAAGCCAAACGGTATTATAGGTATAATAGATCATGAAGCAGTAAAAGGTGCACCTAGCAATGTTGGCAATACTTTGCACCGCATTGATCCTCAAATTGTTAAAAGTGAAATGTCTGATGCTGGGTTTGTCTTCGATGGTGAATTAGATATTTTAAAAAATACCAGTGACGATAAATCTAAGAAAATTTGGGATATCCCTAATAGTAATACCAGTAGGTTTGTATTACGTTTTAAAAACCTAAAATAGGGTAAGGTTAAACGCCATCTAAGACGTTAACGATATAGCGTTGGCGTTTGCTCGTTCTTCAATATTCGGATAAAAAATTAGCTCGCTATTGACCCCATCGGTTTAACATCAATTCGAAGCAATGATGGTGTTTTACCCGATAATACGAGCTAACAACAACTTTTCAGGAATTAACTCTAAGCTTTTGACACACTAAGAAAATAATCTCACATAAATTGATACTTCGCTTCTGCTCCTAAGACCAATATCCTATAATACGCAGTCATCATTATTGAGGCTTAAATGACAAATAAACAACTTTTACCCCTACTGATTTTAATGGTTATTTTTAGCCCATTAGCGATAGATATATTTTTACCCGCTTTGCCCATTATGGCGAAAGAATTTTTTGTGCCTATGACACAAATGCAGTGGAGCATAACGATATTTATTTTAAGCATGGGATTTGGTCAGCTAATCAGTGGCCCACTGGCTGATCGGTATGGGCGTCGACCTATCGCGATTGGCGGAGTAATAATTTATGGCTTAGCTTCTATCATGTCTGCTTATTCTGATAGTTTAACGCTTTTTCTTATGAGTCGTTTAATACAAGGCTTTGGTGCCTGTGCAATCGTTGTGGCGGCTTTTGCCAGTGTGCGTGATAAATATAATGCGATTGAGAGTGGTGTTATGTACTCTTATTTAAATAGCGCTATATGTTGTATTCCAGCACTTGCACCATTATTAGGCAATGTATTAACAGAGCATTTTGGTTGGCGTAGTAATTTTGAATTTATGGCGGGATACGCTATTTTTGCAGGTTTAATTTTATTCTTTACCCTTAAAGAAACAAGACCTGAGCACACAGAAAAACATAAGAATCTTATTTCTATTGATCACTTTATGCCTGTATTGAAACACCCGGTATTTTTGTTTAATGCTTTGGTTGTTATGTTAGCTATGGCAATTATTATTGCATATGTTAGTAGCTCTCCTGCATGGTTAATGGTGACATTAGGTTTAGATCAGCAGAGCTTTGTGTATTGGTTTAGCGTAAACGCAGCGATTAACATTGTTGCTTGTTTTCAGGCTCCTCAGATTCTAGTAAAGTTTGGTGCAAGGGTGACAATAGGCTTTGGTATGGTTTTACTGATCTTTGCTGGCTTGTTAATGTTAGCCTTGTTAGCTTGGCAAACGCCTGTCGCTTTTATGCTACCCATAATGATTAGTTCACTTGGTTTTTCGTTGCTTATGGGAGCTTGTGCAGGACAAGCGCTTGCGCCTTTTGGTAAAAAAGCGGGGTCAGCTTCAGCCCTATTAGGATTTATACAAATGAGTGGTTCGGCGGTTATTGTTTACTGCTTACAATTGCTGCCACTAAATGAAGCTGAGCAGTTGGCTTTACTGATGCTAACCATCATTCCGGTCTATGTGATATGGAAATTACCACAAGTTAAACGACATATTATGCTAGATAATTATTAAACTTATTGAGTTGTGAGTGTTTTAGGCGAGTTATTATAAGTTTATCGTTACTAAACAAAGAACTGTAGCCTATTATTTGAAGTTTAGTTGGTATTTATTTAAAAGTTCTTGGTAATAAGCAGATGCTTTAAACTGCAGGGTTAGTTTTCCAAGTGCTGCTTTTATTTTTTGAGCGTCTTCTCTACCTTTTGTAAGGCCTAAATAAACCGGTGTCTTTGCTACATAAGGTTCTATAGCGGTAATTTGATCACTGACGTTGTTTTTTGAAATCAATTGATGAAACACATAAGGGTTTGATATCGCTATATCAATTCGTCGAGAAAGTAACAGCTTCAATAATGTGTCTTCAGTTAATGTCGGTAATTTAGTGAGATAATTTGCTTGGTCAAAGTTTTCTCCATATGAAAACTGTCTTTTTGTACCTATAGAGTAAGACGATAATTGTTGTAATTGGCCATTAAATTCAATTTTACTATTACTTAAGGTAAAGAACTGATTAACTTCATAACCGTAAGATGGCTCAATAAAGTGATAAATTTTTTCGCGCTTTTTATTTTTAAATAACGTTAATACAAGATCAACTTTACCTTCAGCAACCAGGTGAAGGGCTCTTGGCCAAGGTAGCATGACAAACTCAAAGTCATACTTTGAGTTCGCTTCAATATAATTTAGAAAATCAATGGTAAATCCCTTTATTTCTCCGTTTTCTTTATAATTATAAGGAAAGTAATCGATCTCTTCGATAGCGACTGTCAGGATAACTTTCGCTTTTTTCGCAAGAATATCGTCTGGCTTTAAGCTTATATTTGCTAGGACAAAGCAGGATAAAAGGCAAAGTGAAAATATTATATTTTTTAACATCATCATAAGTAAAGGTGTAACAGCTTATGTCGTTTATATAAAGAGCAGGCTTGTAACGATTTTAGTTCAAACGCGCTCCGCTTCAAAGATATAATTGTCATCTGTTGCTTGTATTGAAAATTAGAGTGTTGAACGTTGAACGCCAATTACCGCTAATGTATGCGGGCCTTAGCTGGCTAACGTTACCTAACACTATGCTAAAGATTTTCACTTATTTATACCTTTAATTAGTTACTTACTTCAAATAGATTTATGTTTAATTCGAATTGATAGACCTTATTAGTGATGAAAAAATTTCCTAAAATAAAAAGTATAAACTGATAAATATTATCTATTAATTTATGCTTTGAATGGTTAAATTAAAAAATGTAACCATAATTAAGTAGCGTTTGCTTAAATTTATAAGATTTCAACCATCGTTAGGGGCTTGTATATATCAATGAAGATATATGTTTTTTTAACCTTATTTATTAGTTTTTTATCTTTTTCACAAGAAAAGACTATTGAGGTTATTGCCGTTGAATATCCACCATTCACCACATTAGATCGTGATGACGATGGCTTGGCTTTTAAGTTATTACGCAAAAAAATTATTGAAAAAGGTTTTACTTGGCAGCCGCTATTTTTGCCTCCTGGAAGAGCGATTAGAGTAATAAATTCTGATCAGTGGTGCGCTAGCTTTTATCCACCGACTTCTACTCTGGATTATTCAACTTATATTTTGGATGAAAATTCGATTCAGATAGGTTTAGTCAGGAAAAAGCAAGTTGCAGAATTTTCGTGGGAGTCTTTTGACGATATTAAGCGGTTCAAAGTTGGGTTACTTAGGTCTGACAAGCATTCAGTATTTATTAAATCATTTACTGACGCGGGTATTCATGTGTTTTTTTTAGAGTCTGTAGATATAGGGGTTAAAATGGTGTTGGCTGACCGTCTCGATTATGCAATATTAGACAATATAACGTTTGATGCTTTAAGTTCAGAAATAAAAAACAAGCTACAATTATCAACAACCCATCTATTAGAAACACAAATATCGATTCATATTAATAATAAGTGTACTGTGATAAATAACAGCTTTAAATAACGTTACTTTATGAACCAGCATTTGTTGAGTTCATCCCAATAATAGAAGTATATATTTTATCTGTAACTTTTTATCCATTAATTAATGTTAAAAAATGCGTTAATATCTGGTTATGGCTAAGGCTTGAAAAATTAATTATCGTTATTATCTTAAAAGTGAATTTTTCTTATATTGCTCAAACCTTAAAAGCTAAGTATATAAAAACTTAGTTGAAATAATATTATAAACAGTTATCTTTTAGTTAATGCATGGTGGTATTTAATGAGATCAGGAAAATGAACGATATACCTATAATTTATGACCGGTTTTCATGTAAAAACTGTGCTGATGAAAGTAGTCTTGATTTCGATTTTACAATGGCTTTTCAACCTATTATCAACTGTAAAACTCAGCAGGTTTATGGATATGAAGCGTTAGTGCGCGGTTTAAATAATGAATCTGCTTATTCGATAATATCTCAAGTAAACGATGAAAATCGTTATCTATTCGACCAACTATGCCGCATTAGAGCATTAGAGCATTAGAGCATTAGAGCAATAGCGTTAGCGTCTAAACTTAAACTTGAATCAATACTTAGTATTAACTTTCTTCCAAATGCTATTTATAAACCAGAGCGGTGTATACGGACAACATTGAACGCTGCAGAAAAATATGGTTTTCCTGCTGAAAAAATAATGTTTGAATTCACCGAAGTTGAAAAGATTGATGATACTGCTTTTATTAAAAATATTGTTGAATATTACAATAAATTAGGATTTAAGACGGCGATAGATGATTTTGGTTCTGGTTATGCTGGCTTGGGTTTATTAGCTGACTTTCAAACCAATATTGTAAAGTTTGATATGGAGCTTATTCGCAATATTAATAACGACAAAGCCCGTCAATCAATTATAAAAAATTGCTTAAATATATTTCGTGATTTAAATATTACTCCTTTAGCTGAAGGTATTGAGACGCTAGAAGAATACATATGTTTACGCGATTTTGGCATTGAATTAATGCAGGGTTACCTTTTTGCTAAACCGGGGTTTGAAAGCCTTCCATTGGTTGATTTTAGTAAACTTTAACCGAGCAACTATAAGCGTAAGTTGTAATAATCTTACAAAGCGTTTATACGAGTAAGGGGTTGAGCATAGACTGTTTGTGGGATGGTATTTATTATTTTTGCCGTTGAACAAATACCTGTATTAATGAAAATGTGAATATTCGCGTATTCACATTTTATAGCTATATGATTATGCTTTAAGTGCTATTGATGCCATTTCCATTGTGCTTTCAAATGATTCTGCGCCCGCAATAAATAAACCATTATGACAAAACATAGCATCATCAATGCCCGTTACTGCTTTAAGTGCATCATCAGATAAGCCGGCCCATTCTTTAGGCAATGGTTTTCTATCTTCAAATGATCCCGGTTCAACAGGCACAGTTTGAATTCTCCATTGACCAGACTGAGAGGGGTAAATCATATATAAAGCCTGATCAGATAAAGCGTGAACTGTTCTTTTCCATGGCGTATATTTTTCTAGCACAATCACTCTTGGATCTTTTGCATCATCAATGGCTTTAGCGACAATTTCTTTTGCACTAATTCCGCCGTTTGCAGAGGCTATAAATCGTGTTAGAACACGTGCCGCAAAATCAACTGCTTCATCAAAACAAGTGTCAAAGTGACTGTCTTCTTGCCAAGTTGGGTTAAACATTGAAATAGTTTGGCTCAGGCTAATACCTTGGTTTATGCCTTTAGTAACACCTTCAGCATAACCACAATCAATAGCATCAATTGTTGATACTAAACCGGCGTCAACTGAGTTAGCGACTTCTTGATTACCTTGGCATATTTCAAGACCATATTTTTGCCAAATCAAACCAAATGAAGAATAAGGAATACCATTTTCTCGCTCACCCGCTCCACCACGTTGATGATGGTCAAAACGCCCCGCATCTGCGTTATATTCACCACCTACATCAATCACAATATCTGCCTGGCCGATAAGCTCTAAATTACGGGTGCGTATGAGTTTAAAAGAAGGAAAGATGTTTTTTAGTGCAGCGATGCTGAAAACGTCATCTGCATGAAAATTACCGTTGTGAGTTGCTATAGTTATATCATTCATGTTTTTTTATATCATTTTAGAGAGGAATAAGAAGGTGTTGCTAGTTAACTTAACTCTTTTAGACTTGCCAATAAGGGAAGACGTCAAGAAGTAGAAATTATATTGCGGATTCTATACGAAGACAGCGAACAACAACAGGGGGTTTTTAATAACGACAATATCAAGACGTAAAGCTCAGTAAAGGGTAATAATATAATTGGGTAAGATGAAAGGCGAAAAAACAATGTAATTAACGGCTAAACGTAAGCTATATTGACTGCATAGGTATTTATTAAAACGCTTCATCTTCACTATAAACGTTAACATCAAGATCACCATCCATACTTTCAGAAACTAAAAAATTAATGGGTTTACAGCATACTTGGCAATCTTCAATATACTGTTGATTTATGTCGGCTGAATCGATGAGCACTTTAATTGTTTCGCCACAGTAAGGGCACCCGATGTGTTTTTTTGTTAATTGATGCAATTTTTACGTTTTCCTATTTTTATAAAGCGTGTCAATGCAAAGGCATACTCAAGCACAGTAGGCTATGCTTGAGTAGTGAGGATTAACCAAAGTGATTAAAAACGATTTTATTACCGTCTAAATCACGAAAATAAGCGCCATAAAATACGTCAGGAATACGCTGTCCTGGTTCACCGTCGCAGGTTGCACCTAAAGCGATGGCTTTATGGTACATTTCATCACATTTCTCTTTAGAACCTGGAGCAATAGCGAGCATATTACCGTTTCCACAGTTTTGAGGTGCTTCATTATAAGGAGTACAAATAGCCAGCATGGGTTCTTTCATACTTTTACCAATAAATATAATACGCTCCATTTTTATTAGTGTTTTTGCACCAATAGGGGCCAATAGTTCATTATAAAAGGCTTCTGATTTTTCTAAATCGGTTACACCGATGGTTGCATAGCTAAGCATAGATATTCCTTTTTTATTTTGATTTATGTAAAGTACAGCGTTGGCCTTAATAGGCTTGTCAAACCACTAGTAGATGTTGCGATTTAAGTCTTTAATTTTTAAACTAGCATAAGCTAATTATTCTAAAAATATACTACTATTCTCGTTTAGGCGAAACTTTTATTACACCTAAGGTCAGCTTCATACGGTGGAGGTCATCGTGAGTAAGTGTAGGTATATTTATTTGTACTTAGCAATAATTTTTTCAATACGTTTATCATTTGTAACAACGCTTTATTTAACCTTGTTAAACGTTCTTTTTTGTTTGGTGTTGACGCATCATAACTTCTACAGAGCTCATTACGTCTCCAACAACAATATCTCTTAAAGCTTGAACATGTCTTTTTATATATTCTATCGAGGATTTACGGGTAAAAATTTGGTCAATGCGTTTAGTTAGTAATCACTTCCTCAACATTTTCATAGACAATGGAATACAAACCTATTTTTTGAATTACTGTGCGAAATAGAGTTAATTCTGGGTTCAGTATCAACACGGCCAAGGTCAAATTCAAGCATAACTCTAGCGGCAGGTATTATAACCATTATAAAAGTATCGCCGTTAATTTCTCCTATTTGATGAAATATGTCTGCAAATATGCCTAATATTGTAGCCTTGCCTTGTTGACCTACTGTAGAGATATTGTGTGAAGATTGGCAGGATCGTAAGAAATTACCTTGTAGGTATTAGCGATGAGTGGCGATGATGTGGTAAGAAGGATATTAACAAAGCATAACTTTCTTTTACAAGTTATAGTCATTTTACTTTCTTTTCAATCGGTGATATTACAATAAACATAGTAGAATATAGGTAGTTAAGTGAACAAATATCATGGTGAAATTATAAATATTTAATGGGTTTTAATCCTGCTAAGTTAGCGGTGCTATGGCAGACAGCTTAATAGCTATAAGATGAACTGATTAAAATGTATCGCCAAAGGGATATTGCGAAATAATAGTAATCTTCGCTAAAGCTGAGCTAATATGGCCATACTCTCAAGTTATTTTTTTAAATTATTGAAATGTATAAGGAATAATATCTGTAGGATAGTGTTTTTATTTAATGAATAATGAGACAACCTAACCATGAATATAGACCTTTGGGTATTTTTAAGTATCGCTGTGATTTTTTTAACTATTTTGGTATTCAGTACCAATAAAAAGAAAATAAAAGAATTAGAAGTAGAAGCGTTGAAATTAGAAAAAGCTAATGTAGAGACAGAAGTCGCGGCAGCGGTTAATAAAATCCTGGGTGACCAATTAAGCCGAATAGAAGTATTGGAAGCTATCGTTACCGATAAAAACTACTTGTTGGACAATAATAAATGAATAATAAAGCCATTTCTCGTTCTGGTACTTTCTTTTTTTGTGTTGTTATATTTTTTATCAATAATGTTGTTGCGGTAGAGTTACCCGTTGAAGCATTTAGTCGATTGCCAAGTATTAAGTCGCCAACATTATCTCCAGATGGGAGTAAAATTGCTTATCTGAAAAATGTAGAAAATCCAGATTTAACGCTACTTATTTATATTGATTTAAAGAACGGTGATTTTAAGACGTTACTACAGACAGATAATCTGACTAATCAAATAAGGTGGTTCAAGTGGGCCAATAATGAAACCGTATTACTGGCGGCAAAATTTTCTAGACACATGAATACAGAAAAAGTTGATCATACTCAGTTGTTAGCTATTGATGTCGGCGCGGAACAAATAAGACAACGAAGATTAATCAATGCATCAACGATTTATAGTAGGCGACACTATTCTCAACATGAAGATAAGGTGATTGACTTATTACCCGATGACCCCGAGCATATACTTATTGCTCTCGATGCTGAAAATGCAAATTTACCTAGCGTATTTAAACTTAACATAAATACTGCTAAGGCTAATAAAGTAGAAAACCATAAATTAAAAATTAGACAATGGATGACCGATCAGCAGGGCTTCGTTAAGTTAGGCAGTGCTCTAAACTATAAAACAGGAGCAGCCAAAATATTTGTCCGTAAAGGAGATAACCAAAACTGGCAAATTTTATTTCAATATAACAGCTTGGAAGATGCCCCCATAACGGCGCTTGGTTTTGATAAAAATCCTAACATTCTTTATTACACTCAATACAATAACGATAAAAAAGCGCTTTATAAGGTTGACCTAAGTACTGATATCCATCAATTAGTCTTTGCTGATAAAGATTATGATGTTGATGGCACACTTATTTATTCAAAAAAAACACGTAGTGTAATTGGTATTCACCATATCAGTGGAAATATTTATTGGGATGAAAGTCGTAAGAGCCTTCAACAAAGGTTAGAAACAGCACGACCTACAACAACAAATTATCTTGTTGACTTTAGTGAAGATGAAGATGTTTATATTTTTTATGTTGAGAATGATTACACACCAGGCATTTATTATTTAGCTAATAGAAAAACAGGTAAAGTCAATCGTTTGATGACTCAATATCCGGCACTTAAAGGTGCTAATTTAACCGCGCACAAACTTGTTAAATACACAGCTTCGGATGGGACAAAGATAGAGGGTTTTCTTAGCTTACCATCAGGCAGTGAAGGGCCAACCGCAACTATATTATTTCCACACGGTGGTCCAGGAGCTCGTGATAGTAACGGCTTTGATTATTGGAGCTCATTTTTTGTTAATAGGGGATATGCAGTATTTCGACCTAACTTTCGTGGGTCATCTGGTTACGGTTATGAATTTTCTCAAAGCCAAATAAGAAATTGGGGCTTGATTATGCAAGATGATTTAACTGATGCCGCAAACTGGTTGGTTACAGAGAAAATTGCTGATCCAAAGCGTATCTGTATTGTCGGTGCAAGTTATGGTGGTTATGCGGCGGCCATGGCTGCGGTAAAAACACCTGACTTATTTCGGTGCGCAGTCAGTTTTGCCGGAGTGAGCGACCTTCGAAATATTGTTTTTAAGAGTCGTTACTACACGAATAAGAAATTTGTAGAACACCAAATAGGTAAAAATGTTGACAACTTAATCGCCCGTTCGCCCTTTTATCAAGCAAAGCGAATTAATATACCTATGTTATTACTCCATGGTGCCAATGATACCGTGGTTAATGTTCGTCAAAGCCAAAGATTTTACCAGAAGCTAATCGACTTAAATAAGCCAGTTGAATATATTGAATTGGCAGACGGTGACCACTTCTTGTCTATTCAGCGTAATCGACACAAAGCTTTTACAGCCATTGACAAATTTTTGAAACAACACTTAGTCAGCCCAAAGTGATGATATATTCTTAACATGGAAATAGGCAAAATAGCTTGATTATGAGAGTTTTATTCTTGGCTAATAAAGATTTATCGAGTAATTTCGCACTGAATAAACTGCTACCAAAAATCTGTAAAAACCATAGGTTCATCTGTGGTTCTCAGCTAAAGTAGGTAAGAGCAGTGTGATACCAACGCCATTAAAGACAGTAAAGTTTTTCGAGCAAGATTTGTTTAACCAACTGCTAATTCCTAGGACTAAAAGTAATAACATTACCTATAAAAATTTTCATGGCTTTAGTGTCTTTTTAAATTCAGTGATTAGAGACGCCAATCAAATAAATGACGAGGTACTTTGTTCTCATCCACAAGAAAAGAGTGATAGCTATTTTACCTTTCCAAATGAAAATGAATGTCTATATTTTGAAAAAAGTACTTTTACAATCACTGGTGAACAAGAGTACATTGAATTTATACAATAGTATTACCTGTAAGTATAAATTTTAGTTTGACTAAGATGTTGTTGAACCGTTAAACCCATTAAACCCATTAAACCCATTAAGCCCACGATTAATTTCATCTTCATTATTGCTGGTTGTTTATGAGTTATATACCCGCTTTATACTGGGTTGTTGTTGCAAATAAAAAGGGGGAGCATTAATAATGCTCCCCCTTTAATTTTTACCATTAATATAATCGCTAATTTATGACGTTCTAAGGATTATAAACAACATCCAAGCTTACACCACTGGCAGCTGAATAGCCGTAAATACCGATATGCCAAGTGTCTGCAACAGGGCTGGTAAATGAACAGGCTTCATTATTACCACCTTTGTACGGGCGACAATCATAAGTTGATGAGGTTGGCTGCGCGCCACGTCGAATATATAAATCAGCATCACCAGAACCACCACTCATCGTGAAGTCTAATGTTGCCATGCCGGCTGGTACGTCAATGGTGTAATAAGTCCATGCTTGACGAGCGACACTAATATCCGTTAAAGATGCACTGCCACCCGTTGCTCCGCCACCTGTTGCAGGTTCAGTAAAGCTACCGGTTAAGTTAACACCAGTGAATGCTGAGTAGGCAACAATTTTCACATAATAAGTGCCCGCTTGTGCAGTACTAATAGGACAACTTTCTGAGTTACCACCAGCATAAGGACGACAGTCATAGCTAGTACTTGTAGGTGCTGAACCAAATTTAACGTATAAATCAGCATCACCTGTTCCACCAGCCATATCAAATGTTAGGTCTGTTGCACCCGCTGGAACTTCCATTGTAAAGCTAAGTTCAGCACTTGAAGCTAGGCCAGTTTTGGTCGTGCCATTACTTAATACATCATCACCAGTTGGTGGTGGTGTTACGCTGCCACCACAAGTTGCAGCTAATGCATCAGACGCTGCTTTTGCTTGTACTAAACCAAAACCAGTTTTGTTGTCGCGACCCGCAACATCAAGATCAATAGCCGTTGATTTTAAAGCACTGCGTACTTCGTCAGCGCTACAATCAATGTTATTACTCCAAACTATTGCTGCAACACCTGTAACATGAGGCGTAGCCATTGAAGTGCCGTTGTAATAAGCATAGTTTTGCGAGCCGTTAACCGTTAACGTGGCTGCACTACCTAACTGCGTTAATAACTGTTGACCTAGAGCACGACTAACCGAAACACTAGGCACTGAAACAGCGTTAGTAGAGTCAACTAAGAATGGATTTTGTAAGCCAGGACGAGTACTGTCACTATAAACAATAACACCAGAGGCACCTGCATCAGCACAAGCTTTAGCTGGGTTTATTTCGGGGTAATTACTGCCTTTTTGGTTGTCATTACGTTCTGCTAAACAAATATTGCCAGCAACATTACTACAGCTGTAGCTACTTCCTGAAAGTGTACAACTTGCTAAAACACCGTTTGCACTGCTATCAACATTACTTACGATGAAGCTACCACCACTTTCAATGTAATGAGTTTGTGGAACAATATCATTAGCATAAGTTGTTGAACCTAAGTTAATAAAACCTAAGCGACCATCACCAGCAACGGTTGATAAAACAGCTTCACCTGGTGCAGATATTTCAACTTGGCTAGTGTATTGAGAAAACTCAGCATGTTGATTGTTGCTATCAAGTGCGCCAACAGCCATAACAGCATCATAAGAAGCAGGGTAAGATAATGTGGTATTGCCATCGTTACCTGAAGCGGCAACTAATAATACGCCAGAATCCGCAGCAGATTGTAATGCGTTTTTCTCAGTAACACTTGAACCTGCACCACCTAAACTCATGTTAATAACTTTTGCGCCATTATTTACACAAGTATCAACTGCATCACTTAACTCGCCAACATAACCCCAGCCAGCTTCATTAAATACTTTAACAATATGAAGATTTACATTGGTGTTTGGCATAATACCAACAACACCTTCACTGTTATTAACACCAGCAATAGTACCGGCTACATGAGTGCCGTGAGACCCCCCGTTTTGATACCAATTTCCTGTACCTGAGTTATTGGTACCTGAAGCATTGTTAGCATTTAAATCAGGGTTTGCCTGTTCATAACCAGAATCAATAATACACACGGTCATATTTGCGCCGTCGTTATCAGTTAATTGGTCTGATTGTGTCTGTGCTATACCCCAAGGTTGATTTTGTGCCATTAAAAAGCGTTTGTAATCAGGTTCAATGAACTCAATTGACGAATCTTTTTTCATGCGGTTGATCATGGTTTTTACATCTTTAATGTTCTTTTCTTTACCAAAAGAAATAATGTGATGACCATTTTTCAAAATCTTTTCGTGCTTTAACGATAAGCCTGCTTTTTTGGCTAATCCTGGAGGAATTGTTTTTCCGTTCTTCTTGTTTTTATATTTAACAATTAAACGATCAGTAAAATCCTGCTTTTCGAGCATTTGTTGTGCACGCCAATCAGCAAAACTTAATGTTGTTGATTGGGCAGATTCCATTCCGCTTTTATTTACTTTATTAATTTTAGCTTGGCTCGCATAACTTGCCGCGCTAGTTACGGTTAGAATAGATAAGGCTACTGCACTGAGTGCAAGGCGTTTGTTATTTCTCATCTGATATAAACTCCATCGTTTATTTTTACGTTTAATTTGAACGTTTGCCTAGGCTACCTTCAACGTATTTTATTATGTATTGCTTTAATGAGTAAAAACCCACTCCAAAAATAATGTCTTGTTTGCGATATTTTAACTAGCAAATCACAGACTTTTTTTCATAATAAAGCGACAGGTTTATTTTTATTTTTGTAATTATCTATATGAAATAATACGTTTTATTTTTATTTTGTCGTGCGTGTTCGAAAAGCTGTCGCTATTTTGCTAGGGAATATTATCTGACTTGATAATATCGAATTATGCAAGATGCACGATACTGATTTAACAAAGATAAATAAGTCATCATCAAGATAGTAAGGACTGCTCAATAAAATAAAACATAACGTTGATAATAAAAATAATATAAACAACGTCCCTATATAAGAGAGAGTGGAACATATGAAAGCTTCTAAATTTACGACATCAATTATTGCCTTAGCCGTTACCGCAGCATTTTCAGCACAAGCTGCCGATGATCGATACATTATTAAAGTAGACGAAAGTAAAAAAGGCCTTGTTAAAGCACTCGCTAAAAAATTAGGCGGCGAATTAAAAGTTGACGGCAAAGGTTTTATCGCTGCTTCATTCGCTGGTAAAGACTTAAGCCAAGTTAAAGGTTTATTAAATAACCCACATATTCAAATGATCGAAGAAGATCAACGTCGTGTGCCACTTTCTGTATATAGTGATACCGTAGGCAACCCTGCGACAACTCAACTTACCCCTTATGCGGTTGTTCAATCTCAAGCTGACCAAGTTAACTTTAACGCTGGCGCAGGTATGAAGGTATGTGTTATCGATTCAGGCTTAGATCGTTCTAACCAAGATTTTATTTGGAACAACATCACAGGTACTAATGATTCAGGCACAGGTAACTGGGATGAAAACGGTGGCCCACACGGGACTCACGTAGCCGGTACCATTGGTGCTGCAGATAACGGTTTTGGTGTTGTTGGTATGGCACCTGGCGTTGATATGCACATTGTTAAAGTATTTAACGAAGCAGGTTGGGGATATTCTTCTGACTTAGCTTATGCAGCAAATATTTGTTCTGGCGCTGGCGCGAACATTATCAGCATGAGTTTGGGTGGTGGTGGTGCAAACAGCACTGAAGAAAACGCATTTAAAGCATTTACAGAATCTGGTGGTTTAGTTGTAGCGGCTGCAGGTAACGATGGTAACAATGTTCGTTCATTCCCAGCAGGTTATTCTTCAGTAATGATGGTTGGTGCTAATGACAACAATAATGCTATTGCTGATTTCTCGCAATTTCCGAGCTGTACGTCGACAACGACAACAGGTAAAGGCAAAAATCGCACAACTACAACAACAACAGACGAAACTATTTGTGTTGAAGTAACAGCTGGTGGCGTTGATACATTATCTACTTACCCTGCAGACATGGCGACCAGTGCTTCAATGAGTGCTGATGGTGTAGCTTTTGCTTCATCTGCAATGGAGAATTCAGGGGCAGTTTCTGGTAGTACTTACAACATGGGTACTGCAGAGTCTACTGACTCAGGCGCAAACGGTATGGTTTGTGTTATAGAGCGTGGCGTTATTTCTTTCCATGATAAAGTGAATAACTGTGAACTTTCAGGCGGTATTGGTGCGGTTCTATATAATAACGAACCTGGTATGCTATATGGTACCTTGGGAGACACTAATGCAACTAGCATTCCTGCAGTAGGGGCTTCTCAAGAAGACGGAGCAGCGTTATTAGCAGCCAATACAGTTGATATTACTATTGGTACTAGTGATTATGGTTTCATGAGCGGTACTTCAATGGCAACACCTGCAGTATCTGGTATGGCTGCTTTAGTATGGTCTAATCATAACGGTTGTACGGGTACAGAAATTCGTGATGCACTAAAATCAACAGCTGAAGATAACGGCGCAGCAGGTCATGATGACTACTTTGGTCACGGTATTGTTAAAGCAAAAGCGGCTAGCGATTACTTAACCGCTAATGGTTGTGGTGGCGTTGTTACTCCTCCTCCAGTAGAAGGTGGCGATATTACTGCTGACGCATCAGCATACAAGGCTAAAGGTAAAAACAAAGTTGACGTAACTTGGTCAGGTGCAGTTACTTCAAGTGTCGATATTATCCGTAATGGTTCTTTAAGAACAACAACGGCAAACGATGGTGCTTATACCGACAGCTTTAGAACTTCTGGTTCGTTTACATATAAAGTATGTGACCAAGGAACTAGTAATTGTTCTACTGAAACCACAGTTAATTTCTAGATTTATACGTTTTAGTACAAGGAAGTAGTCTCATTAACTAGTTGATATCCAGTTCATTATTTGAGCTGGATATTTTTATTTTAGTAATAATTAATAACCTTTGGTTATATGTATATACTCATAAGTTATTATAGGTTGGGTCATCTTTAGTTTAAGTTCACAGTCAATGTGTATTTTGTAACTGATTATTAAAAATTGTTTAAATGTACAATTGTTAAATTTAAATTACAAACATTAAGTTAAATTACCCTGACGTTTTTAAAAGATGTAACGGGAAAAGGGGATAAAAATTTTGAATATTACTGTAAAAAACATTATAAAACCACTCTCACTTTTAGGTCTTATCAGCGTAACTGTTTGGCTGATCTATACAACAATTAATACAAATGTAGACATACAAAAGAAATCGTACATTATTTCTGCAAATGATTATCAATTATTGCAAACAGAATTAGCAACGCTAAACGTTCAACCAACACATCAATTAGCTATTATCAATGCTGTTGCCGTGTCCCTTAATATTGAACAGTTAGCTCAGTTACATGCACAGTTAGACATTCAGGTTACGCAAAATCATTATGTAGAAATGTCTGGTGGTAATGCATGGGGTAAGCGTAAATGGCAGCCTAAGTCTGTTGTTAATGACTTGATTGATGCATCTTCTGCACACGCCGCATATAATTTTGGGGATGGTGTAACTATTGGCTTTTTAGATACCGGCTTAGATCAGTTACAAGGAACATCTTCTGGTTTAGGTTTATCGACTGATTTATTCGGCAATGATAAGTTCTGGGGCACTTATGACGCGATAAATAACAACATCAGTAATTATAGTAATGAAGAAAATGGACACGGTACGCATGTCGCCAGTATTGCTGGCAATGCAGACTATGACGTTTACGGTAAAGTCTATGGTGTTGCGCCGAATGCAGCATTAGTTGGAATTAAAGCGTTTGATGCCGAAGGCAAGGCAACCTATGCAGATGTTATTCGAGGCATTGATTGGGCATTACAAGTTAAAGACCAAATTAATTTAAGAGTATTGAACATGTCGTTCAGTGGTCCTGCTCGTTCATACTATTGGGAAGACCCATTAAACCAAGCAGTAATGAAAGCATGGCAAGCAGGTATTGTTGTTGTTGCTTCTGCTGGCAACAGTGGCCCTGATCCTATGACAATCGGCGTTCCAGGTAATGTACCTTATATAATTACCGTTGGTGCAATGACTGATAACTATACGGCTTCTTATCCAAGTGATGACAAAGTAGCTAGTTTTAGTGCTGCAGGCCCTACTGTGGAAGGATTTGTAAAACCAGAAATTGTCGCACCAGGCGGTCATTTATCAGGTTTAATGGCTTTTGATACGCAAATAGTCCAGGAACATCCAGAATTTCATGACGGCGGACGATATTTTGAAATGTCAGGCACATCACAAGCTGCTGGCGTAGTGTCTGGTGTAGTGGCTTTGATGTTAACCCAAGATCCAACGTTAACTCCTGACGAAGTTAAGTGTCGCTTAATGGACAGTGCGCATGCAGCATTCGATAATAACGATGAGCTCGCTTATAGCGTATTTCAACAAGGTTCAGGCATGGTTAATGCTGCTGACGCATTAGCGAGTAACGCTTCAGCATGTGCTAATCAAGCATTAGATATTGCACAAGACATCGCGGGTAATGAACATTTCTTTGGCCCTGCGAACATTAATGAAGATGGAAACTTTTATGTTGAAGGTTTAGGTGATGAATATATCTGGAATCTGGCAAAAAGTACACTAGATGGCGATGTGTTGATATGGAAAAACAATTTTGAAACTGATGTTTTAATATGGAAAAATAGTGCAACCACAGACGTACTAATCTGGAAGAATAATTTTGAAACAGACGTACTTATATGGAAAAATAACGTAGAAACAGACGTACTTATATGGAAAAATAGTCTTGATGCTAGCGAAATAGCTACTATTGATGTTAATCACTGGGTCGAACAACAATAATTCTCTTCATCTTGAGCCACTGCATTTCGTAGTGGCTTATTCTATTATAAGCTCTAATGCTAAATCGTTTATAAGATCTTACTTGTGAAAAACAAATTATTTCTATTTTTACTCTTTCTAAGCTGTGCTAGTTCAGTTGCTCAAGAAGTTAAACTATTCAAAAACTTTGGTATCAATAATCCAATGTCGTATAAATTTGTCCGCACTATTGATCAGGATAAAGATGGATTTATGTGGTTTGGTACATCAGAAGGGTTGGATCGATTTGATGGTCATCAATTTTTAAGTTTTCGCCATGATAGCTCTGTACCTAACTCATTAAGTTCAAGTGTTATTAGTCATATTCTTATAGATAAGCAACAGCGTTTATGGGTTGGCACATTCGGCGGTGGGTTAAACCTTTTCAGAGAAAAAACACAAGATTTTTTACATTTTACGACTAAAAGTGAAGGCCTTTTTCTGACAAATGATACTGTAAACACAGTATTAGAGGATAGTTCAGGAAAAATCTGGGTTGGAACTGATAACGGTCTAAATATTTTAGATCATCAGGGTGGTAAGTGGTTAGTCAAACATATATATCAAGAGTTAGGAAACCCTAATACACTTTCACACAATACTATCAATTCGATAATAGAAACTAAGGGAAATGAAATTTGGGTAGGAACTAATGGGGGAGGTATTTCGGTATTTGATTTAGATGGCAAGTTTATTAAATCTATTCAATATGGTGATAAAGAAAACGCTACGTATATAAATAAATTCATAAACAGTTTATATCAGGATATAAAAGGTAATATTTGGATTGGAACTGTTGATAGTGGTTTGTTGAGATACAATTCATCAGAAGATAATTTCACACATTATCAATTTAATAATAAAAATTCTTCTTCGATTAGTAGTAATGCAATAAATAAAATACACCAAGATTCAGAACAGAATATTTGGATTGCTACTGATAAAGGTTTATCTATTTATAATTATGAAGCAAATAGTCTTACTCGATATAACCATACCCTTCATAGCCCTTATAGCCTAAGCAACAATTATATCTTAACTTTTTTCGAAGATAAAAATGGGATGATGTGGATTGGCACCTTTACTGGTGTTAATAGATGGGATCCAAGTATGGCCACCTTTCGACCATATAGTACTCAAACCAATTCCGTTTTAAAAAGTAACAACATCACTAGCTTTACACAATTTGATCAAGGAGGTTTATTTTTTAGTACCTATGGAGGTGGTATTTATCAGTTGTCGGAGCATGATAATTCACTTTCTTTGGCCTCTTTTAGCGATTTGCTTTCAAAATATAGAATTATGACCTTGTTTGCCGATGGCAACACGTTATGGGTCGGAACAAGAGCTTCAGGGCTATATTCAGTAAATATAGAAACAAATAATATTACTGAATATAGTCATAATGCTAAAGATATGAACTCTATTTCTGCTAATGGTATTACAGATATTATTAAAGATATAAATGGAAACCTTTGGGTGTCTACTTTCCAACAAGGGCTCAATTTATTCAATGAAAATGGCACTTTTACTCGGTTTACTAAAAATGAATTAAACCCTAAAAAAGGGCCTAGCAGTAATAGCATCTTACAGTTGTTAGCTGATGAGCAAGGAATAGTATGGTTGGCTACCTTTGGTTCTGGGCTAAGTCGCTTCGACCCTAAACTTGAAACGTTTACTCATTTTCGTCATGAGGAAAATAAGCCCAATGGTATCTCTGATGACTTTACCTGGGTCATGTTGTTGGACGAAAACAAAAACATTTGGTTTGGCACTCAAGATGCTGGCTTAAGTATATTAAGCAAAGAAAATCGTTACAGTAACAACTATTCATTTACTCATCTTGGTGCTAAGGAGGGAATGAAAAGCATGACCGTATATGGTATCACTCAAGATGCCTATGGAGATATTTGGTTTAGTACCAATAAAGGAATTTCTCGTTATTCAATTGATGATAAAAGTTTCAAACATTTCAACCTTAGTCATGGTCTGGTTGATCTCGAATATACACATTCTGCGGTATTTCGTTCAATAGATAACACCTTATACTTTGGTTCAGGTAAAGGGGTGAGCAGTATCAACCCTGAAAAAATTGATACTAGCCTTTCTGCACTAGAAGTTCGATTAACCAGTATTTTAAAGCTAAATGAACCCATGTCTTTTGAGAGTAAATTATCTGAATTAAAGCAATTGGAATTTGACTACAGTGATCAACTGATTTCCTTTGAATATGTCGGTTTAAACTATGCAAATCCGGAGTCAACTCTTTATAAGTATCGTTTGTTAGGCTTTGATGAAGAGTGGATAGCTGCAGGTAAGTCACGTCGTGCTACTTATACAAATTTACCTGCAGGCAGTTATACACTGCAAATCATTGCTGGTAATAACGATAATGTTTGGAGTGAACCTGGTTATTCATTAGCTATTACGGTTAAACCAGCACCTTGGAATACTTGGTGGGCTTACTTACTGTATGCCATGGCCGTTGCTTTAACGTTATTAGTCTACTCGCGCTTTTTAAATCGCAAACTGTTGGTTGAGCAACAACAAAAATCTTACCTTAAAGAGCAGGTCAAAGAGAAAACGCAAAAATTACAATCGCAAAATACTAAACTTGAGCACGCCAATAAATTACTTGAAAAGTCGGCAACGGTAGATAAAGTAACTGGGGTACGAAGTCGTCGCTATCTTGATATTTATATTGAGCAAACTAGCCAGTTGATGAATCAAATTCATCAGAATATTCTACCCGTACAGCGGAGCACCTTACCCCGTCTTTACGTCTTAATGGTTCAGGTCAATGAGTTGACTAATGTCAGTAATAGCCAGCTGATTAACATTACTGATTTATTATTGTTTAGCAGAAATACCGATGACCTAGTTGTTCGTTGGTCCGATGATACCTTTGCTGTTATTGGTTATGAAAAAGACAACAATGCTGGTGAGTTAGCAGCGCGGTTAGCAAGTAAATTTGAAAAACAATTCGACGATAAAATTTCCATGAATGTTGCTTATTCTTTTTATCCATTTAATAGAGAGCAACCTATGGAAATATCGTGGGATCAAGTCAGCGTGATGATTGAACTTGGCTTAAAATTAACAAGCGAAGAGCCAGCGATTGCTTGGCTCGGCTTATGTGAACCTAAGATACAACCCTTCAGTTACTTAGCCGTGATTCAAGGCGCTGATCTAGTGACACTTAAGCATAACATCCAAGTTAAGCAAGGTTAGCCCCAGTAGCTTTGCAGTTAGCTTTTAGTGAACTGTTGTTGATATTGTTTTGGGGTGCAGTTAAACGACTCTTTAAAGCAACGACCAAAATACGTTTGTGAAGAAAAACCAACATCTAAGGCTATTCTGCCAATTTTAGAGCCATTTTGTAGCAATATCTGTGCTTTCGCTAGACGGAACTCTTTAATGAAGTTATTAGGTGTTGTGCCCAGCGTTACTTTCATTTTTCGCTGCAGCTGACGTTCACTCATCGCCATATTACTGGCTAGATCTTGAATACCTAAGTCAGTTTCCAAGTACATCTTAGCAACAATGGTTTCTAGCTTTTCTATAAATTTTTCATCAACGGATAAGATAGCACTTTCGCTTGGAGTTAACTGTGACACTTTTTTTACGCTACTTTCTTTTTGTTGTTCTTTTTGATGGTCACGAAATTTATGTAAATAGTTCTGCTGAAGCAATTTACGATTTTCAATCAAATTTTCAATACGTATTAATAATTCCTGCTGATTGAAAGGTTTACTTAAATACTCATCCGCTTGTAAATTAAGACCGTGAAGGCGACTATCTAGGTCTGAACGGGCGGTAAGCAAAATAACGGGAATATGAGAAGTGAGTTCATTTTCTTTTAATTGTTTAAGTACTTCGAAGCCGTCAATGCCCGTTAACATAATATCGCACACGATAAGGTCTGGTATATATTCCTCGGCAATGAGCAGTCCTTGTTCGCCGCTCATTGCTAATAAACAATGATGTTGCTGTTCAACCACACGTTTTATGTGATTTTGCATATCGAGATTATCTTCAATAACCAACACGACATTATGTAAATGATTTTTTGTCTTAGTTTTATTATTATTTTGTTCTAACAGCAATGATGATACTTCGCTTTGAGATACACTCATTGGCACTTGAGTTTCTATTTCGACAGAGGTAGCTAAAGGGATTGATAGAGAAAACTTACTGCCTTTATTGTATTCACTGACTAAATTGATACGCCAGTTATGCGCTTTTACCAATTCATTAACTAAAGATAAACCAATACCTACACCAAAAACAGCATGATTTTTTTCATCATCAGCTCTTTGAAAGCGTTCAAAGATTTTACTTTGTGATGCTTGATTAATGCCTATGCCGGTATCTGTAATCTCTAAAATAACATTATCTTGATCAATATAAGCACTGACCTTGATGCTACCACCAGCAGGGGTATATTTAATCGCATTAGCAAGTAAATTAAAGATGATTTTTTCAAAACCCTGAGCGTCACATTCTAGCCAAAGATCGTCAGATATTTCAGCATCAAAGCTTAAATCATTTTGTTTAGCTAAGCGTGAAAATGAATCAATTGGCATAGCCATTAACTGGCTTAATCGATAAGTAGACAATGAAAGCTTAGGGTTGTCAGTAAGGCGTGAAAGTTCTAATAGTTGTTCAACCATACGAACTAACCGCAAACCATTACGCTTGGCGGTAGTAAGTTCCAGCCCCTCTTCTTTACTGTGAGCTTTGAGTAGGTATTGGTCTAAAATGCCATTAATAATTGTCAATGGTGTCCTAAACTCATGGGAAATGTTCGCAATAAACTTATCTTTTAAATCTAACATCTGCTTTTCAGCTAACTTTCGTGAAGTTAAATTAATAAAGGTAATAACAATAAGGGGTTGTTCTTCGCGGTCTGCCCACTGCAATTCAACCTGAACTGGGAATTCAGTACCATCGGCACGTCGAGCTGCACACTCTACTGAAATACCAATATCTTTACGTTGTAAGGCGTATACATTACTTTTGAAGCCAAAAAAGTAATGCATAGTATCTTCTGCAGAAAAAAGTGCACTGACATTCGTGCCTTTCAATTCATGTTCTAAACTTTGGAACAATTGAACCGCGGCAGGGTTTGACGATAATATTTCGCCGCCAGTTGATGTAGTCAAAATAGCATTATTAGAGGCTCGGACAATAGCTTTGTCTTCACTATTAAGAATTGAGCTGAGTAATTTATGGTTTGTCTGTATTAACTCTTTTTGTTCTTGTTGTTGAGTGAAAGCGTTTTCCTTGAATTCAAGCGTGTTTTTCCTTTTATTATAAGCAATAAGAATGACTAAAATAAAAGCAATAACGCCCCAAATACCAATAACAAAAGACTGCCAGAAAGAATTTGTAATGTAGTGCGCCCCAATTTCTAAACCAACGATATGAATGCTAAAAATAATACTCACCAGCAATAAAATGTAAAATTCGGGAAAGGTATCTTTTGAAATAGGTTTAGTCGGTCTTTGATTGTTTAATGATGCACTTGCAGCAAAAATAAGACCACAGTAAGGGATTAACGCTATTAAGTTGTTCGTATAATTGTCTTTATAGAGGGCTTGCTCTTGAAGAAGAAAATAACTATTAGTGTTATCAGCGAACAAAGCTAATGAGGCAATGGCTAGTGGCCAATAAATAGCGTGCCAAAACTTTTCACGACAAAAAATAACACAGCTCATTAGCCTGATAAAAATGAGGCCAGAAATAGTGATATGAAATAATAATGACGGTAATAACCTCTGATCTAACGCTTTTAAAAACTCTTCTGGCAGTAATACGAAATAGCAAAAACAAGTGACTGTAAAAAATAGTGCTGGCACTCGACCCGCAATGTATTTATTGAGTGGCGTTTCGCTGAGATGCGGGTTGGTTTCTATGGCCAGTAAGATAAAAAAGTAACTAAACAAAGAGAAGAAATCTTGCAGGATCGGGTTCGTGTTTATGTAGTCACCGGCAAAGATAACACCCGAAATAAAATCAACGATAATAGCGAGAGAGAAAAACTGCCAGAACAATTTTAATGAACGTGATCTGGTCTGTAAATAGCTATAAACAACAAAGAATACTGCGGTAGCCTGTAATAATATAGTAGGAAGCGATAGCAAAAGAGCAGAGGAAATATCAAGCGTGCTGGTGATCGTTGTATAGGGTAATAAGGTTAAAATTATTGTAATAAATAAAAGTGTTTTTTTATTAAAATATAGCAATGATGTGATCCAATATTAAAGTGGCATTTAGTATGTTGCCTAATCATGAGGCTTATTATTTTCTCCTTTAACTACTATAGTATACATTAATTTAACACCATATAAATGAATGAAAAACTTTCACTGGCTATTTATATCGCTGAGTAAATAGGCTAATTTTTCAATATTAGCATTCGATAATTGTCGATAATCAAAATAGGGGCACACAATTAAATTTTTAGCTTTATCAATAGCAAATTGCTCATCTAACCAAGTGAAATTAGCGGTTAGCTGGCCTGTCGATAGCAAATGCTTCGCATAAGTTCTTCCACAAATAATATGCAGGGTTTGCTTAGCGGTTGATAACTGAGGTGGAGAGAAAAATAAAGCCGTTTGTGAGTTGTGTTGAAGTAAATAGTTATCACGGTATTTTTGCCAAGATGGTGCAAGTGTTGAATAGTTGAATTTTTCTTTATCGAGTGCATAAAGTAACTTCGCATAAACATTAAATACTTTACGCCAGCCATTGCCGCAAGCTTGATTAACCATCTCTATTTCGCCCAAGGTTAGCGGCGATAGACAAGATAACTGTTGATATTCAAGCATACTTGGCCTGTTGCCAATATACACAGCGATAGTAAAGCTTGAGCAGCCTAAACCAATAACATTCAATGGTACTTAACTCATTTTACGTGGGGGTATGTTGAATTGTAAATTTATAATCGAGACAAGTAAAACGTCCTTAAAACCTTTTTGTTTGAATGTATGTAGTTACTGGCAAAGTTAGATCGATTGAAGATTATCAATGTCTACCAGATAACTAATATAAAATGTTAATATCGTATAGCTTTCTATGGCTATTTAAAGGTCCACGCGAGAAGTTTATCGAAAACAATGACATTCCAAGAGTAATGGCTTCAAATTTTGTTGGAGAAAACCGTTTTATATTTTATATTTGTGGCAGCTAAAAATATATTGCTTAGCTGCTGTTTAACCTGACTACAGTATCAATAATGAATTCTAAAAAAACATAATGGAGCGGAGTTATGAATGAAAAAATTGCAGCACTTAAGTCAGAATTAGCGCTTCTTAAAGAACAGTTTACTAAAAAAATTACTGATGCAGAAATTCGTTTAAAAAATATGATTGAACAAGACAGCCTAGATACTTCGGTTGAACGTGGCTATAAAATTCAAGCCTCTTTTGAAGAGCCCGCAGATTCTTTATCTAACGGAGAATGTGTCATTTTGCTGCATGGGCTTGCACGTTCGGCTAATTCCATGAAATCTATTGAAAAAAGATTGCTGGCAGAAGGCTATTTTGTGATAAATATCAACTACCCTTCTAGAGATTATTCGATAGAAGAGTTGGCTGAAAAAGTGATTTCTAAAGCGCTATTAATTTGTGAAAATCGTCAAGTTAACTTCGTTACCCATTCAATGGGGGGTATATTAGTTCGCCAATACTTAAGTATGCACAAAATACCCAATTTAAATAAAGTCGTTATGCTAGGCCCACCAAACAATGGCAGTGAAGTTGTTGATAAGCTTAGAAATGCACCTGGTTTTAGTTTTATAAATGGTGATGCGGGTATGCAATTAGGTACTGGCGAATTAAGTATCCCTAGCAATCTTGGAGATGCTAATTTTGATTTGGGTGTTATTGCCGGTAATCAGAGCATTAACTGGATATTATCCACACTTATTCCGGATAAGGATGACGGTAAAGTTTCTGTTGCTAGTACCAAGATTCGTGGCATGAATGATCATATTGAAATGGAAACTACACATCCTTTTATGATGAAAAATGAAAAAGTGATTGAGCAAGTTATTCATTATTTAAAATCAGGCAATTTTCAAAAATAATTACCCCAGAAAGCTTGCCTTTAATAACGACCTGTATATACTCACAGTAACAACTGTGTAAATTTACAGGCTTATCTTATGCTAAATGAAATCAGCGAATTACGCCCATTAACGAATCGACAGCAACAAGTTTTTGATTTGATCAAAGAAAAAATAAGCGAAACGGGTATGCCGCCAACGCGTGCTGAAATAGCCAAATTTTTTGGCTTTAAATCAGCTAACGCAGCGGAAGAGCACTTAAAAGCTTTAGCGAAAAAAGGCTATATAGAAATGTTGCCAGGTACGTCTCGTGGAATTCGTTTAACAGAAAAATTAATGGAAGAAGCGGGTTTACCCTTAATTGGTCGAGTCGCTGCAGGCGAACCTATTTTGGCTGAAGAGCACGTGGAAGATCATTATAAAGTTGATGGTAATTTATTTCATCCATCAGCTGATTATTTGCTTAGAGTAAATGGCGAAAGTATGAAAAATATTGGCATACTTGACGGTGATTTATTAGCGGTACATCAAACAACAGATGTACAGAACGGCCAAGTAATCGTTGCCCGAGTAGAGGAAAATGTAACGGTTAAACGTTATAAACGAGAAGGCAATATCGTTTATTTACATGCTGAAAATGAAGACTTCTCTCCCATAAAAGTTGATTTAGCCGTACAAGAATTTAATATTGAAGGTCTTGCTGTGGGGGTTATTCGTTCAGGAGACTGGATGTAACTTTGTTCACATACCCGCACTATATTTAAGCGATATTTAACGATTAAAAGTTAAGTATCTCTTAAACCTTTTAGTTTAATATTTTTTGCATATTTCAATGAAAATTTATGCATCAACACTTGCCTAATGTAATCCAATCTTTATGTTCCCATATATTGGTAAAGTTTAGCTTTCTCTTCTTTCGTACGCTTTTTATACAAACCTATCTCTTTTCTAATAATAATTCATATTTTAAGCTCGATTTAAACCACCTTATCTTTTTTTGTTTAAAAAATACTCACCTCCTCTCTTTACAACGAGTACCTTCGTATTTAATTGTTTATTTTTAATACTGTAGCTACAGCCCTTTGTTAATAGACTTTAGCCTATATTAGAGTTGATACTCTATTGTTTTTATTGGCTTTTATTTTAAATTAGCTCGATTTTTAATTTGACCCAGATCAACTTTTAAGTAATTCTAGATTGGAAAGTGTACAAATATAAATATAAGGCGATGTTGTAAACGCATATTGGTTGACAACAAAATTGCCAAGAAAATAATAAAAATCCGTATCTAAGGATGTATGTTGTCCTAGGTATCAAGTTTTAAACTTTTATAGGGTGAAGGAGATGTCGTGTGAAAAGACGTAACCTAGGTTGGCTGTCGTTGGGGAGTGTTCTTTCCAGTTCAGCTTGGGCAGATATGCAATTAAATCTGACCAAGGGTGTAACAGAAGTAAGTCGAGATGTTTACGATTTGCATATGTTAGCAATGTATATATGTGTAGCAATCGGTGTGGTTGTTTTTGGTGCTATGTTTTGGTCAATGGTGTTTCATCGAAAATCCAAAGGAGCTAAGTCGGCTGATTTTCATGAAAGCACAAAAGTAGAAATTCTCTGGACAGCAATTCCTATTGTCATTCTTATTGCCATGGCTGTACCAGCAACTAAAACACTCATTGATATGGAAAATAACGCGGATTCTGACGTTACCATTCAAATCACAGGTTCTCAGTGGAAGTGGCATTATAAATATTTTGATCAAGATATTGAGTTTTATTCTGTTCTATCAACGCCTCGTGAACAATATGAAAATCAACAAGGGAGTACGGCTGTTAAAGGCGAAAATTACCTTCTTGAAGTTGATAAACATCTGGTTATTCCCATCAATAAAAAAGTACGATTTTTAATTACCTCTGACGATGTTATTCATGCTTGGTGGGTACCGGCTTTTGCAGTAAAGCAAGATGCTAATCCAGGATTTATAAATGAAGCTTGGACCAAGGTTGATAAACCTGGCATTTACCGAGGTCAGTGTGCTGAGCTTTGTGGTAAAGATCACGGTTTTATGCCCATTGTTGTCGAAGTGAAAACAGAAGCTGATTATGCTCTCTGGCTTGATGAGCAACGCGAAATTAATGCGCAAGCTGCAGCCGCTGAAAAAGCATCTCTTACTGCCTCAGCATCAATGGACGAATTAATGACTCTGGGTGAAACCACTTATGTTGCCTATTGTGCTGCTTGTCATCAAGTTTCTGGTGTGGGTTTACCTCCTGCCTTTCCTGCACTTAAAGGGAGTGCTGTCGCTACAACGGGCAGTATTGCAAAACATATTGATATTGTTTTGAACGGTAAAGCGGGTACAGGCATGCAAGCTTATGGCAAACAGTTGAGCATGAAACAAATCGCTGCTGTTGTTACCTATGAGCGTAATGCTTGGGATAACAATACTGGAGATGCAGTACAAGCTGCGGATGTTCAAAATGTCGCTAAGAGCTCAGAAAAAGATGCTGAAGTATCAGAGCAAGTTGCAGAGGTCGTCGCTATAGTTGCCGAAGAAGCCCCAGCAGAAGATTTAGCTAAAGTTTATAGTGAAGATGAGCTGATGTTGATGGGCGAAAAAGTTTACATGAAAGCATGTGCAGCTTGCCACCAGCCTGCAGGTACGGGTATTCCACCCGCGTTTCCTGCCCTAAAAAATAGTGTAATTGCTTTGGGTGATGTTGCTCTTCATATAGATATGGTTGTTAACGGTAGCAAGAAAAATCCTGCGATGGCAGCTTTTGGTAGCCAGTTAACTAAAACAGAGATCGCCGCTGTAATTACTTACGAGCGTAATGCTTGGGGTAATAATACGGGTGATTTAGTGCAACCTGCAGCTGTTGATGCTGCCAGTGCGAAGTAGGGGGATATAAAATGACTACAGACGTTATAGAACAAGAATCGCACGACGATCATCATGATGACCATAAAATGAAAGGCATCAAACGTTGGTTGTACACCACAAACCATAAAGACATAGGTACATTATATTTATGGTTTGCTTTTATTATGCTACTAACCGGTGGCGCTTTAGCCATGGTTATTCGTGCAGAGTTATTTCAACCTGGTTTACAAATAGTTGAACCTGACTTTTTTAATCAACTAACTACCGTACATGGTTTGATCATGGTTTTTGGTGCGATTATGCCCGCCTTTACGGGGTTTGCAAACTGGATGATTCCGATGATGATCGGTGCTCCAGATATGGCTTTACCGCGTATGAATAACTGGAGCTTCTGGATTCTTCCTTTTGCTTTTGCGATTCTTTTGTCTACATTCTTTATGGAGTCAGGTGCGCCAAACTTTGGTTGGACATTCTACGCTCCACTCTCTACAACTTACTCAAATGGTAGTACGGCATTTTTTGTATTTGCTGTTCATATTATGGGTATATCATCAATAATGGGTGCGATTAATATCGTTGTTACCATTATGAACATGCGTGCACCGGGCATGACCTACATGAAAATGCCCCTGTTTGTGTGGACATTTTTCATTACAGCCTATTTATTAATCGCCGTAATGCCTGTTCTCGCGGGTGTGGTAACCATGTTGTTAACTGATACGTATTTTGGTACAAGTTTCTTTGATGCCGCGGGTGGCGGTGATCCTGTATTATTCCAGCACCTTTTCTGGTTCTTTGGTCATCCTGAAGTTTACATCATGATATTGCCAGCCTTTGGTATTGTTTCTACTATCATTCCAGCTTTTGCTCGTAAGAAATTATTCGGCTACAGCTCAATGGTTTATGCAACAGCATCTATTGCCTTATTGTCATTTCTTGTCTGGGCACATCATATGTTCACAACAGGTATGCCATTATTTGGCGAACTGTTCTTTATGTACTGTACGATGCTAATTGCCGTTCCAACAGGTGTGAAAGTTTTTAACTGGGTAGCAACCATGTGGCGTGGTTCGATGAGCTTTGAAACGCCAATGTTGTTTTCTATCGCTTTCGTTATATTATTTACGATTGGCGGGTTTTCAGGATTGATGTTGGCATTAACGCCTGTTGATTTTCAATACCACGATACGTATTTTGTTGTGGCTCACTTCCATTATGTTTTAGTAACAGGTTCATTATTCTCGATTTATGCGGGAGCCTATTTCTGGTTACCAAAATGGACGGGGCATATGTATAACGAGTCGCTAGCTAAATGGCATTTTTGGTGTTCACTTATCTCTGTAAATTTATTGTTCTTCCCAATGCACTTTCTAGGGTTAGCGGGCATGCCTCGTCGTATTCCTGATTATGCATTACAGTTTGCTGACTTTAATAAGTGGGTGAGTATCGGTGGGTTTGCCTTTGGTTTGTCGCAACTTATATTCTTAGCCGTTGTTATTAAATGTATTAAAGGTGGAGAAAAAGCGCCTGCTAAACCTTGGGATGGTGCGGAAGGTTTAGAGTGGACGGTTGCTAGTCCTGCTCCTTATCATACATTTTCAACACCACCAAAAATTGAAGATTAAGGTCATAAAAGATGAGTAAAGATGACGAAGTGAAAAATTCAAATGTCAAAGATAGCGTTGCTATAACGAAAAACAATAAAGTAATAAAAAAGCTGGTTTTACTTGTTTTTGGTATGTTTGGTTTTGGTTTTGCACTCGTCCCTTTATATGATGTTTTTTGTGATATTACCGGTTTGAATGGAAAAACGTCTACCACCGCAGCTGTTTATAATGTTGAGCAAATTGACACAAAAAGAGTCGTGACGGTGCAGTTCATTAGTCGAACCGCCCAAGATATACCTTGGCAATTTGAACCGATGATCCGTGAAATAAAAGTTCATCCCGGTGAAATGAAACTTGTAAAGTTTTATGCAAAAAATGAATCCACACGCGACATTATTGGCCAAGCAGTTCCGTCAGTATCGCCTGGTTTAGCTGCAGCGTACTTTCAAAAGATTGAATGTTTTTGTTTTACGCAGCAACCGTTAAAAGCGAATGAAGAGGTAGAGATGGCGTTACAATTTTATGTTGACCCAGAATTACCTGAAGATATTTCAACGTTAACGTTGTCTTACACTTTGTATGACGTCACCGGAAAAGTCGAATCGTAGCAATTTATACCGAGCACTTAGCGTGTAACGGTATGTGTTTAGGGGAATAATAATGACAACAAAAGAATATGAAAGTTATTACGTACCATCGCAAAGCCATTGGCCCATTGTCGGAGCTGTGGCGTTATTTTTAATTGCGGTAGGCGCAGGTAATTACGTTTCTACACTTAATAGTGAAGAAGGCGGCATCGGGGGTTATATCCTACTTGCGGGTATCTGCTTGGTGATATACATGCTTTATGGCTGGTTCAGTAATGTGATTAATGAATCGATGGCCGGTAAGTATAGTCATCAAATGGATAACTCCTTTCGCCAAGGCATGAGTTGGTTTATTTTTTCTGAAGTCATGTTCTTTGCGGCTTTCTTTGGCGCATTATTTTATGCGCGAACGTTATCTGTACCTTGGTTAGGTGGCGCAGACAATAATGCGATGACTGGCGCTGTGTTGTGGCCAGATTTTGTTTCAGCTTGGCCGTTATTGAAAACACCAGACGGTACAGAAACATCACAAATGGGTTGGTACGGTTTACCTTTAGTTAATACTATTTTGTTATTAACGTCTTCGATCACCGCTCATTTAGCGCATTCAGCTTTAGAAAAAGACAATCGTAAACAGTTAAAAATATGGTTAGGTTTAACAATATTACTTGGTTTAGCCTTTATGTTTTTTCAAGTTGAAGAATACATGCATGGTTACTCAGAGGAAATGAAACTGTACCTCACCAGTGGTATCTATGGCTCAACTTTTTACTTGTTAACGGGCTTTCATGGTATGCACGTCACTTTAGGAACAATTATGCTTATTGTGGTGTTCCTAAGAGTTTTAAAAGGTCACTTTACACCGACCAACGCGTTTGCTTTTGAAGCAGCAAGTTGGTATTGGCATTTTGTTGACGTGGTCTGGGTGATACTGTTTGTATTTGTATATATTATATAAACACGAGCATAACGAAAAGTAGAAAGAAAATTGTAGGTGAGGCTAGCTTTACCTACAATTTTTATTTTAAGCCATATGGTTAAAACGGTCGTGGGTTTGGTGTAATAACCCCCGTTAAAATGGCGACCAACATAAGGATAATAATAAAGGCTGAAAGCATTACCCGTCGGCCAATAAATTTAGACATCGACGGTTTATTTGGGTCATTCCTGTTTAAGACAAAGAGAGCCTGAAATAAACTAAATACCATGAAGAGTAAACAACCAATAATAATTATTTTTACTGTAAATGCCATTTATAAATTTCCTGTGTTGTAATGTTCATAATGAATGTATTTAAGGAGTTAATTGTTTGAAAAATTTTATATCAAACATTCGCCTGCCTTGGTTGATATTTACCCTACTCGTTTTTTCTGGATTAGTAAAACTTGGATTTTGGCAAAACGATCGGGCTTTACAAAAAGAGCAACGCATCGCGAGCATTGCACAATTAAGCCAAACTCAAGCTTTATCGCTTGAGCAAGTATTATCAGAAAAAGAAGAAATTAATGATCTCCCCCTAAAGATGACAGGTGAGTTTGCGAACGAAATAATTTTTTTACTTGATAATCAAACTAATAAAGGACAATTAGGTTATCGGGTCTATCAAGTATTTAATAGTGGGAACAAAGCTGTATTAGTCAATTTAGGCTGGGTTCTTGGTTCTATTAATCGCCAAGAACTTCCTGATGTTCAAGCGATTAAAGGTCAGCACCAACTATCAGGCCACGTTCGAAAAATTGAAGAAGGTATCATGTTAATGGAACAAGTATTGTTGAAAAACAAGTGGCCGTTACGGGTACAACAAATAGAATTAGATAAATTTTCAACATTAATTTCACGTCAACTATTGCCCTTTGTTGTCTACTTAGATAAAACAGAGAGTGTAGGTTATGAAAAAAATTGGCAGCCGATTGTTATGCCACCCGAGAAACATCGTGCTTATGCATTTCAATGGTTCAGTTTAGCTATTGCATGGTTGTTACTGATGATATGGGCATCAATTAAATTGAATAAAAATAGTTAGCCACTAATAAAAATAATAAGGTGAAGTTGTATGAGTGAAGTGTCACAGAAAAAATCTCGTCGTAGCATGATTATGGTGTTAGGGGCATTTATCCTACCTATTGTGCTAGCAAAATTAGCTTTGACTCAGAATTGGCTTGATTATGGTGTAACAAATAAAGGCACATTAGTTGAGAATGAATTAACGTTAAAAAAACTAGGGCTGGAACAATCTTCCTTACAAAAGTCGTGGTTAGTTATTTATAGTCTTCCACAACATTGTGATGCCCATTGTGAGCAAACATTACTGAGTGTTAATAACTCTTATATTGCTTTAGGTAGAGAAATGCCAAGGGTAAAGCGAGTCGCTCTTTCTCCTAATCCGCTGTCAGTACAACAAGCTGAACAGTTATCTGAAAATAGCTGGACAATTATCCCTACTCCAAGTCTGGTTAGTCAATTTTTATCTCAACCCCAAGTTTTGGTGGTTGACCCTCTAGGTAATGTGGTTTTATCTCATACACCGCCAAAAAATGACGATGCTCAAGCAATGTTTGGTAAAGAAATTCTTGCCGACATGAAGAAATTACTCAAGTATTCAAGGGTGGGTTAACATGAGAAGTCGTGGAAATAGTCGCATTCGTACCTTAGTTTTAATCAGTATTTTATTAGCGCTAATTGTAGTCAGCTTGGGCGCTTATACTCGTTTAACGCATGCCGGTTTAGGTTGTCCTGATTGGCCTGGTTGTTACGGGTTAATTGATGTGCCGGAAACCGCAGAGCAAATTACTAAAGCTGAGCAAGCCTTTCCTGACAGAAAAGTTGAAGCGCAAAAAGCATGGAATGAAATGATCCATCGCTATTTTGCTGGGGCTCTAGGTTTATTAATTTTAGCCATTGCGTTTATGTCTTATAAAAGACGTGATCAAGGTACGCCATTAAGACTGCCGATGTTAATATTGGCGGTGGTTATTTTTCAAGCGGCTTTAGGTATGTGGACAGTTACAATGAAACTTATGCCTATAGTCGTTATGGGGCATTTGTTGGGTGGTTTTACGACGCTGAGTTTACTGTTTTTATTATATTTACGCTTGTCTGACTTTAGAGTACCGGGAGGCGATTTTGCGATTAAAAAATATGGAAGATATGGCTTAATTGGTATTGTCTTACTCACCGTACAAATAGGTCTAGGTGGGTGGACATCATCTAACTATGCTGCTTTGGTTTGTACAGAGTTACCTATTTGTCAATCAGGTTGGCAAGAAGCATTAACATTTGAAGATTCATTTGATTTAATTCCTCCAGAAAAAGACAGTTACGAATTTGGCCACCTATCACATGCTTCGCGAGTAACTATACATGTTGTTCATCGAATTGGTGCAATTGTAACCGGGCTTTATCTTTTTTGGTTAGCCTTAATGGTGTTTCGAAAATCACAATCAGCATTCTTCAAAAATGCAGCAAAAAGTTTAGCATTTATCCTTAGCTGCCAAATATTGTTAGGCATTAGCAATGTTTGGTTCTCATTGCCGTTAGCAGTTGCGGTTAGTCATAACGTTATTGCAGCATGTTTAATGCTGTCTTTGATCACCTTAACGTACAGTTTACGACGGAAATTATAAGGAACACTTATGAGTGATACTCTATCTACAGAAAGTGCCAATGAAGTAATAACTACGCCTAGCGTGAGTGAGACTAAAACCGCAATATGGCGAGACTACTATGAAATAACTAAGCCTCGTGTTGTGGCGCTTCTTGTCTTAACCGCGTTGGTGGGAATGTGCCTTTCTGTGCCCGGTACTATTCCATGGCAAGTACTTATTCCATCAATGATAGGTATTGGTTTTTTATCATCCGCGGCCGCGGCAATAAACCATATTGTTGACGAACGTATTGACAGTATTATGGGGCGAACCTATAACCGCCCCGTGGCTACTGGACGTCTAACGCCTAGAAAGGCCACGCTGTTTGCTATGTTTTTAGCGGTTAGTGGCTTTGTAATACTATATAGTTTGGTTAATCCCTTAACGGCTTGGCTTACGTTTGCAGGCTTGGTCGGTTACAGTTTTGTTTACACGATGTATTTAAAGCGTGCTACACCTCAAAATATAACAATAGGTGGCTTAGCAGGTGCAATTCCTCCACTTTTGGGTTGGACATCAATGACGAACGAAATACACCCTAATGCTTTACTACTAGTGTTGTTGATATTTACTTGGACACCTCCTCATTTTTGGGCCTTAGCGATACATCGTAAAGACGAATATGCAAAAGTTAATATTCCAATGCTGCCAGTTACCCATGGAGTAAACTTTACTAAAACACAAATTTTACTCTATACCGTATTACTTTTTGTTGTTGGTTTATTGCCCTACTTAGTAGGTATGAGTAATTGGTTATATTTAATTGGCGCAGTAACACTTAACTTGATGTTCTTTGCTTATGCATGGAAACTTAAGTTTAATGCAAATGAAAATACTGCTATGGACACGTTTAAGTTTTCAATTGTTCATTTGATGGGGTTGTTTATTATTTTATTACTTGACCATTATTTATTACCAATAAGCTAATACTTACGGATACTCTTATTTATGAACAAGTTGTTGTATGTCATTGTCGCGATTGCCGCGGGTGCGGTAGGCTTTTTTGTTTTTCATAAAGCGACGGTATTACCAAAGCCTGAACATGCTTTGTATTATCAGCAGGCTCGAGAAATTAAGCCTTTTCAATTAACCGATCACCATAACCAAGCATTTACCAAAGAAAATTTGGCGAATAAATGGTCATGGGTGTTTTTTGGTTATACTTCGTGCCCCGATGTGTGCCCGACGACATTACAAGAATTAAATTTTGTTTATGATGATTTAAAAGCAATTAATAAAGAGACTCAAGTTTTACTGGTTTCTGTTGATCCTAGTCGAGATACACCAGAAAAACTCGCACAATATATTGCTTACTTTAACGAAGAATTTATTGCACTAACGGCTGATCACGGTGTGTTATTTCCTTTCGCGCGTAATTTAGGTTTGATGTACGCTATTAATGGCCCAGAAGGTGACACAGCTGATCAAAATAGTTATTTGGTTGACCATAGCGCGTCACTTGTATTGATTAATCCGCAGGGGAATATCGCAGCTATTTTTAAGCCAAGACAGGCTTTAGGTGTCTTACCTACGATTGATGGTGAAAAATTAGTCAGTGATTTTGCAAAAATCGTAAAATTAGCGGAATAAATACAGCTTGTCACCTTGATCTTACTTCAATGTGACAAGCTTACTTAACAATATTGTATTCGTTACAGCGGATACCACTCCATACCTTCCTTTAAGACAAACCAAGGCTTTGAATACCAATAATAACGCCCTGGCTCACTAATGCTTGGTGCAGTACAATTACAGCGTACACGCCCTATGGGTAGCGGGGCACTATAATTAATGGTAAAGCTATCTTCTTCTTGCCATTCTATTTCTTGTCGGCCTAAACCCGAAATATAACAGTTTAACTGGGACGGAAGAAAATCATCAACAATAACATTAAAAGTGACTGATTTTGATTGGTTATATTCTACAATTGTTTTTGCATTTTCGTCACTTAACGTCATTGTGAAAGGTAAAGATTTTAATTTATCACGTAGGCTGGTGATTTGATCATAAGGTTTTGATGCAGGAAAACGGGGGACGCTGGTTAAGTCTGTTGCTAGACCAACTGCCCCAGACTGCTGTGAAAAGGCAATGAAATTGTTCTGGGTTATCCACTTTTGTACTGCGGGGGTATATTCACCGTAGGGATAAGCATAATAACGCCAGCTCTGGCCGGTTTTCTCTTTAATGATACTTTCAGCCGTTAATAAAAGATCGGTATGCTTAAGTAACCACTGTTGTTCGGTTAATCCATCACTAATACGTGCCATAGAATCATGTTCCATACCATGGTTGGCAATAATAACCCCTTGGTCAGCCATTGACTTAAGTTGTGCCCAGCTAAGGTAGTTACTCGAACCACGTTCAACGATTGCCGGGTTAATAAAAATAGTAAATGGGTAGTTAAACTTGTCGAGTATTGGCTTGCCGTTGGTTAAAATATCAAGATAAGCATCATCAAAGGTAATCGCAACCGTTTTGTCAGCAATGGGTTGCTGCTTTTTGATCGAGTTCATTAAATCTGAAAGAGCAATAACGTTGAAGTTATTATCAGCTAAATACTGCATATGTATTTCAAATTGTTGAGGGGAAATACTGGTACTTGACGGTGTTTTGTCACTAACATGATGATACTGTAAAATTACAGCAGCAAAGCTAGAAAAGTGTAAGCAAGATAGCAATAATAATGGTAAAGAAAATTTCATGAGTATAGCCTTTGTTTAATGAGTAACAAAAATAGCGCGTTTTATCTTCTTTTTATAGTAAATTTTGTCGTAATATTTTTATATGGAATACTTTTTTGAACATTAATACTCAGAATCAGCATAAACAATTATTTCTCATTGCATTGCCAATGATCTTTTCAAATATCACCATACCTTTGCTTGGCTTAGTCGATACGGCTGTATTAGGCCATTTAGACGAAGCATATTATTTAGGTGGCAGCACAGTTGGTGCGATGATTATTACCTTTGTTACTTGGCTATGTGGCTTCTTACGTATGTCTACCACTGGACTTACGGCTCAAGCACTCGGCGAAAAAAATCACTCTAAAAGTTTATTGGTACTACTGCGTGGTTTATTAGTGGCAGGTTTTATTGGCGGCACACTGATTTTATTACAATCTTTTTATCTTGATCTTAGTTTAGGATTAGCGGGAGGCTCTGAAAAAATACAATTTTATGCAAAACAATATTGTGACATACGTATTTGGGGTTTACCTGCAGCATTATCAAACTTAGTGATTTTAGGCTGGTTGCTCGGTAATCATAAAGCTAAAGCCGTGATGTGGATATTAATTGCCACTAATTTAATAAATCTTTCGTTAGATCTATTGTTTGTTTTAGTTTTTGATTGGCAAGTGCAAGGTGTAGCGACAGCAACGTTAATAGCCGAATATTCAGGTGTTGTCATCGGTTTAACTTATATTGTATTGGCTAAAAAAACAGTCAACCAAAAAACTGTGAAAAGTTTATTGATTAAAATGGGCTTAAAATTCCTGAGTGTTAAAGAACAGTTGTTTGAGAAGTCTGCACTTATTCATTATTTTCAACTTAATCGGGATATTCTTATCCGTACTTTATGCTTGGAGCTGTGTTTTGTCTTTATTACTTTCCAAGGAGCAAGGTTAGGAGATGATGTTATCGCGACCAATGCCATATTAATGAATTTTGTTTTATTAATTTCTTTTGGTTTAGACGGCATTGCCAATGCAACTGAAGTATTAGTGGGTAAAGCTCATGGACAAAGAAATGTTAAACAACGTAATTTTGTTGTGAAAATTGCTTTATTTTGGACGGGGATTTTTGCTCTTTCTTACAGTTTACTCTTTGCAATAGCAGGCGATTTTTTTGTTGGTTTACTTACCGATATTCCTGAAGTTGTGTTGTCGACCAAGCAATATGTTCACTGGATAATTATTTTACCCATTTTAGGATGTTGGTGTTATTTATTTGATGGGGTTTTTGTTGGCTTAATGAAAACTAAAGCGATGCGAAATAGTATGATAATAGCTACTTTTTGTTGCTTTTTTCCGATGTGGTGGTTATTACAGGACTATGGGAATCATGGTTTATGGGCTGCATTCAGTGTGTTTTTATTCGTACGGGGTTTGAGTTTAGGTTGGCATTATTATCATGTAATAGAAAAAGAAACTATAAGTCTTTAAGCGGTTAATTATCTTTATTTGTATGACGATCAAAAATATTGAGTACGCGATTAGCAAATATTCCGCTGTAACCCCAAACGGCAAATATAATGCCAAAGGCCAAAAAAGTTAGCCCCGCGATTTGCCAGCTATAATGATGGTAATAACCAATAAATATTAAGCAAACGCCAATAACAAAAAGACCAAGTCCGCGGGTAAAAAGCACTAAGCTACGTTGCGGGTCTTGGCCTAATTTTTCAAGGATGCTTTTCACTCTAGGTGAATGAATAACTTAATAGTAAGAATGGTCGCCGCGTTCATGTTCGGTCATATCGCGAACACCTTTTATCTCGCCGCCCATAGTTTCAAGAAGTTGTTTCTCGATGCCATCTTTTACCGTTACATCAATTTGACTACAACCATTACAGCCACCACCAAATTGTAAAATAGCGAAGCCATCTTCAGTAATTTCCATTAACGTACACTCACCACCGTGGCCAGCCAATTGCGGGTTAACTTCTGCTTTTAAGAAATAGTCAACACGTTCAAATAATGGCGCATCGTCATTTACTTTTCTTAATTTAGCATTTGGCGCTTTCAAGGTTAATTGTGAACCCATTTGATCTGTGGTGAAATCAATTTCAGCTTCTTCGAGGTAAAGTTTACTGTCCCCGTCAATGTAAGCAGAAAAGTGTTCAAACTTTAACTCAATATCTTCAGGTTCTATCGCGTCAGCTGGGCAGTAAGACACGCCACATTCTGCACTAGCGGTACCTGGGTTAACAACAAATACACGAATACTTGTGCCTTCAGCTTGTTGCTCTAATAATTTAGCGAAATGCGATTGTGCTGTCTCGGAAATATTGATCATCACGATTATTACTCTCTTACACTTGTTACCAAAATTTCTCTAAAGTTTCTCACGGACCGTAGAGATTGAAAATATTAATACCTGACTAATTTAGTCAGGTATTAATATTTTACGCTGTTATCTACTCATACGCTAGTGAAATTACAGTTAATTAAAGTAAGAATGTGAGAAAAATAGACAGTTATTCTGGTGTGTTTCCATAGATTTTGGTATTTTATCGCTATTGAATTCAAGGATATCACTTATGTTACCACGATTTTTTTTAGCCGTATTTGTTGGTTTTTTTGCTCTGTCTTTATCGAGTCAGGCGGCAAAAGTTACTGATTACTTGCCCACTGATCACCGATACAATCAAGCTATTCCTAAACCTGAAAGTACATTAGGCTTTGGTATTGGTGAGCGACATGTCCGTCATGATCAACTGTTAAACTATATAAAAGCATTAGCAAGTAGTTCACCGCGGATAAAATTAACGGATATTGGCCAAACTCAAGAGTTACGCCAACAAGTATTACTGACGATTTCTTCTAAAAATAATCTAGCTAATTTGAATGAGATATTAGCGCAAAGATCACAAGACAGCGACGCTGAAGATCCAACCTTACCTTTAGTTATTTGGCTTGGATACAGTGTGCACGGTGACGAAATTAGTGGTGCCAATGCAGCTATGGTGGTGGCATATCATTTAGCTGCGAGTGAAAATGCCGACATAATTAACATGTTAGAGAATACTTTAATCGTGCTTGAGCCTAGTATTAATCCTGATGGCATGGACAGGTTTGTACAATGGGTGAATATGCACCGTGGTAGTACACCCAATGCGGATAAAAACCATATTGAACACCATCAAGGTTGGCTCACCGGCCGGACCAATCACTTTGGCTTTGATCTTAATCGTGACTGGTTGCTGTTAGCACAAAAAGAAAGTCAAAATAGATTAGCGTACTTCCATCAATATCAGCCAAATGTCTTAGGTGATTTTCATGAAATGGGCGCCAATGGCAGTTATTTTTTTCAGCCAGGTATTCCAACGCGGACTCACCCGTTAACATCAACCGCTAATACTGAATTGACACAACTTTTAGCGACTTACCATGCCGCAGCGCTAGACAATGATAACCGACTTTATTATAGCCAAGAGAACTTTGATGATTTTTATTACGGTAAAGGTTCGACTTACCCTGACATTAACGGTGGTATAGGTATTTTGTTTGAACAAGCAAGTAGTCGAGGTATGCAACAAAATAGTGATAATGGCTTATTAACGTTTGAGTTCGGTATTCAAAATCACGTGTTAACGTCTCTTTCTACTATTGAGGGTGCATGGAAAAATAAAGAAAAATTATTTAATTATCGTGAAAATTTTTATAAAGAGTCAGAAGAGCTCGCAGATAAAGAAAACTTTAGTGGCTATTTATTACACGAGACGCATGACCCATATCGTTTAAATGTATTGCTTGATAAATTAAAACAACATCAAATCAAGGTATATCCACTTACCGAAGATTTCCGTTTAGCGGGCGTTATTTATACAAAAGAGCATAGTTTTTATGTACCCTTAGAGCAACGCCAATACCGTGTCATTAAAGCCCTTTTTTCTCAACAAACCCAGTTTGAAGATAATACTTTTTATGATGTTTCAGGCTGGACCATGCCGTTAGCAATGGACATAGATTTCTATCGGGTTGGCCGTACTTGGGGGTTAAAACTAGCAGATAATGCCTGGGACAGCCCTGCAAAAATTGCCGAAAAAAGTACTGTTGCGCCTGAGGCGTATGCTTATGCATTTGAATGGCATCATTTTTTAGCACCTAAATTACTTAATGAACTACTTAATAAAGGTATTAAGGCAAAAGTTGCGACAAAATCTTTTTCATCTCTATTAAAAATTAACGCCAACAAGGTCGTTAATAAAGATTATGCTCGTGGCAGTATTATTATTCCTGCGGGCATACAAATACAAAAAAACTGGCGTGATATTGTCAAGCAAAGTAGTCAAAAAATAGATATTCCTCTTGATAGTTTGCATACGGGGTTAACGGTTAAAGGGATAGATATAGGCAGTGGTTCGTTTCAATTGTTAGAACCAGTAAAACTTTTAATGGTTGGCGGTAAGGGCATATCACAGTACGAAAGTGCAGAAATCTTATTTTATCTTGACGATACGTTATCAATACCTGTCACTGTGGTTGAACAACAACGATTATCAAAAATCGATTTAAGTGTTTATAGCCACATTATTATGGTCGATGGAAAATATAATGCATTAAGCGAAAGTGATGCAGATAAAATAGGTGCATGGATAAAGAACGGTGGCGTTATTTATGCGCAGAAGCGTGGCGCAAAATTTTTGTCAGAATATGAATTACTCACGATGAAATTTGTAGCTAAAGATGAAATTAATCAGTTGTTTGATACGGATAATTTACAATATCAAGACAAAGAAAAATTGGCTGGACGTAAACGTATCGCTGGTGCTATTTTTGAATCAGGGCTCGATACGTCTCATCCGCTGGCTTATGGTTATACTGACAGCCGTTTGCCATTATTTCGCAATAGTACGTTAATAATGCAGCATAGTTCAAAACCGTTTATTGCCGTTGCTAATTATAGTGCACGACCTTTAATAAGTGGTTATGCCGATAAAAATATGGTGAATCGAGTAGCGAACACTTCTGCTATTGTTGCACATAATTATGGAAGGGGACGGGTGATTGCTAGTACCGATAACCTAGCATTTCGTGGTTATTGGTTAGGCAGTGTAAAAATCATAGCGAACAGTTTATTTTTTGCAAAAGCATTTAGTACTCCCGTTAACTATTAATAAAAATTTATTGAGGTTGAATTTTATTTTCAGGTAATGATAGACAAAGGCTTATCACAGTAATTTTTTGAACACCATGAGCTTTAAGTAAACGGCAAATTTCATTACAGGTAGAGCCCGTTGTTACCACATCATCAAGTAGTAAAATGTGTTCAGGCAGATAGCGACGTTTATTATTATTGACTAAATAATCGCTTGAAAGCTCGAAGGCAAGGCGTAGATTTTTACGCCTTGTAACACCTGTTTGGCCCGCTTGGCTTATGTTATTATTTATCCGTTTCAAGGCATTTGGAAAATATGCCATCTTAGCTTTACGAGCAAAATTTTCCGCGAGTAAATGTGCTTGATTAAAACCACGGTCTTGCCACTTTTTAATATGAATGGGCACAGACAATAATACAGTTGGAGGAATGAAATCTTCAGCGGCTTGATTTTTATCCTCCAGCATACTTTTCCACTGTTTAAATAACAAAAAGCCTAGTAAATTAACCAATTCAAAACGCCCGTGATATTTCAGTTGTCTTACCCATAAATCAATAGGCCATTGATAAGGTGAAACAGTAATTAATTGATTGAACATTCTTTTGGGCAATAAACGATTGACCTCTGGCCATGTTAATAAATCTCCATGTAATTTTTTTAAGTCAAACAGTGGTAAATCAGCTAAACAAAAATCACAAATAATCGCTTGGCTTTGGCACTCTCCACCACATAAGTCACAACAACTTAATTGTGTTTTAATCGATTTAAATCTTGCAATAAAACACAGTGATTTTTGTTTTATTGCGAGTAAAAACTTTTCTCGGTTAAATTCCATTTATTAAATCCATTGGGTAAACTGTCGCTAACTTTTGTTTACTAAAAATTAACGGTAACTCCATTGACTATGAGCATGGCAGAAACTTTAAAAATATCGAGCCAAGGAAGTGGGCTCCCACTCGTTTTTATTCATGGTTGGGGAGTAAACTCAGCGGTTTGGCAACCAAGTGTTGAAATATTAAAAAAACATTTTGAAGTGATCACTGTTGATTTACCCGGTTTTGGCATGAATGTAGAACTTTCATTATCACCTTACACATTAGCCCAAGCTGCTACATTGATTCAGCAAGCTGTTGCAAAACCTGCCGTCTATATCGGTTGGTCATTAGGTGGCTTAGTTGCAAGTGAAATAGCATTAAGTTTCCCGGCTAAAGTCAAGGCGCTAGTGACTGTTGCAAGCTCACCATGTTTTGTTGAACAAGAAAACTGGTTGGGAATTAAACCTAACGTACTGACGTTATTTCATCGGCAACTGGCGGAAGACACAGCGAAGACTATTAATAATTTTCTAAAAATTCAATCAATGGGCAGCCCACATTTACGCGATGATATTAAGTTACTACGCGCACTTGTTATGCAATTTCCACTGCCAACAAAAATAACGTTAGATGAATCATTAAAATTACTTGAAACAGTAGACCATCGCGACGAGCTCATTAAAATATCAATGCCATTTCTGCGTTTATACGGCAAACTTGATGGTTTAGTGCCACGAAAAGCAATTGAAATCATTAGCACATTAGCACCTGAAAGTGATGCCGTTATTTTTGAAAAAGCGTCGCATGCTCCTTTTATTTCGCACCCTGAAGAATTTCATCAAACATTAATTTCTTGGCTAGACCCTTTGTTTGATTGATTTTACAGAGAATTTCTTCCTTTACTTTTTAGTCGTTTTGTATGATAATTGAACAAAGACATATCAAGATTCAACAGTGAAATTTAGTTATTCATTATCTGTTCATTGGTATTCTGTTTATTGATATAGAGGAGTCTGTTATGGAAATACAATCAGCATTTACAAGTGGTGTACAAGGTTTTCAAAAAGCGCAAGGCGATGCAACTCAAGCTTCTGCCGATATTGCGGCTAACTTAGCGGTTAGTCCTGAAGACTTTGGTATTGGACAAGAAAATAACACTGATAGCAGTGACAACGCTAATACAACAGAAAAAAAAGCCAGTTCAGCAGAAACACCTGACCTTAATAAAGCGAGTGTCGATTTAAAGGTTGCTGAGTTTCAAGCTAAAGCATCGGCTAATGTTATACAGACTGCCGATGAAACGTTAGGTACGTTATTAGACGTTCGAGCTTAAATTATGAATATCACGCCGCAAACGCATACATTGTCTATCCCTACTGCGGTTAATCCGCAAACGGATAGCTTGCGCCGTGAAAATAACATACGTGAAGTTATTGCGAAACCAGCGGCTTCGAATCAGTCAGCCGCTGAGAAAGGTGTGGCATCTGATAAAGAAAGAGGTAGATCATCTGCACAGAATAATGAAACGGTTGATTTTGAAAACATCCGTAAGCAAGCGGAACTAGAAGCCAAAACGATTAATAGTGGTAGTGAACGTCAAAATGATTCTTCTGACGAGCAATCAGCAGCGCAAAAATATTTAGCTAAAGAGTTAGCGGCTGAAGTAGAAAACGAAGATAATCAATCAACAGAAAAATCTCCTGACGTTAATGGCTCTCCTACTCTGAATAGCCCTGAAGCTATTGCAGAGCAGAAAGTGATAAATGAGCTTCAATTACGTGATCAAGAAGTGCGTTCTCATGAATTAGCACATGCTTCTGTTGGTGGATCATCAACAGGCGCTCCTTCCTATAGTTTTGAAACAGGCCCTGATGGTAAAAAATATGCAGTTGGTGGTGAAGTTTCCGTCGATCTTTCTAGAATAGATGGTAACCCCCGTGCAACTATTGCCAAAATGCAAAAAGTACATGCGGCGGCCTTAGCACCAGCTAACCCTTCAATTCAAGATACTCGTGTGGCCGCATCAGCATCAAAAATAATATTACAAGCACAGTCAGAACTTGCCGCAATTAGTTTAGAAGATCCTGCAAAAGCTAAAGACTTAAATGTATTGATTAAAACAAATGATGTTTTTGCTAAAGAAGAAAATAAAAAATCAGAAGACATTGATTTTGATACACTCGTTAATCGCACATTAGAGGCTCAAGAACAAATAGTACCAAGTCGCGATGTTTCTGTTGATGAAAGGTCATTGCGGATCGAAAGTTTTTATTCGGGTATCAATCAAGCTTATGAAAAAGCACCAAGCTTCCATTTTCAGTTAACGGCATAACGTTTTAAGTTATTAACATACAAATAAAAACGCCTCATTATAATTAAATAATGAGGCGTTTTTTGTTCATCTGTATCTATAAAACTAAATACCGTAACTTTCACGATATTGATTAATACTTGCTAAACTTGTCACTAACTCTGGTTGTGAAGCAATGTTCTCTTCAAGGTAGGTTACAACATCAGCTAAGGTAACAATCGCAATAACTTGTGTACCAAAATCTCGTTCGACTTCTTGAATCGCGGATAATTCACCTTGGCCTTTTTCTTGGCGATCAAGGGCGATTAATACGCCTGATAATTCAGCACCATGTGCTTTAATGATTTCCATTGATTCACGAATCGCTGTGCCCGCAGTAATAACGTCGTCAACCAACATTATTTTACCTTGCAGGGGCGAACCCACAAGACTACCACCTTCACCGTGAGTTTTAGCCTCTTTACGGTTAAAACAATAAGGTACATCCATATCGTGATGATCAGCTAATGCTACAGCAGTAGTGGTTGCAATAGGAATACCTTTATAAGCAGGACCAAAAAGCAAATCAAAGGCGATGTTTGAATCAGCAAGTGCTTGTGCGTAGAAACGACCTAAGCGTGCTAAATCTCTACCCGTGTTAAATAAACCGGCATTAAAAAAATAGGGGCTGGTACGGCCTGACTTTAAAGTGAATTCACCAAAGCGTAATACTTGTTTCGCTAGAGCAAATTCAATAAATTCACGTTGATAGTTTTTCATCTTTATTCCCACCTAAAATAAGAGTATTTAGTTAAGTGCTAACTTTTGTAAGTCAAACAACTCATTAATGCTGTCTTTTGCTAATGCAAGCATGCTGTGCATTTCATCGAAGCTAAAGGGGGCTTCCTCTGCCGTTCCTTGAATTTCTATAAGTTTGCCGGTGTCTGTCATGACGACATTCATATCAGTATCAGCAGCAGAATCTTCAGGGTAATCAAGATCAGAAACGGGTTCACCTTTATAAATACCAACAGAAACTGCGGCTATCATATGTTTTAACGGATTAGTTTTTATAATATCTTTAGCACGCATATAGTTCAAAGCATCAACTAATGCGATACAAGCACCCGTAATTGAAGCGGTACGTGTACCGCCATCAGCTTGTATAACATCACAATCAACGCTAATGGTATTTTCACCTAGGGCTTTTAAATCAACAGCCGCGCGCAATGCTCGAGCGATTAAACGCGAAATTTCTAAGGTACGACCACTTTGTTTGCCGTTAGCTGCTTCTCTACGCATACGAGTATGAGTAGAGCGAGGTAACATGCCGTATTCTGCAGTGATCCAACCTTTACCTTGTCCTTTTAAAAAGCGCGGTACCCCGACTTCTACTGAGGCAGTACAAATAACTTTGGTGTCGCCAAATTCAATTAATACTGAACCTTCAGCGTGAGTCGTAAATTGACGAGTAATAGTTACAGGACGTATTTGACCTGGAGTTCTTCCGCTTGGACGCATGTTGATATACCTGTGATAAAATAATTGTTGCGCATTATAATCGTTCAGCACCAAATTTGACATAATGACGTGAAAACAATTTGAAATATAGTTAATCTAACCAAGGTCTAGTTAGAAGTGTTTTACACTATCCTATTTTTATTGAGTCTATTTATGAAATTTTCTTCTCGTTTACTCCTGAGCTTTTGTCTCTCTTTTTTACTAATAACAACGGCTTCAGCCATTAGTGCCGATGACTTACCTAAATACAGTAAAGTCTATGATGAAAAAAGTGACCCTTTTAAAGATGCGAATGCTGCAATAACATTAGCTAAAGAAACTCAACGTAATGTACTGATTGAAATTGGTGGCAATTGGTGTGGCTGGTGTAAAAAGATGGATGATTTCTTAGAGAATAATCCAGAAGTTTACCAAAAGCTTCATCGTGAATTTGTACTATTAAAAGTAAGTGTTAGCGATAGTAATGAAAATGAAGGGTTTATGAAGTCTCTTCCCCCAGTTTTAGGTTATCCTCATATGTATGTTTCAACGAGTAGCGGTAAAATGATCTTGTCAAAAGATACCGCAGAGTTACTCGATGGCGAACAGTATTCTAAAGAACAGTGGTTAGCATTTCTGAATAAATGGCAAAGCAATGCGATAAAGGATAAATAAATGTCAGAGTCAGCATTAAATAAAGTTAGCAGTTTTTTTGATAAAAACTATCAAACACCTACTTGGTTGTCACATAAGTTTTCCCGCCGTAAATTATTGAAATCAGCGGCCGGAGCCACCGCAATATCTGCGCTTCCTGCTTTGGCATTTAGTCAAAATGAAAAAGAAAAATTGTTTGAAACTTTGCAGGCAGAACCTTGGTTAACCTTAAATGCTGTGCTTGATCATCTCTTGCCAGAATCGAGTAATGGTCCAAGTGCGAAAGAGTTACAAGTCGTTATTTATTTATATAATGTTGTCTATCAGCAACCGACTGAAAAAAATGAAATTGACTTTATTTTTAAAGGTGTCGGTTGGTTAAATGGCTACACGCAAAACCAATTACAAAAAACGTTTACTGAATTAGGCAAAGCCGAAAAAGAAACTATGTTACGAGGTATTAGCGGCTCGAGAGCGGGAGAAAACTGGCTCAATAACTTACTGGGTTATATTTTTGAAGCAATGTTATCGCCACCCACTTATGGCGGCAATCCAAAAGGGATCGGTTGGCAATGGTTAGAACACCAAGCGGGCTTCCCATTACCTAATGCAGGCGGTCGTTACTTTGAATTACCTAAACGTTCAGTCGTTAGCGACAACAGTGCTCGCAACATTATTCAATCAAAAGATCTGTTAGCAAATAAAAAGTTGCCGACAGTTAAAGGAAGTAACAAGGCATGAGTTTTGATATTTGCATAGTTGGTAGTGGGGCAGGAGCTTCGCCTGTTGCTTATACATTAGCCAAAGCAGGCGCTAAGGTATTAATACTGGAAAAAGGGCCATGGTTAACAGAGAAAGAATTTTTCAAAGATGAATTAGCCATCAGTTTACGTGATTCATATAATCCGAAACTTATCGACGAACAGCACGTTATCGAAGAAGAATACGAAACTGATAGCGGAGAAAGTTACTGGCAGGGCGAGCCAACAAGTGAATCGGGTTGGAGCTTCTGGAACGGAAATGTTGTGGGTGGTTCATCTAACTTTATGAGTGGCTATTTTCATCGTTTAAAACCAGTAGATTTTAAATTAAAATCTACTTTTGGTGAAATTAAAGGTGCTAACATTGTTGACTGGCCTATTAGTTACGATGATTTGGAACCTTTTTATGCGCAAGTAGAGCGGGAAGTTGGCGTTTCTGGGAGGACTGTTGCACATCCTCACCAAGAACCACGCTCAACGGTATTTCCTTACCCGCCATTAGTTGACCATCAAGTGTCAGGGTGGATAGACAAAGCGGCAAAAAATATTGGCTATCATTCGATGCCCGTACCTCGTGCAATATTATCAACACCTGCGATGGGCCGAAAAAGCTGTGAATATTCAGGTTATTGCAGTAGTTATGGCTGCTCAACAGGCGCAAAAGGCAGTGGTCGAGCGGCTTTGCTAAACCATGCAGTGGCCACTGGAAACTTGACCATTAAAGCGAATGCTAAGGTTTATCATATAGCGAGTGATGACAAAGGTGAAATTTCTGCTATTCATTACTACGACTCACAAGGTCGCGAGAAAAAAGCAACGGCAAAAATTTATGTTGTTGCTTGCCAAGCGGTAGAAACGTCACGTTTATTACTGGCTTCTAAAGGGAAGAAATTTCCACAAGGTTTAGCGAACAATAGCGGACAAGTTGGTAAGAACTTAGTATTTAGTGGCGGAGGTACAGGGAAGGGAGACTTTTTGTTCGCTGATTTAACAACTGAAAAGCAAGCACAATTAAAGCAAGTAGGTCCCTTTATTAATCGTGCCTTGCAAGACTGGTATCAAATTGACGATAAAAGTTTTTCTGGAGCGAACTCGCAAGGTAAAGCAAAAGGCGGCACTATTGACTTTCTCTTCTATCAAAACCCTATTGCCCGTGCACAAGGCCAACAATTCAATGACGAAAGTGAGTTAGTGTGGGGCGAGCAATTACAGAAAAATTTAAAAGAAGAATTTACCACCTATAAAACGTTACGTTTTGAAGTTTTTAATGACTGGTTACCTACCGACGATTGTTTTGTCAGTTTAGACACGGAAGTCACCGATAAATGGGGGCAAGCGGTTGCTAATGTAAGGATCGGCGCACATCAACATGACATGGTGGTTGGAGAGTATTTAGCTGAAAAGGGCAAGAAGTTACTTGAAAGTATGGGGGCAAAAAATGTGACTAGCTCAGTAAGCAGCTACCCACCAACAAACTTAATGGCTGGAGGTTGCCGGTTCGGTCATGACCCTAAAACATCGGTATTGAATAAATACTGTCAAGCTCATGAAGTCGATAATTTATATGTAACGGATGGTTCATTTATGCCAACAGGCGGCAGCGTACCCTATACGTTTACTATTTATGCCAATGCTTTTCGCGTTGCCGAGCATATTAAAGAACGTTGGCAAGCATCTATTACTTAATGACGTGCGCAGTGAAAAAATATGGCCGGCATTAGCTCATTGTCGTGTGTGTTTTGATGCCACTAGAAAGGAGCTTTTCCACTGCTAATAGATGAATTTGATCTGAATTCGCTATTTTCACGTATTACTCATTCAGTGCGTCATGTTTTAGATAAATAGGAGTAATAAAGTATTGTTACCACATAAAATTATGGGGGTTATATTTGATCTCGACAATACCCTGGTATCTTCATCTTTAGATTTTGACAGCATAAGAGCTTCTTTGGGTTGTCCAAAAAACATCGATTTATTAGATTTTGTTGCTGCCTTACCAGAAAGTCAGCAAGTTGATGCTACTGAACTGTTAGTTGAGTATGAAATCAACGATGCGGTGGGGGCAAAGAAGCTGGCGGGCACCGAGCAAATTTTAACCTTATTGGCTGAGTTGTCTTTATCATGCGCGATTGTTACGCGAAATTGTCGTCAAGCAGCAACTATAAAAATTGAAAATAATAATATTGATATTGAGATATTATTAACCCGAGAAGATCACAAAGCTAAACCTGCTCCTGATGCCTTATTACATTTAGCAGAGTTGTGGCAGATAGCCCCTGAAAATTTATTATACGTTGGTGACTATTTATATGATCTACAAGCAGCAAAAAATGCTAACACCATGTCTTGTCTTATCAATTATGGTAAAACGGCGAGTTATGAAGAGTTGGCAGATGTTGTTGTGCGTGATCTCAATGAATTAAGCGCGACAATTAAGCATGTATCTATTGTTGAACATGCATAGCGGAATTATCTGCCCTGTATATTTTAGTTCTGCTTGGGTATTAAATCGATAATTACTTATTTCCAAGTAAATCTGTTAAGTGGGACACTTGTTCGCTTAACATAGCCACTTGCTTTTCTAACGTTACAATTCTTTGCGCTAGTGATGATTGGCTATCAGGTGAAACATCAACAGTTTGCACCGTACTAACAGTCATTAAATCGAGTTCACTGGTGTCTGAAAATAAATGAATATAGCGGGATTCTCGCTTCCCTGGCTCTCGTTCTAGCTTTTTAATTAAGGTTTGATTACCGAAATCTTGCAACTGCTGCAAAGTCGTTTCAATTTCATTAACATCGGTAAAGTCAGCCAAGCGATTTGTACGGGTTCTCAACTCACCAGGGGTTTGGGGACCTCTTAGCAATAACACACAAATAATGGCTCGTTGCTGTGGTGTAAACTTCAAATGACCAAACTCAGTATCACAGAAACGATGAAAATATTTATTTACTCGCGCAGACGCTTTATGATCTATCATTAATAGATTCATTTCTACCAGTTCATCGACTAAGTTTTGCACATCACTTTCAGAAAACGACGTGACCGGTTCTCGGTTACTTTTTTGATTGTAGCCTATAGTAATACCATTTAAAGAGAGCGGATATTGCTCAGGGGTCGTCGTTTCTTTTTCAAGCATTACGCCAATAATGCGGCATTGGTCGGCGGATAATGTGATCATTTCAAAGCTTCCTTGTAGAATTTCCTAGGCATGTTATACCAAGCAAATTCTGTTTTTACTAATGTTAAATTAATAAATTATCCACAAAAAAGCCATAGTTAACTATGGCTTTTTAAAAACGTAAAATTCGCTAGAACGCTATTCAATATTCGCGATCTGCTCACGCATCTGTTCAATAAGTACTTTTAATTCCACTGCTGAGTTGGTGATATCAACATTAATCGATTTAGATCCTAAAGTATTAGCTTCACGATTAAACTCTTGCATCATGAAATCTAGACGACGACCTTGAGCGCCACCTTTTTTAAGAATACTCTTTGTTTCTTTTACGTGACTAAAGAGGCGATCAATTTCTTCATCAACATCCATCTTTTGCGCAAGTAAGACGAGTTCTTGCTCAACTCTGCTTGAATCAAGCTCAATTTTCGCATCGGTGAATTTATCGGTGATCCGTTTACGCTGCCATGCAATAATTTCTGGCATAAACGCTTTAACTTTTTCAGATTGCTCAACAATACCTTCAAGGCGTTGTTCTATTAGTACTTTTAAGTTTTCTCCTTCACTTGCGCGTGCATCTATAAAGTCTTTCAGCGCTTGTTCAAAACCCACCAAAATCTCTTTTTGAATAATGGTCATGTCCGCTTCTTCAGCTTCCATAACACCGGGCCAGCGCATTATTTCTAAAGGGTTTAACTGACTATTAAGTGTCTGTTCGTTGATCCAACTTGCGTGCTGAAGCAGTTGTTCAGCTAAGCCTTTATTAAGTGATAAATTATTTTTTGCTGACGGGTTAGCATTGAAGCGCAAGCTACACTCGACTTTGCCCCGGTTTAATTGTTTGCGAAAACGTTCACGCAATGCGGGTTCAATGCTGCGAAATTGCTCAGGTAAACGGAAGTAAGTTTCCAAAAATCGTTGGTTTACAGAGCGGATTTCCCAAACTGCATTACCCCAATCACCTTTTACTTCAAAGCGAGAAAAAGCTGTCATACTATGGATCATATTGTTGTCCGTTTGCTGAGTGTAGAAATTAAGGTAATTATGCCAAACGCGTGATCAGGTAGCTACTTTATTTTAAAGAGGATAATAATTGAGTTTTATTTATCTCAAAGTGAAAGAGTTAGTATAACTTCCACTTTTTTTTAATTTTTGCTAGTTGACCACTGGTGACTAATTGTTGAAATGCCGCTTTATATTTTTTTATCAATACCGGTGAGGTATCAAGACTAAAGGCAATACTGAGTTTGTTATTTAATGCAGCTACTTCGTTTAACCTTTGTAGTTCATTAAAGTCATAGCCAAGACTTTTAGCTCTGGTTTCTATGGTTATTTTTGTCGCGAGAATTAGGTCTACTCGGTCAATAAACAACATATCCATATTTTGTCGTTCGTTAGCGAGCTGGTATATATTTGAAAAACCTTGAGCAATTAAATATTGTGCAGAGTTTGAATTTCTTGAGGCGGCAATCTTTAAGTTCTTTAAAGCAGATACTTGATAATCGGTTTTTGTGTAATGCTTTTTTAATCCCCAAAAGTATAATCGCTCTTTTTTTAGTGCACCGATCCAATGAAATTTTTTATCTCTCATTTGTGTATGAGCAATAGAGTAAATTAAAGTATTCGGTTGATTAAGCGCAACTTCGTATGCTCTGGCCCAAGGCATTATTTTAATGCTAGCCTGGTCTTTCGTTATTTTAAATAAAGCTTCAACCACCTCTGTAGAAAATCCACCTAAGCTACCATCTGCTTTTTCAATTTGATAAGGCTCTAAGAGTTCAGTAACCACATCGATTTCTTGCGCTCTAGCATCGAATGAGACTAATAAAGCGATAATAAGGGCGGTAATCATCGTTAAAAAATTTTTATAAAATTGCATCATATATATTTTTAGTATCGCGACCTTACTTGGTAACAATACCCCATTTTTATAGACGGTTAGCCACAGAATAATCAAAGAGGTCTTTTAACAAAGTTAATTCCCCTCTAATTAATAATATTTTATCCTACCTTTAAATAATAGCCCACTTTATTTCAATGAGTGATTATTTTGTGTAAATGCAGACATAAAAAAAAGCAGCCTAAGCTGCCTTTAAAAGAGATGAAGCTATTTTTAACTGAGTACGAAGTCTAAAATGCCAATGGCTGCTTTTCGGCCTTGATCTACAGCCGTAACCACAAGATCTGAGCCTAGTACCATATCGCCGCCGGCAAAAATATTTTGTTTAGTGGTTTGTAAAGCAAATTCGCTATTATCTGCAGCTAAAACGAGTCCACGTTTATCTATCTCAACACCTGCATCTTTCATCCACTGAGGTGGACTGGGTAAAAAACCAAAAGCAATCACTACCGCGTCAGCTTCCATTATAAATTCACTACCCGCTATTGGTTCAGGGCTTCTTCTGCCTTTTGCATCTGCCGCACCTAGTTGAGTTTTTACAAATTTAACACCACAAGCATTACCATCTTTATCAACAGCAATATCAAGAGGCTGTATGTTGAATTGAAAATTTACGCCTTCTTCTTTAGCATTTTGAACTTCACGAGGTGAACCTGGCATGTTGGCTTCGTCACGACGATATGCACACGTTACTTCGGTAGCATTTTGACGAATTGAGGTGCGTACACAATCCATTGCAGTGTCACCTCCACCGAGTACAATCACTTTTTTATTTTCAAAACTGACATATGGCTTGGCATTTTCAGTAATTTTCATTAAGTTTTGCGTGTTACCAATTAAGAAATCAAGCGCAGTGTAAACACCTGCAGCACCTTCGTTCTCGAAACCACCCGTCATATCGGTGTAGGTGCCAAGTGCTAAAAATACAGCGTCGTATTCTTCGCTCAATGATTCAATAGTTACATCAACACCTACGTTGATATTTAAACGAAATTCAATGCCCATACCTTCAAAAATTTCACGACGTGTTTGAATAACATCTTTTTCTAATTTGAACGAGGGAATACCAAAAGTTAGCAAGCCACCTATTTGGGCATGTTTGTCGTAAACAACCGCGTCGATACCATTACGTGTTAGTACGTCTGCACAAGATAAACCAGCAGGTCCTGCACCAATAACAGCGACACGTTTGTTCACTTTTACTACGTTCGATAAATCAGGTTTCCACCCTTGTGCAAATGCAGTGTCGGTAATGTACTTCTCGATATTACCAATAGTGACGGCGCCAAAATCTTCGTTTAACGTACAGGCCGATTCACAGAGTCTGTCTTGTGGGCAAACACGACCACACATTTCAGGTAAGCTATTGGTTTGATGACACAAGTCAGCAGCTTCAAAAATCTTCCCCTCGGTAACCAACTCTAACCATTGTGGAATATAATTGTGAACAGGGCATTGCCACTCACAATAAGGGTTACCACAATCTAAACATCGGTCTGCTTGGCCAGCACTTTGGTCAGTACTCAATGGCTGATATATTTCAACAAAATTTATTTTACGTTGTTCAATCGCTTTTTTAGGCGGATCGATGCGCTTAACATCGATAAATTGATAAACATTTTTACTCATACTGTTTTCCCTTAATTCGCATTCTCGACACGACTACTGTGCTTGAACGCGAAGTTCAGCAGATGAACGGCTACGATGACCTAATAAGGTTTTAACATCAGTTGCCGTAGGTTTAACTAATTTAAATCGCGGTGCGTAGGCATCAAAGTCAGCTAAGATTTCTTGAGCGCGCGCACTGCCGGTTTCATCAAAATGTTGGTTGATAATACCGCGTAAATGCTCTTGATGAATTGTCAGGTTGCTTATCGGCAATAACTCGATTGACTCACCATTTAAACGAACATCTAAATCGCCAGATTCATCAAATACATAAGCAAAACCACCGGTCATTCCTGCACCAAAGTTTACCCCAACTTGACCTAGAATGGTCACTATGCCGCCGGTCATGTATTCACAAGCGTGATCACCAGTACCTTCAATTACCGCATGAGCCCCTGAGTTACGCACAGCAAAGCGTTCACCCGCACGGCCACAACCATAAAGTCTGCCGCCAGTTGCGCCGTATAAACAAGTATTACCCATGATCATCGTTTGATGACTTAAATACTCAACACCTTTTGGTGGTTTAATTGTCAGCTTGCCGCCAGTCATTCCTTTACCAACATAGTCATTAGCATCACCTGTAAGGGTCATTTCTAAGCCACCGGCATTCCAGACACCAAAACTTTGGCCAGCTGTGCCATTAAGATGGATTTTAATAGGTGAAGACGCCATACCTTGATCGCCATGATGACGAGCAATTTCACCTGATAATGAAGCACCCACAGAGCGATCGGTATTCTGTATTGAAAAACGGAATTCACCACCTTTACTATGTGATACGGCATCAGTACATGCGGCCAGAATCTCTTTATTCAACACGCCCTTATCAAACGGGTTATTATTTTCTGTTTGATAAAGAGCCGTATCAGCACCCGCAACAACCGGAGCAATAATGGGTGATAAATCTAATTTTTGTTGCTTAGCCGTTAAGCCCGTAAGCTGTACTAATAAGTCAGTTCGACCAATTACTGCGGTTAAGCTTTCAACCCCTAATCGCGCTAAAATTTCACGAACATCATGAGCTATAAACTTAAAGTAGTTCATGACTTGCTCAGGTAGACCTTTGAAGAATTTTTCACGTAACACATCGTCTTGTGTCGCAACACCTGTCGCACAATTGTTTAAATGGCAGATACGGAGGAATTTACAGCCCAGTGTTACCATTGGTGCGGTACCAAAACCAAAGCTTTCTGCACCTAAAATTGCTGCTTTAACAATATCGATTCCAGTTTTTAATCCGCCATCTACCTGTAAACGTACTTTATGGCGTAAACCGTTAGTGACTAATGACTGATGCGCTTCAGCTAAACCTAGCTCCCAAGGACAACCTGCATATTTTACTGAACTTAATGGGCTAGCAGCTGTGCCACCGTCGTAACCAGAAATGGTAATGAAATCAGCGTATGCCTTTGCAACACCTGAAGCGATTGTACCCACACCAGGGCCTGAAACGAGTTTCACTGAAATAACCGCTTTAGGGTTTACTTGTTTCAAATCGAAAATAAGCTGAGCTAAATCCTCAATTGAATAGATGTCGTGATGCGGAGGTGGAGAAATTAGCGTAACACCCGGTACAGAAAATCTTAATTTAGCGATTAACGGTGACACTTTATCACCAGGTAATTGACCACCTTCACCGGGTTTTGCGCCTTGCGCCACTTTAATTTGTAGTACATCAGCATTTACTAAATAGTGTGGTGTAACGCCAAAGCGACCAGAAGCGATTTGTTTGATACGTGAATTTTTTACTGTACCAAAGCGACGTTCATCTTCACCCCCTTCACCAGAATTTGAATAACCGCCTAAACGGTTCATGGCGATAGCCAATGCTTCATGAGCTTCGGGGCTTAATGCACCAATTGACATAGCTGCGCTGTCGAAGCGTTTGAACATTTCAGTTTCAGGTTCTACCTTACTGATATCAATTGACTGGGTATCTTCTTTAAAACCCAATAAGTCACGTAACGTCGCCACTGGGCGGTTATTTACTTGATCAGCAAACAGGCGATAATCAGCGTAATCTCCTGACTGAACTGCTTTTTGTAAGTAGGTCACGACATCAGGATTATAAGCGTGATATTCACCACCATGTACATATTTGAGTAACCCGCCATGATTGACTTTCTGATGCGCTAAAAAGGCTTTACGCGCAAGGTTGATGTTGTCTTGTTCTATATCTGAAAAATCAGCACCCTGAATACGACTCGGTAAATCAGGGAAACACAACTGCATAATATTTTGATGTAAGCCAATCACTTCAAATAAGCCCGCACAACGATAGCTGGCAATAGTTGAAATACCCATTTTAGATAATATTTTTAATAAGCCTTTATTGATGCCATCGCGATAGTTCATTACGGCTTGGCGAGCGGTTAACTCAATTTGTCCTTGGTCAACTAATTGTTCAATGGTTTCAAATGCAAGGTAAGGGTAAACAGCTGTTGCGCCAAGTCCCAGTAGCACGGCAAAATGATGAGAGTCACGTGCTGCTGCTGTTTCAACAATAATATTAGAGTCACAACGGAGTTGTTTTTCAACTAAACGTTGTTGCACGGCACCCACAGCCATAGCGGCCGGTATAGGTAACATACCCTTATGAATTTGACGATCTGAAAGTACGAGAATAACGGTGTTTTTGTCACGAACCAATGTCTCTGCTTCATCACATAAACGAATAATTGCCGCTTCTAAACCTTCTTCTGTATCGTAATTTAAGGTTAGCGTGTCGCTGCGGTAATGTTCAGGGTCAAGGTTTCGTAGTTGCTTTAAACCCGTATACATAAGTATAGGCGTTTCAAATAATATGCGGTTAGCATGACCGGTTGTTTCGTTAAAAACATTATGCTCGCGGCCAATACAGGTACCTAGTGACATAACGTAGCGTTCACGTAATGGGTCAATCGGCGGGTTTGTTACCTGTGCAAATTGTTGACGGAAATAGTCAAAAATTGTACGAGGCTGGCTTGAAAGTACAGCCATTGGAGTATCGTCACCCATAGAGCCTGTTGCTTCCATGCCATTTTCAGCTAATGTTTTAACAATTTGATGGATCTCTTCATAGCTGTAATTGAACATTTTATGGTATTGCGAAATAGCTTGGTCATCAAAAACACGCTTACCAATGAGTTCAGCATCTAGTTGATGAAAGGGTATCAAGCGTTGTGTGTTTTTATCTAACCATTCACGGTAAGGATGACGAACTTTTAATTCTTCATCAATATCGGTAGAGGTGAATATTTTTCCAGTGTAAGTATCAATAGCAAGCATTTCGCCAGGACCAACACGCCCTTTTTCAACCACTTCATCTTCACCGTAATCCCAAATGCCAACTTCAGAGGCTAAGGTGATAAAGCCATCACGAGTAATAACATAGCGAGCAGGGCGTAAACCATTTCTATCTAAATTACAGGCAACATGGCGACCATTGGTGACTACAACACCTGCAGGGCCATCCCATGGTTCCATATGCATAGAGTTAAATTCGTAAAACGCTTTTAAATCTTCATCCATTAACGGGCTATTTTGCCAAGCTGGAGGCATTAATAAACGCATACCACGGTATAAGTCCATGCCACCAGCAAGGAATAATTCCAACATGTTATCTAAGGATGATGAGTCAGAGCCACTTTCGTTAACAAATGGGGCTGCGTCTTGTAAGTCAGGTAATAAAGGTGATTTGAATATGTGTGTTCGTGCTCTACTCCACTGGCGATTACCTTTAATTGTGTTAATTTCACCATTATGGGCTAGGTAACGAAAAGGTTGTGCTAAGTACCATTGGGGAGATGTATTGGTTGAAAAGCGTTGATGAAATACACAAATTGCGGTCTGCATGCGAATATCAGCAAGATCTAAATAAAAATTCGGTAAATCTACAGGCATCATTAAGCCTTTATAGATAGTGACCAAACACGATAAACTCGCAACATAAAAAACGCTATCGTCAATACGTTTTTCTGCACGACGACGTGCCATATATAAGCGGCGCTCTAAATCTCGATTTCTCCAACCAGGAGGGGCATCAACAAAGACCTGCTCTATTTGTGGCATATTATTTACTGCCGTTTCACCTAATATAGAGGTATCAGTGGGCACTATGCGCCAACCAATTAAGGTCAGCGTTTCACGCGCTAACTCTTCTTCAAGAATCTTTTTACTTAAAGCCGCTTGAATCGGATCAGGATTGAGGAAAATCATCCCTACAGCGTATTTTCTGCCAAGCTTCCAGATGTTCTCTTCAGCAATAGCTCGAAAGAAAGTATCAGGTTTTTGCATTAACAAACCACAACCATCGCCCGTTTTACCATCGGCAGCAATACCACCACGATGTTGCATACGGTCAAGGGCATGAATGGCCGTTTTTACAAGTTTATGGCTGGCCTCACCTTGTTGGTGAGCAATTAAGCCAAACCCGCAGTTGTCTTTCTGAACGCTGTGATCGTAAAGCATGATGTTATTTTCTCCTCAAGAAATAACCGCTTAAGCACAGAGAATATAAAGAAAGAATAAAGTTATACAAAAATTGCATAAATACTCCGTTTTCACTTAAGTGGAACCTTTCACATTAAACACTTATCGCTAAAAGGTCAATCAAAATAGAGTATTTGCTCGTAGTTTTTTTACATGAATGTAGGTATTTGTTTTAAAAGAGTATTATGTGATTATGTCAGTTTTGTTGACTTTTTGTAGAATTTTAAGCGCTGATCTCAATTGTTTTAAGCGAGTTGAGAATGATTTTTGTTTACTTTGTTGTAATTTAATTACATTTTTGTTTTTGTTAATAATAAATACGAGTAAATTAGGTGATTAATATTATTCATTTTTTATTCATTGGTGTATGTGCAGGACCACAATGACAAGATTAAATTTCAGACATAAAAAAACCAGTATTAATTACTGGCTTTAAAGTTATGTTGCAATTTATTTCAAAAACAATGGCTTATGGTTGGTAACCGCCTTCAACACCTTTTGTCGTAATACTTACCGCATCATGGGCATGTAAAGATTCAAGGTGATTAATACGAAGCCAAAAGTCGTCATATTCAGGTGTGTTATTCATTGCGTGTTGTAAACGGCGAGCGGCGTCTTCACAAAACATTAAATTTTGACCATTCAAACGGGCAAATTCTTGTTCATCTTCTCGTTTTACTGCCGCTTGCACAGGCGTTTTTAAGCAACCTTCAATGATATCAACTAAAGCGGTAATCGGAAATTCATTAGCATTGGCATTTAGCTTAACTTTTAATTCAGCAACTGAACGTTGGCTATGAGGTGTGGCAACAATCCCTTCGGTCGTTCCGAGCCACTCGTGAATAGCATTTAAATCAGCTTGTTGATCGTTAAACTTTTCTTTAAAAGCTTTTTGAATTAATTGTCGAGCAAGAGCGGCAGAACAAGGACATGTAGACGAATATCTAACATCAACAGCAAGCTCAATATCAAGCTTTCCTTTATTTAATCGGCCCGTCAATGTAACAGGGTATGCTTTCCAGCCTTGTTTACCACTTATTAGAGATTTTCTTCTTAGGTGATAATCGAAACGAAACTGTACTTTTGCATTATCACTCAGGTCATTATGACTACTGATGAAGCCGTCAAGTAAAGTAACTAAGCTTTGAAAGTCTAAGGTATTACTAGTAGAAAGTTCGTCAAGTAACAAATACAAACGAGACATATGAATGCCTTTCGCTTGTGGTTCTTTTAAGTTTACAAACGCGTCAACAAAAGCAGAAACCATTCGCTCATTCTCACCTTGCGAAGCAACCATTATGGGCATTTCTATATTACTCATCCCAACCCAATCGAGCGTTCCTTCGGTTTGAGCGGTGGTGTGGTTGGCGATATCAGGCATTAATGTGGACATTTCTACTCCAGTGTTTCTAACACGCTATGTAAAGGGCTTTTTGAAACTTCAGTACATAACAAACTTATTAAGGGCGCGTATTCTAACGTATATTTAGTTGCAGATATAGCAGCAGTTCTTTTTTAAGTACCTTAGGTGCCTAAGTTACTGAAAGACTGTGTATTGATGAGGTTTTCGCTTTGTTAAGGATTTTTAAATCAATGTAAATGAAAGACATTTGTTTAATGACATCGCTGTTCATCTTGTTACAATGAATGAAATTACGCCGCTATAAATATAATTAAAGGTAGGATTTGTGAATAATATCGAACCGTTAGATGTTAATTTATTAGAGGGATATTTAGATAGTTTAGGCCAAGATATCCTTCAACAAATGTTAGATTTATATATCCAGCAATCAAAGACCTATATTGAAGAAATAACTGACTCTATTGAAAAAGAGTCACAAGACTTATGGCAAGCACGATGCCATAAAATGAAGGGTGCTACTGGCAGTGTTGGTTTGTTGGCGGCTCATGCCAAGCTCGTTGCTGTAGAAAAAATTTCAGGGCAATGGCCAGAAAAATCAATACATATTTCTGAGTTAATTAACCTTAATAAACAAGCGATTACCGCTTTTAAAACATGGTTAGCATCAAAGTAAATTATTGTCTTAAACAACTAAAAAGGGGAAGCAATTATTGCTTCCCCTTTTTAGTTGTTTATTACTGAAGCGCTTAATCTACAGAGCCAATAAAGCGATATCCTTCACCGTGAATGGTATTAATTAATTCAGGCGCATCAGGTACTGACTCAAAATGTTTGCGTAGGCGTCTAATCGTTACATCAACTGTGCGATCATTTGAACGAAGGTCACGACCAGTCATTTCTTTAATGAGTTGCTGGCGAGTCACAATCTGGCCTGTATTTTCAATTAACAAGCGTAATGCACGATACTCTCCACGCGGTATCGCTAAAATCTGTCCATCAGGAGCGGTCATTTTTCTTGAATTGCCATCAAGTGACCATTCGTTAAAAGTGATCACTGCTTTTTCAACTTCATTCTTTGTTTGACCAATACGATTAAGAATATTTCGCGCGCGTATCGTTAATTCACGAGGATTAAACGGTTTCGTTAAATAGTCATCAGCACCAATTTCTAAACCCAGTATCTTATCTATATCACTGTCACGACCAGTTAGGAATATTAAACCTAGTTCATTGTTGCTGGTGAGTTCCCTCGCCAATAACAAACCATTTTTACCTGGAAGATTAATATCCATAATGACTAGATTAATCGTGTTTTTTTGTAACTGAGTATCCATGCTCTCACCGTCGGTAGCCTCAGAGACTTGATAGCCTTCGGCTTCAAATAAGTTACGTAGGTTAAAGCGTGTAACATCTTCGTCTTCTACGATAAGTATGTGAGGTTTTTGCATGTTTTTTTTTCCACTCTTTATGTATTTGGCAATAATGTTTACTGTATGTTAGTTATAGCTGAAAATTATATTAACGCTATGTTACTAATGCTGATTTTATTAATTATTTATACAATTAATTGTATGGTATAGAACCACTACCTAAAAAACAATCAAGATTATGAGTTTCTTAATTTTCAACAACAATTTGTATGGCTACCTTTAGTCTTCTTCCATGACTTGTGTTGGGATAATTATTTTGAAATTGACACCACTTTCAACATCGCTAATAAAAGTTATCTTCCCACCTAATGCCTGTGTTACTAAATTATAAACAAGATGTAAGCCTAAGCCACTGCCACCAGAACCTCGTTTTGTTGTGGTGAATGGCTCAAAAATTTTATTCATTATAGAAGGCTCAATACCTCTGCCGTCATCTTGGTAGTCAATTGTTAGCATATCGCTATCAATACTAACCTGTATGGCTATCGAACCATATTCTCGTTGATCAAACCCATGGGTAATAGAATTTTGTATTAAATTAATAATAATCTGATTAATTGGGCCGGGTTTACTTTTAATAACAAGTTCGCTTGGACAGTCGACATTTATAATAAAAGGTAAACTTTTAATTTGTGGGGCTAAAGTCAATAATATGTCGTCAAGCAAATTTTTGATGTTAAACGAACGCGCTTCTTCACTTGACTGGTCGACAGCAACTTTTTTGAAACTAGAAATTAATGTAGCTGCACGTTTTAAATTGCGATAAATAATGGCAGTATTCTCTTCGCCCTCAATGAGAAACTTTTTCAAATGGCTAGATTTTAAGGTTTTATTGTCAAAAGCTTGTTTTATTTCTAATAAACGATCTGACAATAACGTTGAAGCGGTAACACCTAAACCTATTGGGGTATTTACTTCATGCGCTACACCCGCAACCATATCTCCTAATGAAGCCATTTTTTCACTTTCAACAAGTTGCCCTTGAAACTGGTGTAATTTTTCTAATGTAGACAGCAATTCATGGTTTGAATCTTTTAAGGCTTGGGTGCGCTTATTTACTTTATCTTCAAGATCTTTATTTTGTTGATAAGTAAGCTGTTTGTCATCTGACAAATTCGCTAATTGTGTTTCAGCTCTGTTAAGTAAAATGTTTATATTGAGCGCAAGAATATCAAGTTCTTTAAAAGGCATTTGCCCAATACGTAAATTGAATCTTTTATGTTTCGAAATATCTTGTACTTTATTTGCCATATCTGACATGGGAATAGTGATAAAGCGGTTGAGTATGATTGTTAATAAAAGCGTTAAGACAATAAGCATGAAAATAATGACACCATAGCGCAAGAACATATTGTTTGTTATACGTTTAATATAGTCAGTACTGACTTGTATATAAACGTAGCCAACTTTTTTATCTTGCTGAGTAATCGGTACCATAAGCTCTGTAATATAAGCACTTATCTTTACCGAAGATAACTCTATTATTCTATCTGTTTTTTTGAGTATAGGGGAGCTCATACTTTTATTATAGTTCGCAAAAAAAACTATGCCTTCAGGCTCAGGGGATAGTTTATAAATATGAACGTGGCTAATATAAGGGACAGATTTGAGCATCGACAAATAATGATCAATCAATAGCGTTTCATCATTAACGAGATTGGTACTGTTAGCATTTGCGATAAGCTCAGCCCAGTATTTTGTATTAGTGGCCGCGTCTTCTTTTGTATCTTCAATAAATGAATTAGCGATGATAAAAGAAGAAAGAGTAACAAACAATACAATGAAACCGATGATCATAATCATCAGTTTTCTCTTTAATGAGTGAATGTGTTTCATTTTTTCCATACTTTTATAGTAACTCAAATTCTACATTGAGCAATTAAATTGAACAATGATAAAGCGAGAAACCTTTTTGCTTAGCTAAAACTTGTGTTCTACCAATTGCTTCTTCCATTATTGGTTGATAACGTAAAAAACTATTAGCAACAACAATTACTTGTCCTTTCGGCTTTAAATGGGGTTTTATTTTTGAAAGAAATGTTTCAGTTGCTTGATAATTTGTTTTCAGGCCTTGATGAAAGGGAGGATTTGAAATAACGAAATCGTACTTGTCTTTAACATCAGATAGGCTGTTTGATGGAAAAATGTGACCCGTTAAATTATTTAATTTTAAAGTTTCCTGGGCTGAATATAAAGCTAACGCACTGACATCAAGTAAATGTAAATTAATACCTGGGAATAATTTGCCCAAGTAACTTGCGATAACACCAGCACCACAACCAAAATCGAGCAGTTTACCCGTTACCTTCTTAGGTATATTTTCTAATAAAACTTGTGTTCCGATATCAAGACCGTTTTGACTGAATACACCCGGTAATGCGACCACGTCTATAAGGGTATTTTTAATCGTAAATGAGTATGGCTTTAACCAATTTTCTAAAATAAACGTTTCTTGTGTCGCCAGTAAATTAGCCGCAAATAATAAACAATGGCGAGCAGCATCAATTTTTGCACAATCTCCAAGCTGATCGCGAGTTAGTTTTTCTAAAGATTTAATACCACTTTTATTTTCGCCAATAACTAATACTAAGCAATCTTTTGATACGACACTTGCAATCATCGCTAGGGTAAAGGTTAATTCCGCCTTACTTTTAGGGAATTGAATAATAACTAAATCGTGTTCAGTATCACTTTGGTAACTGGCACTAAATACAGCGTTCATTTGAGATAGTTGCAGCTGCTTCGCTTGTAAATGAAATTGATAATTAGTGTTGTAACATGTCATCAACGCGTTGGGATGAAGTGAGTGATATTCTTCAAAAAAATCGTCAACAGGTAAATTGATAAATAAAGGGGCTTTTGCCGGCAGTAAGTCGGTATTACGTAGCAGTAATTGATTGATGTTATCTAACAAAGTGATTCTCAAATGATTTGATTATGGCGTTAATAATAATACAGTTTAAATGATAAATTAATTAACGGTATTTTATACGCTTAACGACAAGATATGTTTATAATGGCGCCATTCTACGTGAATATTATAATCATGTCAGAAACGGCAATAATAAATTTGAAAAACATCATATAATATTCAAGGAGAGGGGTATTTTTACTAAAATTTTTACTTGGTTTAAAGTGAGATTAATACGCAGTGATAAGCGGGCATGGTTGCTAAAACTTCGTTATTTTACTGTACCCAATATGTTTAGAAAAACGCCTGTTGCCGAAGTTTATTTAGCACTTAACGACCCTTATAGCTTTATGCTTATTCAAGTGCTGCCTGAGTTAGAAAAACGCTTTAATATTCAATTTAAACTGTTTTTAGTTTACGAAAGTGTGCCAGGGGTGACAATAGATCCAAAATTAATGCGTACTTGGGCGATTAAAGACGCTAACTTTATTGCTGATCAATATCAACTCAAAAAAATAACGCAACAACCTACCCAAGAATCACTCTTTACTGGTCAGCAAATGTGGCAATTGCGACCTAAAACATTAGATAATGCATGGCAGCTTTTTCAGGAAACATGGTTTAATGAATTTGATTATTATTATCACGCTTCTACGCCAGTAATTAATTATCAAATTAAAAATTTAATGCGTTTGGTTAAAAAAGGTCATTATTTACCTTCTTCGATCTTCATTGCAGGCCAATGGTATGTTGGTATCGATAGACTTGAGCATTTAGAAAAACGTTTGGCTGATTTTGGCTTAGCAAAAGATAACAGTACTGCTGTTTATCAAAAAAACAAACTCGTATTTGCCGAGCAATCAACGAAAGAAATTATTACAGATAACGCTGGCAACCATACGCTAGAGGTTTTTATTTCATTGCGAAGCCCTTATTCTTATATTGGTTTATTACAAGCAGAGAAGTTAAGTCAGCATTATAATATACCGTTAAAAATAAAGCCTTTATTACCGTTGGTTATGCGCGGATTAACGATCACAGAAAACAAAGAGCGTTATGCTGTTTTTGACGCCAGTCGTGAAGCCAAGAAGCTTAATATTCCTTTTACAGGAATCACCGATCCTTTGGGGCAAGGTATTTTTAATGCTTTTCAAATTTTTTCATATGCAGAGCAGCAAAATAAAGATCTCGTTTTCATTAAGTCTGCGTTTAACGCTATATATGTTGACGGCTTAGACTTATCGCATAAATCGGTGATCGAATCTTTGTGTCAACAGCATGCATTAAATTATGATGAAGCATTAGCATATAATAATGAACATGATTGGAAACAATGGTCTGACTTTAACCAAAGTACAATAGACAGTATGGGATTATGGGGCGCACCATGCTTTCGTTTTCAAAATGTGGCTTGTTGGGGGCAAGACCGTTTGGCACAAATAGAGCAAGCGATCATTGCTTCATAAGATATAATATATCAGTATTACATCTATTTACACGCCTGTTGACTCAACATTAGAATAAATGTTCTAATGTTGTTGTCCTGAATTCAATAACGTCGTTGTTTGGTTTTTTACACAAGCAAGACTGAATGATAAAGGGTCAGAAGAGGAGCATTAACCAGGTAGTTATCATAAAGAGATCAAACTCTGACGATTGATAATGAGGGGGATTAATGCCGAGGTAAATGAATTTTTGATGATTTATTTACCGGTTGTTTGGGTTGAATCCTAGCAATTGTCACCAATTTGGTGGAGAGCTTCTGGCCTTTGTAAAGCCAATGCTCACCAATGAAGTGATTATTATTTTGGCTGCTACAAACGCCTAAAAGTTCTCCGAACGAACAGAGTTCGAGAGAAATGAATCAAATAAAACATTCAAAAAATATTAGCTTAAACGCTACCCCAACATTCCATCATTCTATTTTATGGACTGCTTTAATGACGCCATTACTTGATGGCGTTGAAATCGCCCCTACTCGCCTAAAAAAAATAGCCATTAACCCGTCTGATGTTGCCAATAGCATTTTGCTACTTGCATGTAACGTTTGCCAACATACAAGGCTTGAATACCTCCAACCTTTACTTGCTGGCAATAGCCACGGGTTACTTCAACATCAGAAAAACTTACTTGCCAAGCTTTTTCAAGTCGCAAGGGCAACCTCAATTAAAAAAGGTATACCACCAAAGATAATGATCTTAATGCGCTGTAGCGTTAAAAAGTTATTAATCAACAACATAAGCATCAAGCTAAACATTCCCTTTAAAAACTTAATTAAGAGTAATTCAAAATGAATTGGCAAGAAACGTTAACACAGTTAGAAGCAGGTACGGTACGAGCAGCAAATCAAGACGAGCATGGTCACTGGCAGGCTAATATCGCGGTAAAAGAAGCGATATTATCAGCATTTAAAGCGGGAGAAAACATTGCTTTTGAAGGTGTTTATAAAGGCTTTGTTGATAAACATAACTTGCCTGCACGTGAATTTACTACTGATGACAAAGTACGATTAGTGCCCGGTGGTTCATCAGTTCGCCGGGGTGCTCATGTTGCAGCTGGTGTGATTATTATGCCACCAGCTTATATTAATGTGGGGGCTTTTGTTGATACCGGAACTATGATTGACAGCCATGCATTAATTGGTTCGTGTGCTCAAATTGGTAAAAATGTACACGTGTCAGCTGCGGTTCAAATTGGTGGTGTTTTAGAGCCTGTCGGAGCTAGCCCTGTGATCATTGAAGACGGCGCTTTTTTAAGTGCTGGTGTGGTAATTGTTGAAGGTCTAGTTGTGAAAAAAGGGGCAGTTTTAGCGCCAGGTGTCTCACTTTCAGCGTCAGTGCCTGTTTACGATTGTGTCAATCAGGTTATGCTTGAAAAAGGTGCTGACATTCCTGAGCGAGCTGTTGTCGTTCCGGGTACGCGACCAGTTTCTGGCGAATGGGCTAAATCACAGGGGTTGAATATGGCTTGTGCATTAATCGTTAAATACCGTGATGAAAAAAGTAATGCATCGTTAGAACTTGAATCAATTTTACGTTAAGCAATAGCAGATAAAATAGGAATATCATGGCTGAATTAGTGAATAGTGCCCATTGTTTTGATTCTCCCGCAGCGATTGAATTAATTGCTGCGTTAAAAGAACAACAACCTGAAAGTGCCAAACAGGCTGGTTACTTTGTTTATCATCTTGATGCGCTAAAAGCTCATTTGGCAGAACTGCAACGCCAAGATGTGATCAAACTATGGTTTGCGGTAAAAGCGAACCCGTTATCTACCATCATTCAAACCTTAGAAGGTGCTGGTTTTAATTTTGATGTGGCGAGCACTGGCGAATTAAGCCAAGTGTTAAAACAGGGAGTTGCACCTGAACGTATCTTAAATACCGGCCCCGCAAAATCTAAAGCTCAAATAACGTCATTTATTGATCAAGGTGTTAATGTTTTTGTGGCTGAAAGTTTGAATCAATTAATTTGGTTAAATGAAGCTGCCATTGAAAGTAAGGTTAAGCCACAAGTTTTACTGCGCGTGCAGTTGCAATGGCCAGAGGGTGACAAAAATCCTTTAGGGGGGAATAGCCTGACGCCTTTCGGTTTATCGGTAGCGCAATGGCAAAGTATTCGCGTGACTGATTTTCCTGATATTGAAATTTGTGGCCTTCATATTTTTCAATGGGGCAATATGCTCAGCAATGAAAAAATGTTTTCATTGTGGTCACAAATGGTACCGCCATTAAAGCAATTAGCTGAAGATATTGGTATGGCACTGAAAATATTAGATTTAGGGGGAGGTTTAGGCATCGATTATTTGCAGCAAGGCGCTACGCTGTCTTGGCCGCAAATATTGATTGATCTCGCTATAATAAAACAACAAGCAGCTGTTGAAGAGTTATGGTTAGAGTTGGGACGCTTTGCGGTAGCTGAATGTGGTTATTACATAGCACCGGTTGTTGATAGAAAGGTAAATTATGGCCAAGAGCAATTAGTATTGGCGGCAGGCATTAATCATTTATTGCGCCCAGCAATTACCGAACAGCCTTTTCCGGTAGATTTACTCCGAACGTCTTCACATGAAAAGCAGTTGTTCGATATTCATGGTCCGTTATGTACGAGCATGGACAAACTGGGTAAACACGCTTTACCTGCTGACGTCTCTGTTCACGATCCACTTATTTTTGGTTATTGTGGAGCATACGGTTTTACTGAGAGCATGCCGTTCTTTCTTTGTCATCATATCGCGGCGGAATATGTTTTTAGTCAAGGGAAGTTAATTGAAGTAAGAGCTTCACAACCTGCTGATTGGTATTTACGGTAGCGTTAAACCAATGAGTTTAAGACTTAAGATAAAGTGAAAATTATGAACGAAATAAAAAAAGAAGTTATGCATGTCGGTGAAATGGCCAGTGGCGCTGCGCTCACCGTTCCAGTATATCGCATAAAAGGGCATTGTGATGCACCAAGTGTCTATATTCAAGCGAATATGCACGGCGCAGAAGTGCAAGGTAATGCGGTTATTTTTCAATTATTAGAATTATTACAAAACACTCAAATCAACGGCGATATTACGTTAGTGCCATATGCGAATCCTGTTGCGTGTAACCATAAAAATGGTGAATATACCCTTGGCAGATTTGATCCTATCACCGGAGTGAATTGGAATCGGATGTATCACTTTGATGAAAGCATCATCAAACCGTTTGTTCGTGAATGTATAGGCAAAAAAAATCAAGTTATTGAAGCCAATTTTAAAAAGCTAATGATTGAAAGTATTGAAGAAAAACTTAACCATAATATTTATGGGCTAACGACCGGACAACGCATTGCTTATCAATTACAGCGCTTGGCGCATCAAGCAGACTACGTTTTAGACTTACATACCGGCCCTATTTCAAGTAAACATTTATACTGCCCTGAATATGCGCAAGAAAGCGCCCAGTACTTTGATATTCCACATACATTATTAATTCCTAATGACTTTGATGGTGCCTTAGATGAAGCAACATTCTGCCCATGGTGGTCATTACAAGACGCTTTTGCCGAATTAGGTATCGAGTTTTCGATTAGTTCAGCGTCTATTAACAAAGAAAGCTTTACCGTTGAATTAGGCTCGCAAGAACAGATTGATCTTGATGTAGCCTTAGAAGACGCTAAAAGCATTATGAATTATTTACAGCATAAAAACGTCATCAACACCACAGACTACCGACCTAAAAAGATGACACGTTATGGATGTTATTTAAAAAACTACAAAGCATTTTATTCACCAATGGGAGGGATGGTCGATTACTTGGCTGAATTTGGTCAACCATTAGCTGCGGGTGAACCGCTGGCGAGAATTTTGCGCATGGATAATTATGGTGACGGCGATCCATTGCACTATATTTCACTGGATAAAAAAGTCATTCCTATTTTACATTTTGCCTCGGCGAGTGTGAATCAAGGTACAGAATTATATAAAGTGTTTAGTGAGTATTTTGAGTTTTAATACTGTGTGAATTAGCCTTGATTTATAAATAAGGTATTGACAATACTACTGTTGCCAATACCTTTGACTACTTGTTTGTTTGCTATTTTTGGCGAGATTGTTCGATACTCGCGCTAAGCTCTTTGGCTAAAGATTGGACTTCGGGTATAAAATCTTGCATTAACTGTTGTGAAAGTACGATTGAGTCTTGAATAATTAAAGGCATTTTTTTCGTCATACTTCTGCCAATATCTGAACGATAAAATGTTATTAACCCTTGTATTTCTGCTTCGGTAAAATTGCGACTGTAAATGTCTATCATTGGCTCTTTAAAGCTATGCCAATTCATTTTCTCATGAAGAAGGACATTTACTTTATCCATATATTTATCAAAATGAACTTTCTCTTTGTCCGAAATATTCATTTTTTTCGACATACCTTCAAACATTAGCGTAACTTGACTTTGCATACTCTCTATCATTTTTGAAACTTCAGTCAATTCCATTAATTTTTCAATCGATGCCCTCGATGATAAGTCGTTAGCTTTACTAGTTAAACTAAGCATAAGTACCAATAGCAGCATGGTGATTCTTCTCATTATTATTCCTTTAATTTTTAATAGAGTGAGTATTGATCATAATACTTGTTGATTATATTGCAACATTTTCATTACATTTGTAGCGACAAAATGATGAGTCGTTGAGTGACTGAAAATCATCACTAGATTACCATCGACTTCTGATTATGGTTAAAATTGAAAAGTAATAAATTTGATTTAACGCATTTATGAAGTATAGACATCAAATTAGTCATTAAATCGTCACTTAGTAAGCCATAAGCATATTTATTAAAGACAATTTTGTGCTATAAATAATGCTGTTAATAAATTCTAAACGATTAATAAAGGACTAATGGTGAATTTTAAACGGATGTTTTTCTACTCTATTATACTCGTTGTTTTTTTGCCTCTTACTATACAAGCGGCTGAAAAAAAATGGGTTTATACCGTTGTAGAAGGCGATAGCTTATGGAGTATTAGCCAAGAATACCTTGAAGAAACAGCTTTTTATCAAAAACTTCAAAAACTTAATGGAATCACATATCCTAAAAAATTACAGCCCAATACCCTAATAGAAGTACCTATGTCGTGGATAAAAAGTTATCCAACTTATGCGACAATAACGGCTATTTCGGGCAAAAGTACTTTTTTTAAACAAGGTGAAACACAAGTAACTAAACTCGGCTCAATATTGAGCTTTGGTGATATATTAACTGTTGATGCTAATTCTAGTGTCAGCCTCACGCTTGTTGATGGCTCTGTGCTTACTCTTCTTGAAAAAAGTAAATTGTCTTTTGAGTCTTTAATCAGTTATGGCAAAACAGGGATGGCGGATACACAACTAAAACTTCACCAAGGTAAAGTTGAAACACAGGCAAAAAAATCAAAGGGACCAGGATCTCGTTTAGACATATCTACAGCTTCAGCCATAAGCTCAGTGCGAGGCACGGTTTATAGAGTTGCACATTCCCCGCAAGATCATCATTCACTTATTGAGGTATTAGAGGGCAAGGTTGAAGTTAACGCACAAATGCAAAGTGAATATATAGCGAAAGGTTTTGCCAGTAAGGTAGCGAAAGGGCAGGTGCCGAGTAAACCGATAATGCTATTGAATGCACCACGTTTTATCAGCACAAAAAAACGCTTTGAAGGGGAGGAGGTAAATTTTGACTGGGAAAATGTTAAGGATGCACTAGCATACAAAGTGCAAATTTCATCTAATAATACTTTTACAGATATTATTTGGCAGCAACATCAACCTCAAACAGTTGCTACGCTCGCAAAAATCGTTGATGGCGATTACTTTGTTAGAGTTAGTGCGCTTAGTCTTTCGAATATAGAAGGGTTCGCTCGAAGTACTTCGTTTTCTGTTAATAATAAGCCATTACCTCCAGTCATTAGTGAAGTAGATACCTTTTTTGATGCTGGTACTCGTGAACTTACTTGGGCTTATGCGAAAGAATTATCAGGTTCGCTTTTACAAATCGCTTCGGATAGTAATTTTGCCAATGTTATTATTTTAACAAATTTGTCTGAAAGCTCTTTTATTATTCCTAATACACTTCCCTTTGGGAAATACTATTGGCGGGTGGCGGGTGTTGATCATAAAGGTCGAGGACCTTTTTCGAAGGGCAATGATTTTTTATGGCAGGCAATATTATCTCCTGTGCAATGGAATTATCAGCATAAAACTGATCAGTTAGTCGTTGATTGGTCAGCACTTAAGGTCGATGAGTCAGTACAGATACAGGTTGCTGATGAGTCTGATTTTATGACTAATACCCAGGTTTTTGAATCGGTAGTAAAAACGCTTTCCATACCTGTACCCAACGACAGAGATATCTATATACGTTCACGTGTTATCAATAAAAAATTAAATGTTCATGGAGAGTGGAGCGACGTGAAGACTATCAGTAATAATGATGATAACGCGCTTATATCATTCGCTTTTTTAGCGCTTTTTATTCTTTTGTAATGGGTCATCATTAGCATTATGTTTAGGCTACTATTTAAAGACAAAAATTTAATGGCTATGCTGCTTATTAGCTTCCTTTTCATCTTTATTTATACGCCAGAAAATGTGTTAAATACCTTGTTTTATGATGTTATGCTTAAGCAAAAGCAAGTTAAAGAAAATCATGCTGTTATTATTGCTATCGATGATAAAAGTATTCAAACAATAGGCCGCTGGCCTTGGCCACGTAAAGTTCACGCTCAACTAGTTGATAAATTAGCGTCTGCAAAACCTGCCGCTATTGGTTTTGATATCTTATTTGTCGATCCGGACTTAGCCGAGCCAACATCAGATGTCACATTTGCTAAAGCTATCGCCAGCACGGCTAATATTGTTTTGCCTTTATCCCCTAATTTTGAAGAAAATGCTAGCGCTCATGAGCTTTTGCCATCGACGGTTTTTTTAACAAACAAGGTCATATTAGGTCACAATGATTTTGAATTAGACACCGATGGTGTTATGCGTAAAGTCTATTTATATGCCGGTTGGCAGGAGGCTAAATGGCCTAGTTTTGCACTATCTCTTGCTCAAATTATGCAGCCTAATAAATTTATTGCTCCCGATAAAGTTTCAAAAGGAAACTTTTGGACAAGACAAAAACCAATAAATATCGCTTTTAATAGCATAGATATCCCCACTTTATCTTATAGCGATGTGCTCAGTGGTGACGTTGACAACACTATATTTAACCATAAAGTTATATTGATTGGAGTTACCGCATCAGGACTCGGAGAGCGCTTTACTACACCGACATCTATGTCCCACCAGCGACTTTCTGGTGTTGAAATCAATGGACATATTGTTAATGCTTTACTCTCAGATGCAACGATTACTTTAATACCAAACCTTGGTCAGTATGCTTTTGCAGCGATAATAGTTTTACTCGCGATTCTCTGTCTATCTTTATTGAACTCTGCTTTTGTATTAATAAGTCTAGCCGGACTAATTATTGCTACCTTTGTTATAGCAACAGGGAGCTTGCTCATCTATAACCTATGGCTAGATCCGCTGTTGCCCATTGGCTTACTTTTGTTAATTATTTTGTATTTATTATTTTTTAAAGTGAAATTTTATAAAAATAATTTGCTACAACTCAATCAAAAAATATATACGGATAATGCAACACAACTACCTAACGCTGAAAAAGTAAATTTAATTATAAATGAGCTGATTTTATCAGCACAGCTTGAAAAGAAGCCTTTCCCGGTCATTATTATCAATATAGGTAAATTTAACGCAGTAAATGATCTGGTTGGCTTTAGTGAAGGCAATAACTTATTAAAACTAATCACCAAGCGAATACAGTACTTTATTGATGAGCAGCAGGTGATAGCTCGACATACAGGAACAGAGTTTATTGTTACTGGGTTAGGTCGTCATAAAGAAGACGATATTAAGCTTATGTGTAATAAAATTAATGTTAATTTATCTAAAATATTATCTATTCAAAATGAATCGTTTACCTTGCCGATCAGTATTGGTGTTAGTACTTATCCACACGATGGCTTATCCGCAGAAACACTGATTAATTGTGCAACGTCAGCAATGCAAAGAGCTAAAGAAAGATCTGGCAGAGGCGTTTGCTTTTATCATAAACACATTAATCAAGAGGTTTTAGAGCGACATCACTTCGAAAATGACTTAGCACGCGCGTTAGAGAAAAATGAAATTGAAGTTTATTATCAACCACAAGTTAATGCTCAAACAAGTGAGATAGTTGGTGTGGAGGCGCTTGCTCGTTGGCTTCACCCAGTAAAAGGTTATATACCGCCAACTGAATTTATACCTATTGCTGAATCAACAGGGCTGATTAATGAAATAGGAGAGTGGATATTAAGAATGGCCTGTCAGCAAGTTAAAATATTGCAATTAACCTATGGTATACCAATAAAGTTGGGCGTTAATGTCTCTGCGATTCAATTTAATGATGAGTTATTAATAAAAAACATTGAAAAAATCCTTAATGATACTGGCTTTAATGCGCAATATTTAGAATTAGAATTAACGGAGAGCTGTCTTATCGACAACGTGGGGAATACCAAAAATATATTATCTCAATTAAAAAAATTGAATATTAACTTGTCGATTGATGATTTTGGTACCGGTTATTCGTCTTTAAGTTACTTAAAAAGTTTTCCTATTGATCGCATTAAAATCGACCGTTCATTCATTAAGGATATTAACGACAGTGATGATGCAAATAAAATTGTTTTAGCAATTATATCTATGGCTCAGAGTTTAAATATGTCGACTATTTCAGAAGGTATAGAATTAATAGAACAGCAAAAATTTTTGCAAAACCATCATTGTGATGAGCTACAGGGCTTTTTATTTAGTAAGCCTTTATCTTATAAAGATCTTGAATCATTACTTAAAAAAGGTAGGTTTTTATCACTTTAATTGATGTGGTTTTGATATTTATCGTCACATTATTTGTTGTATAACACCGCTAATGCTTATATTTTTTAGCATGACTTACATATATTAAGGCCTCTTAACATTCATTAAGAGGCCTTAATTTTTTATAACATAATTTTGTCTTATTTTAACCGTTACAGCTTCAAGTGTGTATTGAAGTAATTAGTCATCATGGTTTTAATGTGTAACGTTGTACCACTGCCTTCATACAAACCATGACTACGGTTTGGGTAAGACATAAAATCAAACTGACGATTGTGTTTAACTAATTCATTAATAAGGCGTTCAGAGCCTTGGTAATGAACGTTATCGTCGCCGGTGCCATGAATAAGTAATAACTTACCTTTCAGGTTTTTAGCATGGGTAATTGGAGACCCTTGCTTGTAACCTTCTGCATAGTCTTCTAATAAACCAGAATAACGTTCTTGGTAAATAGAGTCGTATAAACGTTGATCCGGTACCGGTGCTAAAGAAACACCAACATGATATTGGTCAGGATAACGGAACATCATATTCAATGTCATCGAACCACCACCCGAATGTCCCCAAATAGCAACGTTATCGGTATCAATGAAGTCCCAACGTGTTGCCATCGCTTTTAACGCATCAGACTGGTCACGTGAAGAAAGTACACCGACAGCGCCATAAATTGATTTGCGCCATTCTTTGCCTTTTGGCGTACGGGTACCGCGGTTATCAATAGAGGCAATAATGTAACCTTGTTCTGTTAACATTTGATCCCACATTGCGGCATTGCCACGCCAACTATCAGTAACCGTTTGTCCCCAAGACTCACCGTAAACATAAAAAATAATAGGATATTTTTTCTTTGGGTCAAAATCAGCAGGGCGAATAATATAACCGTCTAATACGATACCGTCTTGGGCTTTTACTTGGAAAAACTCATGATCTGTCTGTGGTAGCGAGGCTAATTTTTCTATTAATACTTTATTGTCCATCATCATATGTTTAACTTGATGACCTTCAACTTTCACTAAACGTTTTTGCGTTGGTTGAGTAAAGGTTGAGTGAGAATGAATTGCCCATTGCCCGTCTGCTGACATTTGGTAGCTGTTGGTGCCCGAGAACCCTTCAGGGGTTACCCGTTGATTACTTAAGCTTCCGTCAAGTTTACTGCGATATAAATAGCGCTGTGCAACATTGTCAGGTGAAGCAATGTAGTACAACCAGCCATTTTCTTCATCAATGGTTTGAATACTTATTACGTCAAAGTTACCTTCTGTTAGGTTTAATGCTGTTTTTCCGTCTCGAGTTATATTAAAAACATGACGCCAACCACTACGCTCACTCGTCCATAAGAAGCTGTTACCTTGGTTTAACCAACGAGCATCGTCGAAGAAATCAAGAAAGGTTTTTTCTTGTTCTGTCATCACCAATGTTACATCACCGGTATTAGCATTAGCCAAATAAAGAATGTTAGTGTCTTGCTTGCGATTAACATGCTGCACTAATATCTGCTGACTGTTACCTGACCAATTCATACGCGGAATGTACATGTTGCGTGAATTATTAGGTAAGTTTGCCCATGTAGTTTTGGCTGTGGCTAAATGCACCACACCCACTTTAGGCAACGCATTAGTTTCACCAACCTTTGGGTAAGGAAATTTTGTAATGGTAGGGTAAAGTTCATCAGTATTATTGATCATGATGAAGTCTTTACTGCCACTCGTGTCTAACTGCCAGTAAGCAATCTTTTCACCGTCAGGGCTCCAGCGAAAGCCATCTTTAATAGTAAATTCTTCTTCGTAAACCCAGTCAAATAAACCATTGATTTTGCCATTGCCAGCATCAAAGGTTAGCTGAGATATTTTATTGTTTGTTAAATTTTCTACATAAATGTTGTCTGCCACAACGTAAGCAACCTTGCTGGCGTCGGGAGAAAATTTAGCAAACATTAATGAACTCTCTACTGGCTTTTTACCACCAAGTTGCATCAATTTTTTTGCTTTTATATCTAATAACCAATAATCACCGCGACTATTTGAACGCCATACTTTTTTACTGTTTGTATAAATAAGCAGTTTTTGGCGGTCATCTGACCAAGTGTAATTATCTATGGTTAATGGTTTTTCGGTGCCCTTCGGTGTCAGTTGCTGCGCAGAAATTAATACTGTTCGCTCAAGCGTCTCAGGGTTATAAACGACAATATCCCGACCAATACTAACTTCTTTACCTTTTTCGTTTGTTTTTGTTTTTGCGGATTTTTCAACAATGGTGTAGCCACTACCGTCTGCTAACCAGCGAAGGCGAGAAATATAATCTGAGCTAAATTCACGATCTTTGTAGATACGTTCAACGGTTAATGGTGATGATTCTTCAACGTTTACTTTAGTTTTTGTGGTATTTTCTGTTGAAGTGCTTTGACATGCCATTAGTGATACTGCAACAGCAGTAGTTAATACGGTTGTGCTTAGCCAACGAGTTATTTTTATTTTCGGCATAATATTTCCTTAATTTGCGTACAATCACTTTAAATTGTATACAATTAATAGGCAATGCTATTGGTCGATTATTTCGTAACATTTACCGTATTTAAATAATCGCTTAGTGGTTGAAAAAAGTAAATTTGACCTCACCTTTAGCTCATCAAAAAACAAAAGGTTAAACCATGGATAATGCACTAGAAATTTCTGGCTTGAAAAAAGTTTACAAAGGGGGTTTTACTGCACTCAAGGGTATTGATCTTACTGTTAAACAAGGTGACTTTTTTGCTTTACTTGGCCCAAATGGCGCAGGTAAATCGACCACCATTGGTATCATCACCTCTTTAGTTAATAAGTCAGCGGGTTCTGTGAAAGTCTTTGGTCATGATATTGATAAAGAACTTGAAAAAGCGAAAAGCTTTTTGGGTTTAGTCCCGCAAGAGTTTAATTTTAATCAATTCGAAACCTTGTTAACTATTTTAGTTAACCAAGCTGGTTATTATGGTGTAGAAAGATCTTTGGCATTTAAACGCGCTGAAAAATATCTTAAAAAACTCGACTTATGGGAGAAACGTAATGATGCGGGTCGTATGCTTTCAGGGGGGATGAAACGTCGCCTAATGATAGCAAGAGCATTGATGCACGAACCACAAGTACTCATTCTTGATGAACCAACCGCAGGAGTTGATATTGAACTTCGTCGTTCTATGTGGATTTTTTTACGTGAGCTAAATGAGCAGGGCATCACTATTATCTTAACCACTCATTATCTGGAAGAAGCGGAAATGCTTTGTCGAAATATAGCCATTATTGATTCAGGGGTTATTGTTGAAGATACAGATATGAAATCTTTACTTGCAAAACTCGATCAAGAAACAATTGTTTTTGATATTGACAAGATTGCCTTAGCGCCAAAACTTGATGAATTCACTTCGCGTTTAATTGACGACCACACGCTAGAGGTTGATGTGAAAAAGTCGCAACTTATCAATCATGTGTTTAGCCAATTGAGCGAACAAAACATTAATGTGCACAGCATGCGCAATAAAAGTAATCGCTTGGAAGAGTTGTTTGTCAGTCTGGTGGGTAGTGGACAAAAAGTTAATCAGGAGAGTAAATAGTATGTTTTCAAAAAGTAATTTTATTGCTCTAAAAAGTATTTTATATAAAGAAATAAATCGTTTTATGCGTATCTGGGTACAAACACTGGTGCCTCCTGCTATTACCATTAGCTTATACTTTGTTATTTTTGGTGAACTTATCGGTTCCCGCATTGGACAAATGGGCGGGTTTGATTATATGTCGTTCATTGTACCTGGTTTAATTATGATGAGTGTCATTACCAATTCATACTCTAATGTCGCATCGTCATTTTTTAGTGCTAAATGGCAACGTAATGTTGAAGAAATGCTGGTTGCGCCCGTGCCAAATTGGGTGATTGTTGCCGGTTATGTGGGCGGTGGTATGGCGCGCGGCATGTTAGTGGGAACTATCGTTACTTTAGTGTCTTTACTCTTTGTTGATATTCAAATTCATAATATATGGGTGATTATTGCAACCGTGAGTTTAACGTCAGCGACGTTTGCCTTAGGCGGCCTAATTAACGCTATTTTTGCTGGTAGCTTTGATGACATATCCATCATACCGACCTTTATTTTAACGCCATTAACTTACCTTGGCGGTGTGTTTTATTCGATTAGTTTATTACCTGATTTCTGGCAAGGTGTTTCGCAATTAAACCCAATCGTTTATATGGTCAATGCTTTTCGATACGGATTTTTAGGTATTAGTGATGTGAGCTTAACGTTAGCATTTTCAGTGCTTGGGGCCTTTATTCTCACCTTATATGCCATTGCGATGACGCTTATCACCAAAGGAATAGGACTACGTAGCTAATGAACACAAATACAGATAAAAAGGATGTTAACGTGATCGGTGATTCAAGAGTTATTATCACTAATCAGCCTGGGATTCATGAAAATCTTGAAGCGATTGTTGAAAAACACTTAACGCATCGCTCTCAGAAGCCTTATCAAGCACATACCGAACAAGCGTTTGCCGAAATGGATGCTTTAGTTAAAGCGCATCAAGGCGATATTATTTTAGATTCATGTTGTGGTGTTGGCCAAAGTACCCGTATTTTAGCCAAACAAAATCCACAGGCTTTAGTGATTGGTGTCGATAAATCAGCGCACCGCATTAATCGTAATGTTGACGAAATTTTGCATGACGATGGCGCTAAAATCGATAACTATTATTTAGTTAGAGCTGATTTAAATGATTTTTATCGCTTAGTTGATCAAGCAAGTTGGCCAGTAAAAAAACATTATATTTTGTATCCAAACCCTTGGCCTAAATCGAAACATATCCAACGGCGTTGGCATGGTAGTGCGGTATTTCCACAAATTATTAATATTGGTGAACAAATTATTCTACGTAGTAACTGGCGGTTATACTTAGAAGAGTTTCAATTTGCTGCGGATGTAGCTGGCGTTTTAGGTAATATTAGTGAGATAACTAATGATGAACCTTTAACCCCTTTTGAAGCAAAATATAAAGCAAGTGGTCAACGGTGTTGGCAGCTATTACTTCACCGTGAATATTTACCTTTTATATAGTTTTATTGAATATACTGCTTAGGAAAATTAACAATAAGTTAGTTAAATTCGCTAACTTATTTAACGTGCAGTAAATGATTATTTGAGATTTTATTTGTTTTTTATTTAAAATCAATTACTTAATGTATGTGGCTTAGATCTTGATTACTTTTTGATTCATGAGTAATAATACTCAATCAAAAAGGATATTGAAGATGAATAATTTAATTAAAAAAAATGTATTAATGATGGCGCTAAGTACTTTAGCACTTGTAGAATTAGCGCTGGTTTATGCGGCAACCGTTATATAGCACTAAATAACGGTGCACTTCTCTGGTAAATAAGAATAAAGTACAAGACATTTCAGTCATTTTTTATTAAAGTGCCGCTTTATGTTTACTTACCAACATGGTTACAACGGCAAGGTATGACGACGAATAAGCGCACAGCAAAAGCGACTCAAGAGTCTTTACATAGTATTTTTACAATTCCTGAAGCGCCTGATTCAACATTAGGGCTGATCGAAAAAGAAATATCAGAAAATCTTGCTGGTTTTCTAGGTAATCATATTGCTGCAAAAGAGCGGGCTTTAAGTGAAATTGAAAAAGATTTCGCTAGCTCTGCAATACCCGAAGAACCTACTTTTGTTTCTGATCACACTCGTCATATTTTAGATAAAGTTGTTGCGCAATCAGTGCATACATCAAGCCCGAGTTTTATTGGTCATATGACCTCAGCTCTGCCTTATTTTATTTTACCGCTTTCTAAATTAATGGTGGGTTTAAATCAAAATTTAGTCAAAATAGAAACATCAAAAGCATTTACCCCGCTTGAACGTCAAGTCTTAGGTATGATGCATCGTTTGGTTTATGAAGATAATGATCATTTTTATGATCAATGGATGCACAGTGCAAACCATTCTTTAGGCGCGTTTTGTTCTGGTGGCACTGTCGCTAATTTAACGGCTTTTTGGGTCGCTCGTAATAATCTATTGAAAGCTGATGGTGATTTCAAAGGTATTGCACGAGAAGGCTTATTTAACGCATTAAAACATTATAAATACGATGGTTTAGTGATATTAGTGTCTGACCGTGGCCATTATTCATTGAAGAAGTCTGCTGATATCTTAGGGATTGGTCAAGACAGTGTAATATCAATTCCTACTGATGGTAATAACCGCATCGACTGTCAAAAATTACGCGAAAAATGCCTCGAGTTAAAACAAAAAAATATTCGCGTATTAAGTATTGTTGGCGTTGCTGGTACAACAGAAACAGGCAATATAGACCCATTAGATAAAATGGCTGATATTGCGGAAGAGTTTCAAACCCACTTTCATGTTGATGCTGCATGGGGTGGTGCAACTTTATTGTCGAATAAGTACCGTCCGTTGCTAAAAGGTATTGAACGTGCTGATTCGGTAACGATTGATGCTCACAAGCAAATGTATGTGCCAATGGGTGCTGGTTTAGTTGTTTTTAAAAATCCGGCTTCTGTAGCTTCTATCGAGCACCATGCGGAATATATTTTACGTAAGGGTTCAAAAGATTTAGGTTCACATACTCTAGAGGGTTCAAGACCAGGTATGGCAATGCTGGTATATGCAAGCTTGCATATTATTAGCCGACCGGGTTATGAAATGCTGATTAACCAGGGTATAGATAGAGCCAGGTACTTTGCTCAGCTTATCGATCAACAACCTGACTTTGAGTTGATTACTGAACCTGAGTTGTGTTTATTAACCTATCGTTATAACCCTCGAGCTGTTCAGGCTCTATTAGCGAATAGCTCGCATGAACAACAAGATAAGATTAATGATTTACTTGATGATCTCACTAAGTTTATTCAAAAGCGCCAACGTGAAAATGGCAAGTCATTTGTGTCCCGTACGCGTATCGAAGTGCAACGTTATCAAGGCCGAAAAACCGTTGTTTTTCGTGTTGTGTTAGCGAATCCACTCACTTCCAATGAAATTCTTAACGATGTAATAGCAGAGCAGCTTGAATTAGCACAGGAAAGTGAAACTTTTTTACCTGACTTACTGGCGTTAACGTAGTGCTATTTTGTTTTTTATCTTGAAATGTTTTACGTCTACTTTCGTTTTGTAAGTTACTTCTTTCGTTTGTTTAAAAATAGCACACACCTAAATCACTGTTAATTATAGTTATTTTTATTTTTAATGAGTTTTTGTTCTATAAAGTTTCATTTTGATCTATAAATGTTATTTTATTTATGAAAGTTGCTGTGTAATAATTCAATCACGATTACATTTTGTGGTGGTAATAATTATGGAATACGACAAGAGAAACACTCCAGTAGAAGTATCTGAACATAATCACGCTGACCTATCATCGGTTCAACAAGCATTGATTGAAGCGCAAAAAGAAATTCTCGAATTGCAATCACAAATTCAATGGTTAGAGCGTTCATACGAATAATTCATTTTTGACGTTTTACAGTAGAAAATAATAAAAAGCCGAACGTTATGAAAATAACGTTCGGCTTTTTATGTTCAGGACGGCCTTTCTCAGACATCCTGTCTTTCAAGGCATTAGTGCATCCATGCACGTCAACGGTCAGCTTTTTAGTTCCAGACAAAAGCTAAGTACCTGAATCCATGCAGGCAATGTCATGATCACATGGATGTGAATGAGTGACTATGTTCAGGATGGCCTTTCTCAGACATCCTGTCTTTCAAGGCATTAGTGCATCCATGCAGGCAATGTCATGATCACATGGATGTGAATGAATGACGATGCTCAGAATTTATAACCTACAGGTAAACGCGAAGGTTATCGATCAATCTGGCTTTGCCACAATGCGCAGCAGCAAGGATCACTAGTTCTTTATCGTCTTCACTCGCAGGTTGGAGTGTTCTTGCATGACAAATATGAATATAGTCAGTTTTCATACCGGCATTATTGATAAAGTGAGTAGCTTGCTTGGCTAAACCAATAAAATCGTTATTCGATTTTATTTGCTGTGCCAACCATTGAATATTTTGTGCAAGAGCCGGCGCTATTTTACGTTCTTCAGCGGTTAAGTAACCGTTACGCGAACTCATTGCTAAACCACTTGCTTCACGGACTGTGCGCACAGGAATAATTTTTATGGGCATTGAGAGGTCTTCAACCATCGTTTGAATAACTTGCACTTGCTGATAGTCTTTTAAACCAAAACAAGCAACGTCTGGTTGTACTAAATTAAAGAGTTTACAAACCACAGTAGAAACCCCACGGAAGTGTCCTGGACGACTTTCACCGCAGTAACCTACTGAAACATTGGGTACTTCAACGTAAGTTTGCTTATCTAAACCCTGTGGATAAATTAGTTTAGCTGAGGGTATAAAGAGTAAATCAGTATCAGCTGAGACTAATTGCTGCTGATCGTTGTCGAGCGTGCGTGGGTAATTGTCGATATCTTCATTAGCGCCAAATTGCATTGGATTAACAAAAATACTCGCCACAACTTTATCAGCGTGCTGATGAGCTTCTGTGATTAAAGAGATATGTCCCGCGTGTAAATTTCCCATCGTCGGGACAAACGCAATTGTTAGACCTTGTTGACGCCAATCAGATATTTGTTGGCGTAATACGTTAATTTCACTTACTATTTTCATATGCTTATTTATATTGTACGTTGAAAATTATTTAACAAAAATGTGATCGTCACCAGGAAAATTTCCATTGGACACTTCACTAATATATAACTCAATGGCTTTTTTAATATCACCGGTATCGATCAGGAAATTACGTGAAAACTTAGGCATATAGCTGCATGAAATACCTAAAGCATCGTGCATCACTAATATTTGTCCATCAGTATCTTTTCCTGCACCAATACCAATCGTCGGAATTGAAATTGCTTTAGTGATGGCTTTACCTAAATCACAAGGTATACATTCTAAAACAAGTAATTGCGCACCGGCTGCTTCGAGCAACTTAGCATCAGCGATCATTTTATCTGCTTGTGATTTTTCACGGCCCTGTACTTTAAAGCCGCCAAATACATTAACTGATTGAGGTGTTAAGCCTAAATGGGCACAGACCGGAATACCACGTTCAACTAAGCCTTTAATCGTATCAACTAACCATTCACCACCTTCCATTTTCACCATGCTTGCACCCGCTTGCATAAGTTTTGCAGCGTTAGTGAATGCTTGCTCTTTGGTGGCATAGGTCATAAAAGGCATGTCACTGATGATAAGAGTGTCAGTGACGCCACGCTTTACCGACTGTGTATGATAAGCCATATGGTCAATATCGACAGGTAGCGTATCATCTTGTCCTTGCAAAACCATACCGAGTGAGTCGCCAATTAAAATAGCGTGGATACCTGCTTGGTCAAACAGTTTTGCGAAGCTTGCATCATATGCGGTGATCGATGAGATTTTTTTACCTTGTTGTTTCATTTTTAGCAAGGTTGATGTGGTTATCTTAGCCATATTTAGTCCAAAATTTTTAAGGTTTGAGTAAATACTCAGTCCGCGTACTTTCGCATAAATGTTAAATTATCGCAACTTGCTATGAACTTTCAATCCATTGGTATCGATATCTTGGCTAAGTGCTAAAATACTTTTTCCATTGGGTAGCATGAGTTCTGGTGATATTTCCGCTAGAGGCAATAATACAAATTCACGCAGCTCTAACCCATAATGAGGCACGGTTAAGCGTTGATGGTTAATTATGTCATTATCGAATAAGAGTATATCTAAATCGAGGATACGAGCGCCCCAGCGATTATCTTTGCGAACACGGCCCGCCTTATTTTCGATTGCCTGTAATTCGTCCAGTAACTCTAAGGGGCTAAGTTCGGTTTGCAACGCTGCTACGGCATTCATATAATCAGGTTGATCTTGCGGTCCCATTGGGCGACTAAAATAAAGCGAAGAAAGGTCACTAAGTTTAGTATTTTTGATATGGGACAATAATGCTACAGCATGTTTAATTTGTTTTTCAGGGTCAGACAAGTTACTGCCTAACCCGACATACGCTAGCGCCATTAATCGTTGCTACTCGATTTATCTTCGCGAACAACTCTGCGTTTTCTTGGGCTTCTGCGACTGGTTGTACGTGATTGTGCAATACTTTTTATCATCAATTCCTGAGTGTTGTGGTCATTAACTTGAAAGTCAGTCCACCATTTTGATAATTCTTCTAGTGAAGTATCTTCAGGTGTTGATTCAATTTCAGCCCTTAATAATAAGAAGTCGTAGCCCGCTCGAAACTTTTGATGTTCTAATGCTTTATAAGCACGTTTTCCGTCTCTGCGACCAAGCTTATCTTGAAGGATCCATATATCTTTCATTACCGCCTGAAAACGTTTTGGAATAGCGATACTACGTTGCTGTTCTGACATTATTTCGCTTAATCCAGCAAAAAATATATCTTGTGGTGACAACTGTGGCTGTGCGGCACGTAAACGTTTAACATGACTTTGTAGCGGATACCAAAGCATAGCCGCAAATAAGAATGCAGGGGTAACTCGTTGTTCATTATTAATGCGGCTGTCGGTATTTTTTAGAGCTTTAACAATAAAACGTTCGATATGTGGGTGTGTGCCTGCATTTAGCATTTGATCCGTTGCAGGGAAAAAATAACGAAATAAGTCATATTTTCTCAATTGTTCAAAAGTAAGTTGCGCTTTACCTGAAATGAATAGCTTTAGAAATTCTTCAAACATTCTTGCGGCAGGGATATTTGCCATTAAAGGCGCTAATTCTTTAATAGGTGCTTCTGTTTCTGGGCTAATAGTCATATCGAGCTTAGTTGCAAACCGAATGGCACGAAGCATACGAACAGGGTCTTCACGATAACGTGTTTGTGGATCACCGATTAAACGAATTAATTTTGCGTTGATGTCACTAATGCCATCGGCAAAATCATGTACTTTAAAGTCTTTTGCGCTGTAGTAAAGTGCGTTAATAGTAAAATCACGACGTTCGGCATCTTCTTCAATAGAGCCATAAATATTGTCGCGAAGTAACATACCATCTTCACTTTGCTTTGATGTTTTTTGACAGCTTTGTTCTTTTTCTGGTGCATTTTCATGGTGCCCACGAAAAGTAGCCACTTCAATAATTTCACGACCAAAAACAATATGGGCTAAACGAAAACGACGACCGATTAACCGACAGTTACGAAAGAGTTCTTTAATTTGTTCAGGTGTAGCATTAGTTGCTATATCAAAGTCTTTGGGCTCTAAACCAAGTAATAAGTCACGAACACCTCCGCCCACTAAGTAAGCGTCATAGCCGCCACTATTTAAACGGTAAAGTACTTTTAAAGCATTGTTACTCATTTTTTTACGAGAAACATTATGCTGGTCGCGTGTTAACACGGTAGAGCCTGAAGTTGGCTGATTTTTAGTTGAGCTGATAGCCATTTTTTTTGAGGCTTTACCTAATACTCTTTTACACAAGTTGATCACGCTTTTAATAATACTGGCCTTGATTGGATAATTTAATTTGGGAAGACGAAAACATATTAGGGCGCTATGTTTCACGTTTTTATTGGCTGTAATAATATAACACAGGGCAATAAAAGAGAATATAAAACGTTTGAAAATTCAACAAACAACAGTTTTATTTACAATATTTATCTCGTAAAGGTAATTTCCTGCTTTTTTGGGATCGCATCTGTGGACCAATTCTCTATTGCCCACTGTATTATTTGCTCAACAGAATAAGTATGGAGTTCGTTAGGTGCCTTTTGTCCTAAAAAATTAAGGGCTGAAATTAATGAAGGTACAGGGTTTTTATTATTAATTGCTGGGGCTTTATTTTGTTTGCTGAGTTTGAAGCCTGGTTCAGTAACGGCTAAAGGCACATGGCCAAACTGTGGCGCTTGATAACCTAATTGCTGATATAAACTTAACTGTCTTGTCGTTGGTTCAAGTAAGTCACAACCACGAATGACATGACTAATGTTTTGATAAATATCATCAACAACTACAGCAAGTTGATAAGCAAATAAACCGTCTTTTCTGCTTAAAATAAAGTCTTCTTTGGCGAGTGTTTGGTGGCATAAATATTCACCTTGTATTAAATCAAAGTAGTGAAAAATGCCTTGTTGGTTGTGTAGGCGAGTAGCGCTGTTTTTGAGTGATAGGTTTTTATTCTGGCATTGGCCTTGATAAATTCCACCCAGAGCTTTGATTTGTGCGCGCGTACATTGACAATAATAAGTGAGTTTTTGCTCAGCTAATTGTTCTAAAACGTTTCGGTATAAGTCACTTTGCTGACTTTGATATAAAACAGGTTCATCCCAGTGGAGTCCGTAAGCATCGAGGGTTGCTAAAATAGCAGAGCTTGCACCCACCATTTCACGAGGTGGATCTATATCTTCAATACGAACCAACCATAAACCTTGTTGATGTTTCGCATGTAAGTAACTGGCAAGCGCCGCAATTAAGGAGCCAAAATGAAGATAACCTGAAGGAGATGGGGCAAAACGGCCACGATATTGAGTACAAGATTTACTCAAATTCAATGGCCGTGAAATATTAATTTTATCGTGAGTCATATAATGAGCACGTTATCAGTAATATGATTTAATCAGGCAATTAACCGGCTAATTGACGTTCTTTAATCTCAGCAAGTGTTTTACATTCAATACATAAATCAGCTGTTGGACGTGCTTCTAAGCGGCGAATACCAATTTCAATACCACATGAATCACAGAAGCCAAATTCATCTTCTTCAATCAATTGTAATGTTTTTTCAATTTTTTTAATGAGCTTGCGTTCACGGTCACGTGTACGTAGCTCTAAACTGAACTCTTCTTCTTGGGCTGCGCGGTCAACCGGATCAGGGAAGTTTGCTGCTTCGTCTTGCATATGCATAACGGTACGGTCAACTTCTTCGCGAAGTTGTACACGCCAAGCATCAAGAATTTTCTTGAAATGCTCTAATTGAGCAGCGTTCATGTACTCTTCGTTGGCTTTCTCAGCGTATGGCGATACGCCCGCTAATGCTAAAATACCTAGTACTTTTTTGGCTGGCATGCTTATTCTCCTAAATGCTACATCGACCTACATGGCGAAGTTGTTGCTCTTTCATTAAAAGCTACACCCGTGGTTGCAATTGCCAATAATAATAGACCTTAAATACCCAGTCTATATTGCGTTCTTCGCGTTGAAATTCAAGGTTTTGATTTTAATTAACTGAAAAAATAATTTTATTACTTTTAAATCAAGCGGTTGCGGGTTAATTCGGTAAAATAAAAAGTATTTTTTAATTCATAACTTCTAATGATTTTTTTTGAGCAAGCTTTTTTAACAATTTTTGCTAGGGTAAGTCAATGTATTTAGCTGTTTTTTTGACTCAGTGCTGATCTTAGTCATTAATTTTAACAGGTAGTGGTTGTACCAAAGACACGGTTACGTTTGATCTTATTGTACTAAAGTTGGCTTTATAAGCGATAACTTCAACGCCGTACTCGATGGCTTTTGATAAGAGTGCTGCGTATTCAGCATCAATATGTTTTGCAGCCATAACACTATTAATACCACTGTGTAATACCGCAAAAAGTAAAACAGCGCGATGCCCTTGTTGTTTCATTTCTATTAATTCACGTAAATGTTTTTGACCACGAAGTGTCACAGCATCAGGAAAGTAGCCTTGTTTATTTTCGGGTCCATCTCCAAGTAGGGTAACACTTTTAACTTCAATGTAAGTTTCAATGTTATTTTCATCGGTGAGCAAGAAGTCTATTTTACTATTTTCATCACCGTATTTAACTTCTCGCCGTAAATTTGTGTAAACGAGCAGTTCATTAATCGCTTTATTTGTAATGGCTTCTTCAACCAGTTGGTTGGCGCGTAAGGTGTTGACACAAATATAGTGATCCTTTTGTGTTTGGGTTATCTCCCAACTGAATGGGTATTTACGTTTTTTATTATCAGAAGTGCTATACCAGACAATGTCACCTTCAGTAGCACAACCTGTCATTGCTCCCGTGTTTGCTACGTGTAGTGTGGTTTCACTAGCATCTTCTAAGATGATATCGGCAAGAAAACGTTTGTAGCGTTTAATGAGCGTCGCTTTTTTAAGGTTAATTTTCATAAGGTATAAAAGTGTAAGTTATAATTATTCACTTTATCACTAATTTGTGTGAGAAAGTTGTAAAGAAATTACAATGAGCATACTTTGAAAACGCCTAACCATGATGTTATTAATAGGTTAGTTAGCCTTATCGTTAGCAAAATCTAATGCTAGAATATATCATTATTTAAATGAGTGAGATGGTTATGAAATATATTTTTTGGGTTGCTGTGATTGCACTGGTGATATTTTTTATTTTTAGAAACATCAATAATAAAAAAATAGCGGTTGAAAATGTAGCAATAGGTAACGATTTTTTAATAAAAAATAAAGCGATTGAAAATGTTATCGAAACAGCATCTGGTCTGCAATACCAAGTGTTACAACAAGGTGAAGGTACTGTTCACCCAGCCGTTAGTTCGAAAGTAAAAGTACACTACCATGGCTCTTTATTAAATGGTGCTGTCTTTGACAGTTCAGTAGACCGTGGTGAACCCATCAGTTTTGGTTTAAACCAAGTGATAAGTGGTTGGACAGAAGGGCTTCAATTAATGGTGGTTGGTGATAAATTCAAATTTTTTATTCCTTCACATTTAGGTTACGGCAATAGTGCTGCGGGTAAAATTGCACCGGGCTCATTGCTTATTTTTGAAGTAACGTTATTGGATATTCATTAAACTTATAATGTATTGATGTCGTAATGAGTTAGCAATAGTGAAAATATTGTTGCTAACCAATTTTATAAGGCCTTTTAATCTCAGAAAATACTCCAATAGTTAATCAGCTGATAGCGAGTTCTATTCCCCATATATTCCTAATGTTTATTACACCAATGAAAGATAAAAACCCATATTTCATCTAACTCAGTTACACTGATAAATATGAGTCTATTTCACTCAACACAACCAAGGAGTGGCTATATCATCGGAGAATTGAATTGACTGTAGAACATGGTTATAACACGATAATCTTAAAAGAAAATATTATACATATTACATTGATAGGATCTTTTAATGAATATGGAGCTAATGATGTATCGCAAAAAACAAAGGCAATAATTAACTCTCTTAATCAAAAAAGTTTTCTGATACTTGCCAACCTTTCAAATTTGAACGGTGCAACCCCTGAGGCGTTTAACACTTCCAATGAATTCAATTTGTGGTTAAATAGTCAAAATATGGTGGCAAAAGCTATCGTAATCACTTCCCAGGTAATAAAAAATATTGACCAGCAATGGGTACCTTCGAAAGCTTGTCAAAATATTGAGTACTTTGACAATGAATATGATGCATTAATTTGGTTAAAGAAACAGTGATGACATTGTTACAGCGCAAAAACGCTTATTAATCCCCTATGCTTTGACAATTAATACCATAATCGCGACAACAGTAAAGCCAATTACACCTCGTAATAATTATGCCGTTCGCTAATGCAAAATTTTGAGTTGTTATGACCTTTGCTATTAGGTCAATAACTAACAATCTCAAACGCAGTACCAGCATAACAAGCCCTTCCCCATAAAATTACTACCATCATTTAAAAAATTCTCTTAAGCATTCGTTAAGCTTAATCGTAGATACTTGTCTTAAGTTATATCCTCATTGCTTCATCGAAAGGAACATTTCATGGAAAAGCTATTTCAAGTATTGCGTGCTCGTGCTGATTTATTTCCTCATCAACCAGCCCTAATCTCGGATCTGGGGGATCAACAAATTATTACGACTAATCAACAATTAGTGCAAAAAATCGCGGCAGTAGAGGCTGCTTTTAAAGCGCAAAACTTAGCGTGTGTTGGTTTATTTATGGACAACTGCTCAGAGTGGATTATATGTGATTTAGCTGCGGCTAAACTGGGCATTACCTTGGTGCCGATCCCACTATTTTTTACCGCAACACAAATTGGTCATTTAGTGAAGAGTGCACATGTAGATGCAATTATAACCAAGCGAAACTTAATGATGGCTCTTGGCACTAATAAACACTTAAATTTTACGACCGAGAGCGAACTTACGCTTTTACCGCTTGCTGATACCGTGCTATTGCCCCTATCCCAAGAACAACGTTCTAATAGCAAAGTTGATGTCGTTAACAATATGAGCGGTATCACTAAAGTGACTTATACCTCAGGGTCTACTGGCGAACCTAAAGGCGTTTGTTTATCAAGCGCTAATATTGCTGCGGTATGTGAAGGAATTGAAGCGTCAATGGTTGAAATGGGCATAGCAGATCATTTATGTGTTATGCCGTTAGCCACGTTATTAGAAAACATTGCTGGTGTTTATATTGGCTTGTTGCGAGGTGGGGCGATTATAACCGCGCCACTAGCAATGCTAGGTTTTGTTTCTAATGTTGAGTTCGATATTGAAAAGTTGGTAAATAAAATTGCTCAACATCAGGTGGGTAGCGTTATTTTATTACCACAAATATTAAAACATTTAGTGCATGCCTTAAATAAAGAAATTTTAGCTAAATGCGCAAGCTTAACGTTTATCGCACTAGGTGGAGGTAAATCATCACCACATATTTTACAACAAGCGATAGATTCTGGATTACCTGTTTATGAAGGCTATGGCTTATCAGAATGCTGTTCGGTGGTTAGTCTTAATCTACCAAAACAACATAAAGTAGGCAGTGTCGGTAAAGTGCTGCCTCATGCGCGTGTCAGTATTGCCCAAGATGGCGAAATCATTATTGATGGTCAAGCAATGCTGGGTTATTTAGGTGAATTAGACCAAGTAGCCAAACAAATTCATACCGGTGATTTAGGTTATATCGATGCTGATGGTTTCATTTATGTGTCAGGCAGAAAAAAGAACACTATTGTGAGCAGCTTTGGTCGCAATATTTCTCCTGAATGGGTTGAGGCTAGTTTAACGTCGTCTTCTGTCATTTCTCAGGTGGCGGTTTTTGGTGAAGCACGTCCAGCATTATCGGCAATAGTCGTTACCCGCGATAAAAATGACCTTGCAGTGCAACAGGCTATTGATGCAGTTAATAAAAGTCTACCTGATTATGCACAGATTCATCATTGGCTGATCGCTGATGCTCCCTTTAGTGTTCAAAATCATACGCTAACAAGTAACGGACGTTTAAAAAGAAAGAACATTGAGTTGATGTACGAAGACAAACTTGCTGCACTTTATTGCTAACGCTACAGAATTTATTATTAGGATGCCTTTATGAAAAACATTATTTCTTCTACCAATAACATCGAGCTTAATGATATTGAGATTATTAGCCAAATCAAGCAAACATTAAATGATAGTGGTTGGGTACTCTTGCGTGGTTTTAGTGCTAGCTTGCCTAAGTTTAGTGAATTATTAAAACAGTTCTGTCATGAATTAACGTTTGATCCCGCGCGTGAATTTGCAGATAAATCTAGTCAAAAAGTGAATGCTGGTGTAGATCCTGTTGGTTTGCATATAGAAAATGGTAATACACCTTTTCCACCTAATCTTGTTGCTTTTTATAGTGCGAAAAGTGCTAAAAAAGGATCTCAAACAACCTTGTGTGATGGTGCTGAGCTTTTTCAAAATATGCCGGTTGAATTACAGCAAGCATGGCAGCAAACAGTGACTGTTTCACGACGTTTACCGTCTCATCTTTGGCGACAGTATGTCGTTAACCAGCACCCAGACGTTAACAGTGTAAGTAACGTGACTGAAAAGCATTTAGCTGACTTTATAGCGATTAATAAGCATCAAAGAGGCACAATAAATGCTGATGATAGTTTAGATTACGAGCTAGATATAATGCCGTGTTTACCGATGAAAAACGCTTCTTTGCTTGGAAAAAATCAAACAGAGCAATTTGCCTTTGCAAATGCGCTATTGGGCCCTTCCTTTAATTATGAAAAACCTAACTACACTTTTGCTAATGGACAACCTGTAAGTGAGGAATTAATTAAAGAAACTACTGAATTAGCGGAGAAGTATACTCAAGAAATTCATTGGCAAGATGGTGATATAGCCATCATTAATAATAAGCGAGTACTCCATGGTAGAAGAGCTATTATCGGTAACTTAAATGACAGAAATCTTTTTATTGGTATGGGTTACTAACCATTACGTTGTTACAGCAATTATTAAGCAATGTTTTATCTAAAGCTTCAATCAAGGTTAACTCTTGATTGAAAAAATTTTAAAAGAGGTTTTCAGATGGCTAGTCAATTTACACAAAAAATGATGAATAAAAATATTTTACTCACCGGTGCCACAGGAGGTATTGGACAGGCGTTTAGTCACTTATTGTTTAGCTCAGGTGCAAATTTGGTTTTAGTGGGGCGCAATGAAGAAAAATTGGCGCAATTAAAAAACGAATTAATGGCGTTAAACCCACAAGCCAAAAACTCAGTGGTTACCTTTGTGGTCGACATTTTACAGCAAGCACAGCGTGATCATTTAATTGAACAATTAGCATCATTACCTTTTGAAATTAATTTACTGATTAATAATGCTGGCGTGAGCCAATTTAAGTTGTTTGAACAAGCTAGCGAAAGTGAAATAAATAATATTATTACTACAAATACCATCGCACCTATGCAATTAACCCAAGCGTTATTACCTTTACTTAAACAGTGTGACTCTGCGCAAATAATTAATATTGGCTCCACCTATGGCAGTATTGGTTTTCCTGGGTACACGGCTTATTGTGCGAGTAAATTTGCTTTGAGGGGCTTTAGCCAAACGTTGTCGAGAGAGCTTGCTGACACCAATGTTCGAGTTAAGTACCTTTCACCTAGAGCTACTCAAACCACTTTAAATAGTCGTCAAGTTGATGAATTGAATACAGCACTTAATAGCGCTGTTGATTCAGTTGAAACGGTTGCTAAAGAGTTGTTGTACCTGATCATTGAGTCAAACGAGGAGCGTTATATCGGTTGGCCAGAAAAACTGTTTGTTAGAATTAACCAGTTGTTTCCTTCACTTGTCAGTAAATCTATTATAAAACAATTACCTATTATAAAAAAATACGCCAATAGCTGAATAATCACCAATACCAATACCAATTAGGCAAGGATGCCTAAGTGCTTAATATCATGACCACTCATTATTTATTCAACATAAATATTCAAAAAAAAAGCTTGAATCTATTGAGATTCAAGCTTTTTTTTGTGTTGATTAGTGGTTAAGGTTAATGGCTCGCGAGACTTTTATTTACTTGATTGAGTAAACCCAATACTTCTTGTTGTCTAAACTTATCGGCACTTACTCGGTTAGGCCGTTGTGGTGCAGCTTGCGCTAACAACAGGTGTTCTTTTGCTTTTACATATTCGTCTTGCTCAAGATAAAACTCAGCCAAAAAATAGTGAATGTCGATCCCCTTAGGGTTCATTTTTACCGCGGCTTTTAGATGTTCTTCCGATTTGTCTTCATCACCAAAACTCAGTGGCCACCCTGGGACTTTAAGGTAAAGAATACCTAAACTTGTGTGAGCCGAACCTTGTAAAGCGGTTTCATCGATAGACAAGGCTTTTTCAAAAGCACTTTTTGCATCATCAGCCAAAGAAAGTGCGCCCAATCCTCCTTTTGCACCCGCGAAACTAGACTGAACAATACCATGCCAAATCCAAGCTTCGGCATAGTTGGGAAATTCAGCGACCAGTTTTGCTGACTGTTGTTGTAATTCGGTAAAATCGAGCTTTTGTGCTTTTTTAGTTTTAACATAATTAGCATCTACCCATCGTTCTTGTATGGTGATTAACGCATTATCAAAATTAGATTGAGTGACACTGTTTGCGTAAACGTTACCGACAAAGCAATATAAAATGGTACATAAAGTAATGATTTTCATAGTAAGACCTTTTTATTAATCAAAAGTAAAATTAAGTTAATTGCTGACATGTTTGCGCAATTTGTTTATCAAGTGACTGGAACATAACCTGGTACGTAGGATGTTTCGCTATTAAAGCAATAACATCTGACAACGAAACAGCAATAACCTTTGGGTTTGTGGCGTAATAGCTGCCCCAGTGGTCAGTAGATGTTTGAATTTTATTCTCATGAGCATCACAAAGGTGAGTACAATGAACGCCTGATTTAGCCATTATATTTACAACCTTTTCTGTACCTGAAAACACCATATATTTATAATTCATATAAAATAAAGAGACGGCGGTGATCATAAATAACGGCAGAGTGAAGCGTTGATTATTGCTAAAGAGATGTCCTATTTCGACAATATCTTTTCGGTGGATATTGTTTTGAACAAATACAGGTTGTTGCTCAACTGGGCCTAATAGATATTGTTCGATAAATAAATCATCGCGACCACTGCGAATACCTAAAGCGGCTTTATAGGTGCCGTTACACAAAGCCAACAAATGAGGCATGGTTACAGAGACTTTCGCTTGATAGCTTTTAAAGAATCCTTGTTTAATGAATTGCTCAATTTCGTTTCTTTGTTCGCCTCCATGAGCAGCCACTTGAATATCAAAATTAAATTTTTTCTGACCCAGGAATTTTGGATTTACTGAGTGCTCATTTAAGGTGTGCTTATTTGAAAGCGGCTGATGAGATATAAATCTGTCTGAATAATCTTGATATCTTTCAGTTGACGTTATCTCGTGCATTTGACTGTTTGACATTGTATATAACATTATAACTATCTCCTGGAAGTTTATAATGTAAGTCTACTCGTCGATTCTTAAAGAAAGCTTAAGTCCTTTTAGATTTTTGAATCAGTTCTTTACTGTGTTTTTTACCTTCTGGTTATGCTACTTAACCCTTTGAATCAAATTTTCAAAGGGTGCTTAAATATTAGTGAGGTTGCTGGCTATTTTGAAAGATTCACTTAATCAGGTTAATTGAGGTCAGTGTCTTGCCAAAATTTTGTACCTTTAATCGTTGCTTGAAGCGCTAAACCACTTTCAGTAAAAGTGTATACCGTAACATCACCATAATAGATTTCTCCTTCAACGGAGCCTCCTTTGTTACCGGCCTTAGCTGAAGCGTCGGCATTACCACCAAAAGTCCAACCTTTATTAATAAAGTTATTCATTGCATCTACGGTATGAAATACCATAACAATACGATAGTCTTTTACTCCAAGACCTAAGCCTATGCCTCCTTCAGCCATGTTCATGTAGGTGTTTTTATTTGAATTCATATCCTTAACAACGCCATATCCTGTTCCTGCAGCCATGAATATTAAATTAATATTGGCATTAGAAAATACCGCATACCCTGGAGCAGCGTTAATTTGACTGCGCGTGTCGGGCTTTGTAGCAAAAAGTTGCGTGAGAACGGACTCTTTCATCGTTAGAATTTTTTGTTGTTTTTCTGCTTTGCTGCCACTTCCTATCGAAGCACAAGCGACTAACGTTAAGCTTATAAATAAACAAGATAATTTTTTGATCGAGAACATGTCATTCTTCCTTTTATCATTAATTAACTACAGTGTAGAACAGAGTATAAACTTTATCCGTAAAGTTAATTTTTATTAATATATGGTGAGATGTCACAAAATTTTAGTAAATATCTATCTACTTGACATCGGTGATTACAAGTGTAATATCTAATCACCGATTACACTTGTAATATTATAGATATGTCTGAAATTACTAATACAGAATTTGAAGTTTTAGAGGCTTTATGGGTTAAACACCCTGCGACAGCAAATAACATTATTGAACAACTAAATAAAAATAAACCTTGGCACGATAAAACAGTAAAAACACTGATAAATCGCTTGGTAAAAAAAGAAGCGATAGGTTTTGAAAAACAAAACCGCCATTACCTTTATTTTCCCCTACTTGAGCGAACAGCTTATACAGAAATGCAAAGCCAAAGTTTTATTGAGCGGCTATTCAGCGGACGTGTGTCACCGCTAGTTGCTGGTTTTGCGAAGACAAATAATTTAAAAAAAGAAGATGTCGATGAATTGAAACTCTTTATTTCAAAATGGGAGCAAGACAATGATTGAGCACCTTATTACGTTACTCTTGCCATTAACATTGTTGCTAAGCATTTTATTGGCTGGGCATAAATGGCTCATACAATCATTAGGGGCGAGCAATACTTACTTATTATGGCTAATGGTGCCTTTAGGTTTAGTTATATATAGCCTACCACTGCCATGGCAGCAAAACACCCTCTCTAATGTCGCTGAAATTAAACGCTACTGGGTTAAGCCGACAGTGGCGCTTCAGCAGCATCTTTCTGTGGCTTGGATGTTATACATATGGTTAAGTGTTGTTGTTTCAATGATGGCTTATTGGTTGCTCACTTATTCTATATTTAATAAGCACCTTAAGTTAACGAACATTGATAAATCATCGATGCCATTAGCTATACCTCAAAAAGTATCACTCTATCAAAGCTCAAGTACATACAGTCCGATGCTTATTGGATTAGTGAAGCAAAAACTTATTATTCCAGAGAATTTTTCTGAGCTTTACAGTGTAGAGCAACAGAAACTTATTTTGGAACATGAAATTTGTCATTTTGATCGGAATGACATTTATTGGAATCTCATGGCGCTAACTTGCTTAACGTTATTCTGGTTCCATCCTCTTGCTTGGTTAGCCTATTTTAGGTTTCGCCAAGATCAAGAACTCTCCTGTGATCAACTCGTTCTGGCGCGCAAACCAAAAGAGAGCAGGATTAATTATAGTAAAGCACTATTAGTGGCGGCACAGTCGACACCGTCATTAGCATTCGCCCAACTATCCTTTAAAAAGCATGGAGATAAACAAATTATGTTAGAACGAATTAACAATTTAAAAACCAACAAAAAAACCTCTAAATCATTACTCGTTGTCGCAATACTGACAACTATAACACTGCTTTCAGGGCTAAGTTACGCAGGAAATCAACATGACAATGTTGGAGAAAAAGCAACAGAGTCAACTCACCTTAAACCTGTTATGCGTGTGAATCCTAAGTACCCAATAAAAGCGGCACAAGAAGGTATGGAAGGTTCAGTGGTATTAAAGTTTGATGTAACCGCAAACGGAAGTGTGACAAATGTTGAGGTGGTGAATGCAAAGCCCGCTTATGTTTTTGACAAATCAGCAGTAAGTGCCTTAGAAAAATGGAAATACTCAGCCGTTGGTCATAAGGTTGAGGGGCTGTTAGTTCAATTAGACTTTTCTATGGGTAAAGATTCGAAACTTGAAAACTTAATTGAGCGTATTAAGGTCACCCAATAGGTTTATCAAGTAAGTAAGACGGTAAAAGGGGTGCTGAAGCACCCCTTTTACCACTAACACTGGCATATCTTGTTGTTAAATAGCTCAGCGCTATTTTAAGGGGTAAAGCTGGGGCGTTTCATCGGTTGTCCCCGTGAGATAGTTAAGTGTCGTCACATAATTTTTAGATACCCCCCAACGATTAAATGTTGACTTGGCTTTGTCAGATTTTAAGTATGAGATGAAATGTTCATCCCAAACTTTCTTAAATTTAACGCCTGAAATCGAATCGGTGAAAGCTGCATGAATATCGATAAAACCAATGATTTGTGATTTAAATCTCGCTTCTGAGTCATCAATGTCTCTGTATTCAGCTTGTGTCATAATGATAAAGTCAGCTCTACCATGTTTTAGCATTTTAAGCGCTTGAATGGGGGTATTTACGACGCGAACTTGATTATTAAGTATGGGAAGATGTTCTTTGGCATTTTCAGATATGCTCGGTAACATCACTAGTTTTTTATTCTTAAGTGTTGATAAGCCTTGCCAATTTAAGACGTTATCGTCTCGATAGATAGCAAGAATCTTGTCTGCTTCATGGGGAACGAATGAAAATAGAGTTGACATATTACTATGTTTAATCATACCTATCATCATATCAGCTTGCCCATGTTCGACTTCCTTTAAGGCCCGTTGATAGGGATAGACATTAATATTGACTTGATACCCTAGCGGCTCAAAAATAGCTTTAACCATTTCGAATTGATACCCAGTACCATCATGATTTGTAGCACCAGAAATATACTCCCCAACCACATTAAGTTGCTGAGTTTGGGCATAAAGTGATAAACACAATGAATACAAAGCTGCAAACACGGTAATCTTAATTGCGCTCAAGATCATGTCAAAATATTCTCAAAAAAATTATTTTTTTAATATAGCATAATGTAAAAAAACTTAAAGAATATGTAAGTATTTCTCTGCTTAATTATAAAAATATAGTGAGAGGAGTATCGTAATTAATTCTGAGCTAGTGGCTTATTATTATCAACAAGTATCCGCCTAAGTTTATTGCAGATAATTTTTTTAGGTTAAGTTTACATTAAGCCCATAACGACTTTTCAAAAAATATCGGTTTTACTTTAGGATAAGTATAAACTAGAGATGATAATTATCATGCTCAGGAAGTCTTATGACCCAAGTAACCAATATTTACCTATCAAAACAGAGTAATAATGATAACTGGCAAAGTGAAAACCTTGTTCAGTTTGTTGATAACGCGCTTTATATTTGTTTGAAAGATTCAAACAGATCTTCTTCAAGACAAATTCAAAAAGCAGCACGAAGCATTGAGAAGCTTGGCGTGAAGCACGCGCGTTTATCAGGAGAAAACTGGCAAGAAGAGGCTCAATGGAGTTTTGCTTTAGGTTTTACCTGTGTTGGTAAATTAACTAATGTTGAATTTACGGGTAGCAGTGAATGTGTAAATCGCTTGAACGACAAATTAGCTGTTTTTGCTTGGAGCCGCGATTTAATTAATCAAACACCTTCAGAATTATACCCGCTTAGATTAGCTGAGTTAGCGGCTGACTATATTAATGCACAAGCACCCGCTTATGTAACCAGCAACCTTATCTCAGGTGAAGAATTACAGCAGCAAGGCTGGGTGGGCATTTATAATGTTGGTAAAGGTAGTATTAATAAGCCGTGTCTATTAGAAGTTGATTTTAACCCAACGGGTAACCCTGATGCAGCCGTTTCAGCCTGTTTAGTGGGTAAAGGTATTACATTTGACAGTGGCGGTTACAGCTTGAAGTCAAACGCCGGCATGTTTGACATGAAATGTGATATGGGCGGAGCCGCAGTTGTTGCTGGTGCGATGGCCTTAGCGATCAGACAAGGTTTAAATAAGCGCGTTAAATTATTTTTATGCTGTGCTGAAAACATGGTGAGCAATGATGCTTATAAACTCGGTGATATTTTAACTTATAAAAACGGGGTAACGATAGAAGTTGCCAATACCGATGCTGAAGGTCGTATAGTTTTAGCCGATGGTTTATTAGCCGCTAGCGAAACTAAGGCGCCTCTTATTATTGATGCTGCAACACTTACAGGTGCTGCAGTTATGGCAACAGGTGGTGACTACAACGCGTTATTTACTTTAGATAACGAAGCCGCTGAACAAGCTAAAAAAATCGCGGAACAAGTAAATGAGCCAATATGGCAACTTCCTTTAGAACCTTGGCATGAAGAAAAATGTCCATCTGAATTTGCAGATACGGCAAACAGTCGTCCTATACCAGGTGGTGGTGCAGGTGGTGCAAGTAATGCCGCAGGCTTTTTATCTCGTTTTGTCGATAATGACGGCGCGGGCTGGTTGCATTTTGATTTAGCGGCCGCTTATAACGGTAATAGTACGAGTCTTTGGGGCGCCGGTGGCACAGGATTAGGTATTGCGACTATTGCTGAGTTAATTAAGTAGTTTTTCACTCATTTTTAATAGCTAGAAGCACAATAATGCAGATTATTGTGCTTTTTTTTTGTTGCCATATCTCAACAAACAATGCACAAGTAATTCATATAGCAGGTAATAATTAGGACGACTTATTTTACCCTTAGCAGGAAATTATATTCATTACTTTATGGCGAGTGAACAAAATATAACAATATGGCTTGAAACGTTTGTGGTAGAGTAACAGCCAGCTTGTTACGCCATAATATTTCATATAAAACTAAAATGTCTGTTTATCCATTACCTATAGAAAATATCAAAACGGAACTTCTTGATGCGCTAACGCAGTATCAAACCCTCGTGTTATCTGCTCCGCCAGGTGCAGGTAAATCAACACGCTTACCGTTATGGTTATTAGCCCTTGATCAATTTAAAAATAAAAAAATATACTTGTTACAACCACGTCGTTTAGCAGCTAAAACCGTTGCCTGCTTTTTAGCTAAACAACTCGGCGAGCCAGTTGGAAAAACGGTAGGGTATCGGCTAAAAAATGAAAGTAAAGTCTCTAAAACGACTCAGCTTGAAGTGATCACCGAAGGGATCTTTACACAAATCATTCAGCATGATCCTGAGCTTGAAGATTGTGCATTGGTTATTTTTGATGAATTTCATGAACGATCGCTAAATGCAGATTTAGCGTTTGCATTAGCGCGAGATGTTCAGCAAGGGTTACGTAACGACTTAAAAATATTATTAATGTCTGCAACGTTAGCGACCAATGAAATTTTGAAACAATTACCTGATGCTGTTTCAATGGCCAGTGAAGGTCGTAGTTTTCCTATCGACGTCAGTTATTCACCAGTTAAAAATAGTCGTTTATGGCGAGAGCATGCGGTAAATGTTTGCAAAAACGCAATAAATACCCATCAAGGTTCTATCTTAGTTTTTTTACCTGGCATTGCCGATATTCGTTTTCTTGCTGATAACTTAGCCGAACTATTACCGAAACATTTTTTATTATGTCCTTTATATGGTGACTTAACGCTTGTGCAGCAGCAACAGGCAATTGCCGCGACTGAACAAGGGCTACATAAAATTGTTTTAGCGACGAATATTGCAGAAACAAGTTTAACCATTGAAGGGATTGATTTGGTTATAGACTGTGGGTTAGAAAAAATTGCGGTTTACGACAGACAAACATTAACGAATCAGCTTCAGCAACGTAATATTTCCAAGGCCTCTGCCATACAACGTATGGGGCGTGCTGGGCGAATGATGGCGGGTAAATGTATTCGTCTTTACACCAGCGAAGATTTTTATCGCAGAAATGAACAAAGTATTAGCGAAATTCAACAAGCTGATTTACTACCAATGGTCATAGAGGCTGCTCGTTGGGGGGTTAAAAAACTTAACGAACTCCCCATGATGGAACTCCCTGCAAAAGTTGTTGAAACTCAAGCATGGCATGAATTACAAAAGTTGCAGTTACTTGATGAAAAAAGAAATTTAACCCAACTTGGTAAAAGTGTTTCTAGTTTTGCTTGTCATCCTCGCTTTGCTAAAATGATTGTTAGAGCGGCGGAATTAGAAAAAAAATATCAATGTGTGGGCTTCACAAACCTCGCGGCTCTATTAGCGTCATTACTTGAAGACCGAGATATATTTCGTGGAGAGCGCGCATTTACTGATTGTGATTTACGCCATCGTTTGAGCGAGTTAATTTATCAGTCAAAAAGTAAAAGGTATCAGTCATTTTTTCTGCAAACAAAAAAGCACTTACAAAAAGTTAATAAAGTATTCGTTACTGATTTATCGAGTTTACCACTTGAATTAACCGGCGTATTACTGGCCTTAGCTTATCCGGAACGTATTGCTAAAAAGCGTGAGCAATACGGACATTTTCTGGCTGAAAATGGTAAAGGTCTGTTTATAAATGATCAAGATGCGCTTGCGAGTGAACTTTATATTGTTGCTGCTAATTTAGCTGAATATCAACAAAAATTACAAGTAAGGCTTGCCGCCCCTGTTGATATTGAACAGCTTATTGCTTGGGGAATCATTGTTGAGCAACAAATAAAACAGCTTAATTACAACCCAAAAACACAGCGCATTAATGCTAAACAGCAAACGGTACTTGGGGCCATTGTCTTGTCAGAGAAACCCAGTAACGAGAAAATAAACCACCAGGCAATCGCTCATTTATGGCAACAACAAATTGAGAAACACGGTTTGTCATACCTTAATTGGCGTGATGAGGATCAACAGTTACTAAGTCGCTGGCGATGGATTAATCAAACACAACGGCATTTAAATTTTCCAGATGTTAAAGAAAGTGCATTATTACAAAGCTTACCTTTATGGTTGGTCCCTTTTATGGGTGATATAAAGAATAAAACCCAGTTAGATAAAGTAAATTTGTCGTCTGCATTATTATCGTTACTTGATTATAACCAGCAAAAATCATTGGATAAAATCGCTCCAGAATCTTTTGTTGGTCCAACAGGAAGACGCTGTCCTATTCGTTACAGTGCAGAGCAAGCGCCTATTGTTTCGTTACCTATGCAAGAGCTTTATGGCGTGAGTATTACGCCTAATGTCGGTGACAATAAACATAAAAAGGGAATTGATCTGATTATCGAACTACTTTCACCCGCTAAAAGGCCTATTCAAGTGACACAAGACCTTGTCGCTTTTTGGCAAGGGAGCTACAAGCAAGTACAAAAAGAAATGAAAGCAAAATACCCTAAACACTTTTGGCCAGACGACCCAGCCAATGCACAAGCAACTAATCGTGTTAAAAAACATATGTAAAGCGTTCGCTTTATTCATCGATAAAAGTACAGTTTGGAATGGTTAATCATTTGAAAAAAGAGACTCAAAAAAATACAACGCCTAGCACTTCTTGGGTAAATTGGTGTTGGCATACCGCTTTGAAGGTGTTTATTACATTCATTTTTCTATTCAGCTTTTATGCGATTTATCTCGACAGTAAGGTAAAGGATAAATTTGAAGGGCAACGCTGGAATATTCCCGTACAAGTTTATGGGAAAGTAGAAAGTGTTAGAGTGGGTGATAAAGCATCATTGGATCAACTCAAGAAAAATTTGCTTTTGTCAGGGTACGAGAGAAAGCAGCAAGCGATTAACCCTGGTGAATTTGCTTTGTCGACCACCAAACTTATTGTCTATCGTCGACCTTTTGATTTTGGCGATGGCAATACGTTTGCACAGCGATTTACGCTCCATATTTCAGGTAACAAAATACTCTCGATACTTGATGATCAAGATGAAATTACACGTTTTTCATTTGAACCGTTCTTACTGGGACGTTTAGTTCCTGAAAACAAAGAAGATCGTGTAATAGTTCCACTTCAAGCATTGCCAGAAAAACTTATCGATACTTTGTTGTTAGTTGAAGACCGTGATTTCTATTTTCATTCTGGGGTTTCTCCCTTAGGTATTTTTCGTGCCTTAATTGCTAATATTCGCGCGGGAAGAACGGTTCAGGGCGGGAGTACGTTAACTCAACAGCTAGTTAAAAATATGTTTTTAACTCGAGAAAAAACACTGTGGCGTAAAGTCAACGAAGCCGTTATGTCAATTATTCTTGAACTTAGATACAGTAAAGATCAACTACTTGAAGCCTACATAAATGAAGTTTACTTAGGGCAACACTATGCCAATGGTATCTATGGTTTTGGTTTGGCAGCTAAGTTTTATTTTGGTCAATCAGTGCATTCCTTAACGATTGAACAAATGGCAATGCTTGTTGGACAAGTTAAAGGACCTAGTTATTATGATCCGTGGCGGCACCCTAACAAGGCGAAAAAGCGACGTGATCTTGTTTTACTCTTAATGTATCAAAATGAATTGATTTCACAAAAAGATTATCAAGCGGCGGTCGTCTCGCCTTTATCTGTCCGTGAATCTCGTCGTTTAATACACAAAAAGTTTCCTGCGTATTTACAATTGGTAAAAAAAGAACTGGCTGAAAAGCTCTCTACTTTTCAGCAACAAGCTGGGGTGCGAGTTTTTACTGGTTTTTCAATTGCGACACAAATGAACGCAGAGCAAACAATAGCTAAAAAAATGCCTGATTTAGTGAAACTCAATAAAGGACAGTCGTTACAACTTGCCATGGTGGTTACCGATATAAAGTCAGGCGAAGTTAAAGCACTAGTGGGTGATGAAAAATCAGGCTATGCAGGCTTTAATCGTGCATTGGACGCTAAGCGCCCAATAGGTTCATTAATAAAACCAGCAATATATCTGGCAGCACTAGAACGATATCAACAATACAACTTTGCCACATTATTAAAAGACGAGCCTATCGTACTTGTCAGTGATGGTGGTAAAGAGTGGCGACCCAAAAATTATAATGGGAAATTTGAAGGTAAGGTCAGCTTATTTGATGCTCTAGTGAGATCGCTTAACGTGCCAACAGTCAACTTAGGAATGGCATTGGGCTTAGAGAATGTCGCTAATATTTTTCATGTTTTAGGCTATCCTGACGATATCGTTACCCGACCAAGTATATTGTTAGGCTCTTTAAGCTTGTCGCCTTTTGAAATTAATCAGCTTTATTTACCGATCGCTAATCAAGGCTTTAAAAGTAATAGCCATGCGATTGATCGTATCGTTTCAGCGAAAGGTGTAACGTTATGGCAATTTGAATCACAAGAAGAGCAATTGTTCTCCACACAAGGTATGTATTTACTCGACCATGCATTATCACAAGTGACCAAAGAAGGAACAGCGAAGTCGCTTACTTGGCGTTTAAATGGTGCAGAAGTCGCGGGTAAAACAGGTACGACTAATGAGCAAAGAGATAGTTGGTTTGTCGGTTATGATAACGAAAATTTAGTCACCACTTGGTTGGGGCGTGACGATAACAAACCGACCCACTTAACCGGAAGTAGTGGTGCGTTAGTGTTATTTGCAGAGTTTATGAGAAAAAATGGCGTGATCAATAAAGCTCGTTTAATGCCTGAAAATGTTGTGTTGACAGATTTTGAGTCTACTAGTGGTATAGCGGTGAGTGTAGAGTGTGCTGAAATGATTACTTATCCTGCAATAACAACAGGCTTGTTAATTGAGCCTCATTGTTTAGGAAAAAAGGCAGAAAAAAATAAGAACAAACTCTCTTGGTTTGAGCAGCTTTTTACCGATTAGGGCTACAGATTTAGTGTAATAGTGGCTTTTTATTAGCTGATTTCTTGCATGTCTTTTAAACAGTGACTATTGTATACAAAACTAGCTTGCATAAGGATTGCTAGTTAACCGTAATGGATTGATATGTTTTTCAATGAATACGTGAGTATAAAATGAAACATCGTTTAAGTTTTGGCTTCTATAATATATTTGCAAATAATGTTATTGAAGTTACCGCCGATGAAGGCGTTGAAATGACACTGGAGATGGTAGAAGAGTGCCATGAGTTTGTGAATAATAACGTCGAAGGCGATTTTGCTTTGCTTATTAACCGTATAAATAATTATACCTATACTTATGAAGCAAAACTTTCTGTTGCCTCTTATGAAGGATTAAAGGCGCTTGCTTTTGTCTGTTATTCTGAAAAAAGTAGATTAGTGACCAAAAAACTCCAAGCGAGTCGTTCATTTGATCAATGGAAATATCCAGTATTTTCAGGTTTAGAATTGGGCTGGCAACAAGCTTACCATTGGCTAGAAAATGAATTGTCGGTAGTAAAGATAAATTAAACTCATAAAAAAGGGATAGCGATTAGCTATCCCTTTTTTGTTCAGTATCGTCTTGCTGAAATATCCCGTTTTTAAGGTATCTGTACATCTTTACACATTAACAGTAATTTTCGATTACAAGCTGAAACTGTTGCTGAAATTATAACTGTGCAAAACACTTATCAGCAGCAGCTAACGTTAATTCAATCTCTACATCAGTATGAGCCATCGATAAAAATCCCGCCTCATAAGATGAAGGTGCCAAGTAGATGCCGTTTTCTAACATTAAATGGAAAAAACGTCTGAACTTATCTGTATCACAAGCGGTTGCTTGTTCAAAAGTAGTAACAGGCTCTTGTGAGTCAGTAAAGAAAAAACCAAACATTGCACCCGCATAGTTAATGCTTAACGATACGCCATTGCGTTCAGCGGCTGCTTTTAAGCCCATAGCAAGCTTTTCAGTTGATGCACTCAGTTGCTCGTGCTTGTCACCGATACTTAATTCATTTAACGCCGCTAAACCGGCAGCCATAGCGATAGGGTTACCTGATAAGGTACCTGCATGGTAAACAGGGCCAATAGGCGCAATGTAGTCCATGATTTCTTTTTTACCGCCAAAGGCGCCCACAGGCATACCGCCGCCAATCACTTTCCCTAAAGTCGTTAAATCAGGGACAATATTGTAATGTGCTTGAGCCCCGCCTAGTGCTATACGAAAGCCGGTCATTACTTCATCGAAAATCAATACACTTTTATGTTCATCACAAACTTCGCGTAGACCTTCAAGGAAACCTTCTACGGGAAGAACACAGTTCATGTTTCCGGCAACAGGCTCGACAATAATACAGGCGATTTCATCTTTATATTTAGCGAAAATTTGTCGAACTTCATCAATATTATTAAAACTAACCGTTAATGTGTGCTTGGCAATGTCAACAGGAATACCTGGAGAATTTGGCACGCCCATGGTTAGTGCACCTGACCCTGCTTTGACTAATAACGAATCAGAATGCCCATGATAGCAACCTTCAAATTTTAAAATTTTATCACGTCCCGTAAAGCCACGTGCTAACCGAATTGCGCTCATCGTTGCTTCTGTGCCTGAGCTGGTCATACGAATGCGTTCCATTGATGGTACTAATTCACGCACTTTTTCTGCCATGGTAACTTCTAGCTCGGTTGGTGCTCCAAAGCTTAAGCCATTTTTAGCCGTTTCAATCACGGCCGCTAAAATAGCTGGGTGGTTATGACCTAAAATCATCGGTCCCCAAGAGCCAACATAATCAATATAAGCCTTATCATCAGCGTCATAAATATAAGCACCTTCAGCGCGCTTAATAAAACAAGGCGTACCGCCAACACCATTAAAGGCACGGACAGGCGAATTTACGCCACCCGGAATTATTTGTTTTGCGCTGTTAAAAAGTTGTTCTGAATGGTTCATAAAATTGCCTACTTTGTTAGTTATAAAGCGATTGTTAGTAAAACTGTTATCGCTTATATACTTAAAATTTATTTATTTGTTGGTGTACCAGGTCACAGGTTTTTCAAATTGGCTAAGCTTATTTTCTACACCCAGTGTTAAAGCAAATAATGCCATGCGCACAAGTACGCCATTTTGGGCTTGTCTGAAAATAGCTAAATTATCTAAATCATTTAAATCGCTATCAAGTTCGTTGGCTTCCGGACGAGAATCTCTCGGCAATGGATGCATGATGACAGTGTGCTCTTGGCAAAACTGCTGATAAACTTCTTTATTTAAGCTGAAGTGGCCACGGTATAAGTTAGCTTCATCTTTGCTGGCAAAGCGTTCTTGCTGAATGCGCGTTTGATAGATAATGTCACACGATAAATTATGTTCAATTTTATCAGTGATCACCACTTCATGACCCGCATTGGTGAGTGATGAAATTATACTGTCAGGCATCTTAAGCGCGTCAGGTGAAATCATCGTCACTTTCATATTTTTATATAAACTGAGTAATTTAGACAGTGAATGTACGGTTCTTCCGTGTTTGAGATCACCCATCAAGACAATATTTAAACCGTCTAATGTTTTATTGTGTGGCGCCATTTCAGACTGAATGGTAAATAAATCAAGTAACGCTTGAGTTGGATGCTCATTAGCGCCATCACCCCCATTAATAACAGGGACACTGCTGCCTTTTGAAAACTCTTCAACAGAGTGCATTGTTGGGTGTCGCATCGCAATAACATCAGAGTAACCACTAATAACACGTGCGGTATCAAAGAGAGATTCACCTTTACTTAGCGATGAATTTTCTTGACCAACAGTTTCACGAACAGAACCTCCTAAAAGGTTAAATGCTGCACCAAAACTGACACGAGTTCGGGTACTAGGTTCGAAGAATAGATTATTAAGAATTGCACCCTCTAAAACATGACAGCGTTTTTTACGCATGGCATAAGGTGCCATTAGCGATGAAACTTCCAAAATACGAGAGATAGCATCGCGATTAAACTGCGAAACAGAAAGGATGTGACTACCTTCAAACTTCATCATAAAAAGTTACCTAAAATTATAAGACTGCGACTATTTTTGAGGCCACAATATAGCACAATTTGGGAATATTGAGAATACATTATCGTTGATCAAGATCTAAGAGAACGTCATGACCGGTAAAGTTTCTGTATGCGCTATAAAATAGAAATATAATTAAAAGTGAATCATTAGAACGGTTTTAAATAGACTAAATATATTATCGCGAGCAGGATAAGTACGGGAAACTCATTAAAAAAGCGATAAAACTTGCCAGAACGTATGTTTTTATCTGCTTTAAAATCTTTAACTAATTTAAAGCAATAACCATGGTAAGCCAAAAGTAACATAACTAGAGTCACTTTTAGGTGTAACCATTTTGAGGCGATAAACCAAGCGTAACCATAATGATAAATTAATGCTATACCTAATAAAACCGTTAATAATGCAAAAGGGGTAACAAAATATAGCAGGCGTTTTTCCATCCCTTTTAAGTGATTTGCAACAACTTGACTCGTTGTTTCAGCATGATTAACAAAGAGTCGAGGTAAATAAAAAATCCCTGCAAACCAAGCGACCATAAAAAATACATGAAAAGCTTTTAACCATAAAAGAGTGGTCATACTGTTGTTTTTCCTTCTAATAAATAACTTCGGATCTGTTCAAAGGTAATGATGCCTAAGATGTTGTTAGGGTCTTCATCGTAAATGTACACACCACCATCACGTTGCTCAATCAGGGCTAAATAAGCTTCAGCTAATGTTGATTGACTTTGCAAAGGGATTAATCGCAAGGGGACTATTTCGACAGCGCTCGCGGCTGAATTGTGTTCAATTTTTAACCATGTAAATATTGAGTAAGGAGTGATGCTTTCTGTTGCGGGCGATGCTTGAATAATAACATGATTTAATAACTCAACTTTCTCTAGCGCTCTTAAAACTTCTTTGGGACATTCTTGTTGATAGACATTGATGTTTTCCTGTAAAACACCCAAAACACCGATACGTTGTAATGATTTTTCAATAGGCGACTTCCGATATTTTAGCCCTTGTTGTTCAAGTTGCATAACAAAAATAGATCGGTTTTTGAAAAACTGGCCTGAAAATACACAGGCAGTGGTTATAACGATCATTGCAGGCACAACGACCTCTAACTGATTCGATAACTCCACAACGGTTAATAGTGCCGCCAGTGGCGCGTTTAGTGTTGCCGCTAGAAAGCCAGCCATCCCCATTAACGCATAGTCGCCTGCAAGATTTTCTCCGGGTAAGTAACCAGTAACCAGTACTGACACACAAGTACCTGCAATTGCACCTATACCAATAATAGGACCAATAATACCTCCTGGAATACCTAAGCCTAATGCGGTAATTGTCATGAGGATTTTGGCAAATAATAAACCAAGTAATAACTGTATATGAAGATTATTTTCTAACGCAAAGGTTATTGCTCCTAAATCGGTACCCATAGCAAATGGCACAAAAAAACCTAACGTTCCTGTAATAAATGCCGCCAACATAATACGAGGCACTATATGTATTGAGCTTGAATATTTTATGATGAGGACTAAATACCGGTTAAAGCCATACGCTAATAAACCGAGTATTAATCCTAGTAACACAAGTGCAGGATAATGATGGAAGCTAAGGGATATTTTATCAAAATAGGCAAATTCATGTGCCGACCCCAAAATGCTTCGGGTGATCATTGAACCGATAAGAGCCGCGATCATCACCGGAATAAAAATATGTACTTTATATTCACGTAATATTACTTCCATTACAAAAATAACCGCAGCAATGGGAGTATTAAAACAAGCGGCAATTCCCGCGGCAATTCCGCAGGCACAAAGTGTGCGTATCGTGTTGAATGGGAGGTTTAGTTTATTACCAATATAACTGCTACAAGCGGCGCCTAAATGTATAGCGGGCCCCTCTTTACCGACTGAGAATCCAGAGGCTAACGCAACAACACTGCCAAAAAATTGATTAATAGTATTGCGAAATGGAATAATACCGTTAGCCACTTTTAATCGGTGTAATACAAAAGGAATACCGGTACGTAAATATTGGTAGCCCGTTAACCAAGCAAAAAATAAAATAACTAATCCGCCGACTATGGGTAAATCGAAACGACTTAACGCATCTAAACTGGTATAGTTATCTCTTTGGCTTAAATAAAAGCTTTGAATTGTCTCAATGCTAATGGTAAATAGTACAACTAGAAGTGCTGACGCAGCGCCACCTATAGCGGCTAACAAACAAAGTTGCCAGGAAGTTCTCGGTAGGGCTAAACGTTTTCTAAGTAAAGAGAGCGATATCATAATAATGAAAGGGTTCACCTTTATTGTTTTAGCCTAAAAATATTTATTAACTCGTTGGATATCATAATACTTTTCAAATGAATTGGTTAGCAAAAATAAATCTAAATACGGTTGTTGTTCGTTTAGGCGCATTCCGTTCCGCACTTTTACTTCTTCTCATTATTGCTATCTGTCTTTACAGTGGTTATCGTGTTGGGAATTTTTATCATGGCTATCAAGTTAAAACGTTAGCACAACAGCAAACGCGATTGAGTAAATTATATGAAAAAAATGTTGAGCAAAGCAGTCAAATAAATACCCTTGAAGTGGAGTTAGAAGTTGAACGTATGGCTAACCAACACTCTCAAGAGCTTTTAAAAATGATGGAGTCTGAACATTACGAAGTTAAGAAAGAACTCGCTTTTTATGAGAAAGTGATGGCACCAGAAAAAACAGTTGATGGTTTAGTCATTGATAGACTTCTGTTGCACCCAACAGCCAGCCCACATCACTTTCGTTTTCAAATAGTATTAGTACAACAGCAGTTGCGCAAACGATTTGCTAAAGGGTATGTCGACTTCACCTTGTTCGGCAGTTTAAATAATGAGCCTAGTCAATTAAAATTAAGCCAAATATCTGCGTCGACAAAGAAAGATTTATCATTTAGTTTTCAGTACTTTCAAATCGTTGAAGGTGAGTTTACACTGCCTGAAAACTTTCTCCCAGAAAAGTTAGAATTAGCGACTATTTTACCAAAAAATAAATGGCAGAAATATCAGCGATTAGATGAAAGTTTTATCTGGGGCGAACTCTTAAAAAACACGCCGTAATACGACGTGTTTTTAGCCCACTATCTTATTCCCCAGAAAGCTTTTTCATGAGCGCTATCGCATCTGATTTATTAGGAAAAGCATTTTCACTTTCTATTGCCGTTTTCAAATATTTTTTCGCTTCACCTTTACGGTTTAATTGATATAAAGCGACAGCTAAGTGATATTTTATTTCGGCATTATTAAAATCTTTAATAATGACTTGTCTGAATATAGGCAGTGCTAAATCTGCTTGTTCATTTAATGTGTAAGACCATGCAAGTGTATCCATTATCGCTACGTTATCAGGTAATTTATTATGTGCCTTTTCAGCATAAGCTAATGCTTGTGGGAACTGATTCAATTTAATAAAGACCTGTGCCGCATTATTTAATAAAATAGGCATTTCAGAAAATTCTTTAATTAAATTTTGGTACTTTTCAGCGGCACGCTGAAGTTGGTTTGTAGCGACTAGCGTGTCGGCTATAGCTATTTGAGAAGTAATATCTTGTGGATTATCGTTAGTCCAGTCAGTCAGTAAACTAAGTGCTTTTGAAAATTGCTTTTGTTGTTTATAAACACGGTACAAACCATAAACTGCTTGTCGGTTTTTACTTTTTTTCAAGGAAGCCAAAAATAATTTTTCGGCTTTATCAAGTTTTCCTAATTGGCGGTATAAGTCACCTTCTAAATTTTTCAAAAAAACAAGGTTAGTACTTCTCTCAGATATGCTTTGTAAAATATCTAAAGCAAGCTGTTCATTTTTTTGCTCTACGTAAATATCAAACAACTTTAAATATGAGTCAACGTTTTCGCTATTCCATGAAATCGAGCGTTTTAAGCTGAGAGTGGCTCCCTCAAAATCAGAACGGGACAATTGTGCATCAGCAAAAACATTATAAACATTTGATTTGTCATTGCTGTTCTTTACGGCTAATTCAAAAGTGCTAAAAGCCTGTTCATAGGCTTTATCAGCCATATATAAATTAGCGAGTGCTAAATAAACACTTCCAACTTTATTGTTTTTGTTCAAAAATTTATTTGTCAGCGTTATAGCTTCTTTTAGCTGACCAAGCATTACTTGCATCTCAATGATGTTGATTAATGCTGTTGGGTTATTGTTATCAACACTAAACGCTTTTTTGTATGCATCTAGTGCATCATTATTGTTTTTTGTTATGCGGTGTATATTGCCTAGCTCGATTAATAAAAATGCATTTGGCTCTTTTAATTCAGACACTTTTTTATTGATTTTCTCAATAGCTTTTTCAGGCTGTTGCTCAATAACATCTATTCTTGATAAATGAACAAGCGTTCTAAGATTATTTGGGTTTAAAGCTAAAGATTGTTCCAGTGACTTTTTTGCCAGAAGATGCTTGTTTAATCGACCTAAGAGGATACCTTTTCGTAAGTGTAAAACGCTATCGTCATTTTGTAATGTTAGTGCAAGGTCTAATTGTTCAAGTGCTTGTTCAAATTGATTGTTTTTCTGATAAGCCTCTGCCAATAGTACAATTAAGCTTACGTTGGTATCGAGTGATTTTGCCTGTTCAAGGTGAATAATCGCTTGTGAAAATTTCCCGGTTAGCATCTCTAAGTTTGCTAAGTCAAACAAAGCCTTTGGGTCGTCTTTATTACTATTAACAACGTCAATTAGATAATTTTCAGCAAGTTGTAGCTCACCTAGTATTGTATAAGTTTGCCCAAGTAGAGACCAGGTTTCGATATCATCGGGGTCGACTAACTTTGATTTTACCAATAATGTTTTCGCTCGAAATGGGCTATTTAATGATAGCTCGACTTGGGCCGCTAACTTTAATGCTCTTGTATCATTATTAATGATGGCAAGGTATTTTTGCAAAAACTCTTGAGCTTTAAGATTTTCTTGTTGTTGGAAACTTAGTACGCCAGCTAAATAAAGATAGACCGGATTTTGTTTCATTATCTCTTCAGGTAAACCGGTTAATACCACATTAATATGAGCGGTTGTTTCGTCTACTTCCTTTGTATTTCCTAGCGCACTGTTTGCGATTATTTTTAAATAATTAGCTTTAGGTTCATTAGGGATTTCTGTTGTAATAACATCAATGTCGTTCAAGGCAAGTTGAAAGTTGCCTAGCTCAATATATAGACTTGCTCGTGTTAGTAGCGCAGGGAAATCCTTATTGTTTAATTCGATAACCTGAGAAATAATATTCAATGACTCTAATTTATTGCCTACTTGCTGTTCTATATTAGCAAGCATTGTTAAAGCAATACTATTTGTTGGAGATACCGTTAGTACTTGGCTAAGGTAAGCTCTCGCTTGAATTATGTTTCCTTTAAGCAAGTATACTTGTGCGAGGCCTAATTGTGCTTTTATGCTATTAGGGACATGTTCTAATGCTTCTTGAAATAATATTCTTGCTTGCGCTAAATTATTCATCGCGATAAAAGCTCTTCCTTGCAATATCGCAATTTTATTTAGCTGTTTTTTTTGGGTGTCAGCAGCAATAGGGGCATTAATCACTTCTTTATATTTTTGTTGTAACAGATAAGCCTCGAGCATTAAAGGAAGTACCTTACTTTCATCGGCTTTATTATTTTGGGCTTTTTCTAACTGATTTTCAGCGGAAGCGCCATCTCCCATCGCAATATACACTTCGGCGAGTAAAACCATTGAAGGTAAATGTTTAGGATCATTTTTTAAAGCATTCTTTAAATGAATAATTGCAGCGTTCAGTTCAGAGATATAAAAGCTTGCGAGGGCGTCTTCATAAGGTTTATCTGCATTTTGCTCGGTAAAAGCTAGAGAATGTGTACTCAGCAATAAAAGCGTGCCAGTGAGTAAGGCTAAAGTCGTTTTTATTAAAGGTGTCATTTAAATATTTCTCTTATGAAAATCAATTGTTAAGGATACTCGGAGTTATTATGAATATCTAGAAGATCTTCAATTGTTTAATGGATGAAAAGAATAGTTGTCGATAATTTTTACACTTTTAGGTAATATAGTCAGTATCTATCTATCTATTGCTCTATATTGTTGAAGTTATTGGTTTTTTGCATATTGGCTTGAATTTTGAATAAGACTGAATTAGTAGATAATAAATTATACATAATCTTGTGTTTTGATTGCACATGTATTGATGCCGGTATTTAGAAGTAGGTTTAAAAATATGAAATGTTTAAAATGGATTGCAGCTGTTACATTCTCAGTGTTAAGTATTAACGCGTTTGCCACTGACGTGAGCGGTGAAAAAATTATGGATAATTACATCGGAGCAGGTCACCGCAGTGATGTTAATGGTGGCATGTCTCGTTACGATATCGATAAAATGCTTGTTTCTCGTGATGGTACAACGTTAAGTGTTGATATCTTTACGTCATTTTATGACGATATAGGTAATAATGGTATTAAACTTGGTGATTTGTTTATGGCTGCTGATGAAGACCTTAATGGTACAGCAACATCTCCTTGGAACCCAAATGGGAACCAACCAAACAAGGGTGACAGATATACTGATTCTGCTACAGATTCAAACACCGGCACTGACTGGAACTATGTTTACGACCTTAGTGGCGCACGTAAATTTACGTCAGGAACTGGCCAATTAAAGTCAGGCTTTGGCAGTAATCAGGTAGTGAGTTCATCTGATCTTCATGGTACTAGTTCTCGTGATAACCAAGCGGTAATGCTTGCTGATAGAAGCAGCGATATAGTTCATGATTCATCTTCATGGTCAGTTGATAATCGAGCAAGTTATCAACTGACACACACTTACTGGAGTAGAAGATCTAACTCGTATCAAAATTACAATGTTGACTATGGTAAAGTCAGCTTTTCTTTTGATGTGAGCGGCACAGCACTTGCTACCGCTAATCAAATTGCTTTTCGCTGGGCAATGACATGTGCTAACGACATTATTGAAGGTGTTGCTTCATTTGCTCCTCAAGGTGGTGGTTCAACGCCCGTGCCAGAACCAGAAACTATTGTATTAATGTTACTTGCTATGGCTGGTTTTACTTACCGTAGAAAAGTAAAAAATTAATTTTTCATTAATAATCTGATCAATGCGTTATATTGAAAAATATAGCGCATTTTTTTTGTTATATTTGTGAGACATTACTTTTTATTAGGGTTAGTAGACTAAACAAGTGAATACTTGACTAAATTAGTCAAGTTTAAGATAATGGCTCTGAGACAATCCCGTAAACATCTTTGTAAGTAGAGTAATATGTCAACTCCTGAATTACCGATAAAATTTTCCGATGCCGCCGCAACTAAAGTGTTGTCTTTGATAACAGAAGAAGAGAATCCGGAATTAAAATTAAGAGTGTATGTAACAGGTGGTGGCTGCTCTGGATTTTCATATGGCTTTACTTTTGACGAAAAAGTGAACGATGGTGACATGACCATCGTTAAAAAAGGCGTTACTATGGTTATTGACCCGATGAGTCTACAATACTTAGTGGATGGTGAAGTCGATTATATTGAAGGCTTAGAAGGCAGTCGATTCTTAGTAAATAACCCCAATGCATCTTCGACTTGTGGTTGTGGCTCTTCCTTCTCAATCTAATCCCATTTAGTTTTATATTAATTAAAAAACCAGTGATATCCTCTCTGGTTTTTTTGTGCCTATTTCTTTCTTTTATCTAAGAAGTCTTTTAAATCAGGCATGCTATTACATCGAACGCTCCCCCCAAGCAAATTTGATATCTCTGTTATTACGATATTAACCTTACTGTTATTACAATCTACCTGCTTTACTTTCGCTTTAGCATCGGGTTGTTGATTAAACCTTGTTATCGATGGTGCAATAGTATTTTTATGGGTTAAGTATTGATTGAAATTGTCGTTTTGCGCGTTTTCGCTTGCTTGATTATTCAAACGTTGCCGCAGCTTCCTTAGTGAAGTTTGTGAAATACTTTTACTTGAGCTCTCATTCGTTAACACTTCTTTATTATTTATCTGCTTCGGCAATATTTTAGCTGTGGTGGTGGCCTCTCTTTTTAACGGTATTTTCTTAACCGTTTGAGTTTGAGTTTTACTTTTAGCTTTATCTTTTGGTGCTTTTTTTATAAGGGTCGCAGGCACTGTCTCAAAAGCAAAGTTTGACTGCTTAGCAACAGAAGAGAAATAGAGTCTCGCTTGGATAAGTTTACCGGGATTGTTTTTTATGATTATGGGTAAAGGGGCTTGAGAAAACGGTTGCGTGAAAATAACCAGTATCATCAAATGAAAAATGGTAGAGAAAATCAGTCCTTTGCTTAATTTATTCACATATAACCTCCTTGTATATCATAAAATTATTGATGTAATATTGAGTTATAAATTTCGAAGAAGTTCAGTTTTACCTTAATAAACAGTAAATAGTTCAATAAAGATAGTTTGTTGCTTTTTTAAGGTGAAGCTATTTGCATGTCGTCGCAAGATTCTTGATACTGAATGCATTCTACGATCAATAATTACTTATAAAAGGGAATATCATGCGGAAAGTGCCTTTTCAATCAGTCATAAAAACACTTGTGTTAAGCAGTGTTTTTTTAGCTTTATCGAGCTCAGCAGCAACACTGACAAAATCAGAAAATAAAGCATTAACACAATTAAAAAATACCGCTCTCCAGTCTGATTTATCGTATCAAGTCTTGGAATCGTTAACCACAGAAGTGGGCCATCGGTTAATGGGCTCTGAGGGTGATAAGAAGTCGATCATTTGGGCGCAAAGTAAGATGAAAGCGTTAGGCTTTGATAAAGTATGGACAGAAGAAGTTACCGGAACCTTTTGGCAGCGCGGCGAAGTTCAAGCTAAAATAATTTCACCATATCCACACAAAATCGTTGCTATTGCACTGGGTGGAAGTATAGCTACCAGTGATGAAGGACTTACCGCGGAAGTAGCTCACTTTAAGACATTAGCAGATTTAGTCGCGGCACCAGACAATAGTTTGGACGGAAAAATTGCATTTGTTTCTTATCAAATGGAAGAGCATATCGACGGTAATGGCTATGGTCCAGCCGTAGGTACGCGTGTCGGTGGTGCTGTTGTAGCGGCTAAAAAAGGCGCATCGGCATTAATTATGCGCTCTGTTGGAACAGACAATAACCGGATAGCTCACACAGGTATTATGCGTTATGACGACAATGTGAATAAGATCCCCGCTGCAGCTATTTCAAACCCAGATGCAGACTTACTTGTTAACCAATTAAAACGGAACATGCCAGTCAGTTTTTATTTAAAATTAACCAGTCATACCGACCCTAAAGTGACTGCCGTTTCTGCTAATGTGATCGGTGAAATAACCGGCAGTGAATTCCCTGATGAAATCGTTTCAATTGGCGCACATCTTGATAGCTGGGATGTTGGCACGGGCGCCTTAGATGACGGTATGGGGGTTGCTATGATGTTGGCGTCTGCTTATCATATCGCACAATTACCGCAACGGCCGAAACGTACGATTCGTGTCATTCTTTTTGCTGGTGAAGAAGTGGGTTTGTTAGGGGCTAAAAAATATATGGAGCTTCATGAAAATAACATGGCAAACCATATCATTGGCGCAGAGTGGGACTTTGGTGTTGGTAAAATTTATAAAATGACGTCTGGTGTTGGTAAAAATTCGCTAACAGCGATTAACGATCTTGCTACACATCTAGCTCCATTAGGCGTTGAACTATCAAATGATAATAATGCTCAAGCACAATCAGATATGAGCGTGATGAGTGCGGCAGGTATGCCGAGTATGAATTTTGCACCTGATGGTACAAAGTACTTTGATTATCACCACACCGAAAACGATACCTTAGACAAGGTGAACCCTGAAGACTTAAAACAAGCAACAGCGGTTTATACTCTATTTGCTTATTTTTCAGCTCAATCAGGTGTCAATTTTAGAAAGTAATTATAATTACCTAAAGGAATGTTAGCCGCCGCTTATTTTGTTGCTAACATTTCTTGTCAGTGCCCTCCTATAAACTATTTCAAAGCAACTTTCTTCTTGATTTTATGATAATTCTGAACTTAACTCTTTAAAAGATATAAAATTAATTTCAGCAGTAACACTAAGAGAGAATCTGGCATGAATAATAGTACACTTGCTACATCAATAATCGTCTCGTTATGCTTACTACAAGGAATAGCCCAGGCGGAGCAAGGCTCTTAGGCTTTGCCAGCGTGAGTGTGGGCAAGATACTCAATGAAACTGGTGTTGAACATTATGGTATACCCATAACTTTTCTCGCCGATTACGCCATTGTTTCTGCTTATGAATACGGGTAGAGTCTAGATTCAGAAAGCTTATTCGGTTTACAAATTACGGCAGACATGTTTATTGATGTAAAAGCGGTAAATTTTCTGATGACTTTAAAAGATTAAGACTTTGGTCGCTAGGCATTTTAACAATGTACAGTGTATAGTGCACAAATCACGATTAGTGCACAATTTACGATTAGGATAAATATGAATTTTTTTAAATCTCTACCTATATTTCATAAAATTTTAGCAATTTTAGCCATCGCTATTTTGAGTTTTGTTATTAACTTGCTTATTAATATTACTGCTATTTCTAAAAACCAAATATTATTAAAAACAATTCAGAATACCACTATTCATCTTGTTAATTTAACCAGTGAAAATGTGAGTAATTGGCAACGTATCGATGAAATTTATAATCAAAGTGTTTCTTTTGGTGATGAAGAGTTGATTTCTCAAGCAACTCAATTAGTTACAGTGCTTGCAGATAACCTAAAGCGTATTAGCTCACTTGAGTCTTCATTTTCCGATACCTCTAAATTAGTCTCATTAAGTAAAGAATATAATGATATTGCTAGAAAAATATCCATAGGGTTTATCAACGAAGAAATCGATTTTCAATCGCCAGCAACAAAGAACAGCATTGAAAAGAAATCAGATATTTTTAAGCAAGTTACTGAGCTTTTGACTCAAGACAAAGAAAAAGCGGCGCAAAGGTTTAATACACTGGTTGAAGAAACCGTCACCAACTCAAGTGATTCAAGAGACTTAAGTATTTTAGTGGGTATTTTATTACTGATTATAATGTCGCTATTAAGTATCGTGATAGCGCGTTCAATTAGCCATTCAGTATTAAACATTGATGCTTCTTTAAAAGAATTGGCTGAAGGTGATGGTGATTTAACGAATCAAATCGAAGTCATGAGTCAAGATGAACTAGGCAGCGTTGTTAAGAACTTTAATGCCTTTACACAGATTTTAAGAAGTATTGTTTCAGATGTCATTGATGTTGTACCCCCTTTAACAAAAAGTGCAGAACAATTAGCTGAAAAAGTACGTGACGTTGATGCCAACGTACAAAATCAAGCTGAAGTAGCTGAAATAACTAAACAATCTATGATTGAGATGCAGTTCAGTGTTACCGATATTGCTAAGTCTGCTGCAGAAGCGGCAAATGCCGCGGGCTCTGGAGAAGCAGAGGTTAATCGGGGTATGGAAAATGTTCAACGTTCTTTGCATATATCAGGTGAATTAGTTCATGAAATTGGTAATGCAGCGGATGTGGTTGACAGACTTGCGAAAGACTCTCAAAACATGAACAAAATACTAGACGTAATTAATGGCATAGCAGAACAAACAAACTTATTAGCACTAAATGCAGCTATTGAAGCGGCCAGAGCGGGTGAGCAAGGTCGTGGTTTTGCTGTCGTTGCAGATGAAGTAAGAAGTTTAGCTTCTAGAACTGCATTGTCTACGACCGAAATTCGAGAACTATTAGACAAGCTTATTTCAGCGGCTGATCAATCAGTAAGTACGATGGGATTAGCGCGAGAAAAAGCAAATAACAATGAAGAAATTTCTTTAGCTGTAGATAAATCATTAACCAAGATTAAAGAGCAAATTGGCCATATCAGTTCGATGAACAGCCAAATAGCGACGGCAACAGAAGAACAGTCGTGTGTAGCTGAGACAGTTGTAAATAATATTGAGCAAATGTATAACAGTTTTGGTGCTACGCAAGCCGCTATTGAAGAAATTGGCAATGTGGCTCATTTAGTTGATAAGAATGCCGTACAATTGCAGACAGCTACATCGAAGTTTAAAGTATAAATTTATCCTTCCATTAATAAAAATTCGATGATTTTGTTCATGTCTAGATCAAAATCATCGGCTCTAACGCCTTTTATAATGAAGTCTTCATCGCTTGATAAATCAATATCTTCTGCCATCACATAACGCCCATCTAAAGCATTATAGAACGAACGTACTTTAGGATTGGTTGGATCACCGTCATTTCTACTTTCTACAATAGCCAGCTTATTTGAGCTTAATTCAACTAATGACCCAACAGGGTAAACGCCCATGCATTTTATAAATAAGTCGACCAAACGCTGATCTAAGTGTTCTTTTTGCGCTAAGCTCCGTAAAATACTGAACGATTTTAAATGGCTATACCCATCTTTGTAACAACGATTAGCCGTAAGCGCATCGAAGATGTCACAAATAGCAATCATCCGGCCATACGAAGAAATTTTTTCTTTAGGGATATTAAAAGGGTAGCCAGTACCATCAAGTTTTTCATGGTGAAGTGCAGCAACTTCAAGGCTTAATTCAGAAATTCCGGGTGTAGATTCTATTATTTTTATTGAATGATTAACGTGGCTCTTCATGACGGTAAATTCAGCATTCGTTAACTTGCCTGGTTTATTTAAAATGCTGTCAGGGATATTGATCTTACCGACGTCATGTAAAAATGCTCCTACGGAAAGTAACTGAATAATTTTTTTATCTATTTTCAAAAATCGTGCAAAAATCGTCATTAATACTGAAACTGATACAGAATGCTCTAATAAATACTCATCTTTTTTTCTGATATTTATAACACATGCTAACGCATCAGGGTTTTTAAATACCGTATCAATAGTTTGATTGGTAATTTCAATAACGGGTGTTAAATTGAGTTCTCGTCCATGCTGGGCATCTGCAAATACCTGCCGCTGAATTTCTTTTGATTCATTAAATAATTTTTTTGCTTTAGTGATCTCTAAAATAATGGGCGATCTTTTACTGACTGACTCGGCGCTAGTCTTGTTATTACCAATAATGTTATCACCAGCATCAAATGTTAGGGTTTTACTCGTATCTATTAATAAGCTTTCGACCCCCTTACTGCGTAGATTATCAATAACTTTCGTGTTTTTTATGTGCCCTGAGGTCGTTAAGTTATAAGTTCCCTGTTGTTTAGCGATATCAACAACAAAATGTCCTTTCAATAACGCTGAGATTTTAATTTCAACAATCATAATCAAATTAACTCGTTAAATTAATGCTTGCTCTCTATCATTTTTGAGCTGATATAAATGTATATCAGCCTCTTTTAATAGTTCTGCCATTGATCGCTTACCATCACTTGCTGCTACACCACAAGTAATCGTTATTGGTAAAGCTGTGTTTTGATATGGCATGGGGTTATTGATAAAAAACTGGCTTAAACGTTGTGCAGCAAGCTTTGCTTCTTGTTGACTTTGGTTTGCTAATACCACAACAAATTCGTCACCCGCATAACGAAAACAGCGGTCGTTGTCTCTGATTAAACTTTGCAAATTTGTCGCTACATACGACAGTACTTTATCACCACAATCATGGCCATGTTGATCATTGACTTGTTTAAACTTGTCACAATCAATAAATAATAATGAGAAGGGTGCACCATATCTATGCTGGCGTACCAACTCTTCGGAAATACAAACCTCCATTAACCGACGATTAGCTACACCGGTTAAGCGATCATAATGTGCCATATATTCAAGTTGTTCACGAATTAAAACATTCGATAAACATAAGCTAACTTTAGTCCCTAGTTGCTCTAAATGAAAGGTCCCTAACTTATCACTAAAACGGTTTTTATCGCTATCAGAAAATAATAAGCTACCAAACAGTTGTCCTTCTAGTATTAATGGTATCAAGGCAAGAGACTGTGATTGAATGAGCAAGTCACTGGGGATCACTGAAGGTAAGTTGTCTAATTCATTTGTCAGAAAAGGTTTGTTATCATGGTGAAAAGCTTGCAACTGCGCTAAAGATATTTTGGTACTGTGTCGATGTTGCCAATTTGATTGTAATTGCTCATTAAATAAGTAGCTAATAGGTGTTGGTTCAACTAAAAGTAAAGTAATAGAAGTGATATTGAATTTTTGTTTTATCGAGTTCAATAAGCGCTGGAGGAGTTCTTCACATGATTTACTTGCAAGGACTTCCTTTTCTATTTCAAACAGTTTTAGAGCGATGGTTTCATTAGCTTTAGAGTTGGCAATTAATTGCTCAATTTCTAATTCAGACATAATTATTTCTTGTTTTATTAGACTAATTTGATTGTGTTCTTTTCTAAACCATTGTGCAAGAGCTGAGTTATGTCAGCAATGGTATCAATATTGCTTTGTTTTTTATTATTGAAAAGTTACACTTTTTGACACAAAAAATTGTCATCTTTATAACTTAACCTTTTTTATTTTCAGCCGATAATAAGCTAATGCTTATGAAATTTTTGAATTTTTGGATTGTAATTTATGCGAGTTTTATTATTAATTTCAGCTTTGTTATTTTTTGTCAGTAAGACCTGCTACGGGCAGAGGCTAGAAGCAGTTCAAATTTATACTGATAATCAACTTTTAAGTTTAATTAAAGAAAATAAGCACTTAGGTCAGGTTGTGTTGGATGATTGTCAGCTTGTGCAAGATATTGAAGCACGAGCAACGAAGTCTGAATACCCGTCATATCAATTTCTTTGGGGTGATATGCTTGCTTTCGGTGTTTGCGTTAAAAAAGATGTTCCACTTGGACTTCATTTTATGAAAAATGCGGCCGACCAAGCGTTGCCTGAAGCTTTAGAACAACTAGGGCGCTATTACCACACCGGCAAATTTATGCAGGTAGATATTGAAAAGGCGATATTTTTCCTCAAAGAGGCATCAGCCGTTAATAATTTAAGAGCACAAATTCGTTTGGCCGATATTTATGCGCAAGGTTATGGGAGTCCGTTAGATTACCCTGAACTATATGCTCAACTTCATGACTCTGTAACCAGTGATAAAAAAATGCATAAACAAATTGCACAATTATTAACAGGTTTGGCTGATAAAATGCCTGAGCATGTTGTTAACGCCGCAAAAAAAGGTAAATTCTAAATTTTTAGTACCTGATAAAAGTTACTTTTTGATTTCATAAAGATAATGAAGTCATTTTTTTTGCTCAAAAGCTACTCTAATACGACTCAAAAGACATTATATTGCGTTACTCAATTTAAAAATTGAACAACCATTCTCTGGACTTATTACTTTGCCTATAGCGTTTTTAATTCACATTGAAAACCTACCTTTGAATGGTGGCGGGTATAGGTATATAATTGCTTCATTAACACATTAATCGAGTTTATCCCCTGAAAGATCCTCATCAAAAACGCGAAGCGCAAAAATACGACAATCCAGTGGCGAGTCGAGAATTACTATTATCAATAATAGAAAGTTCTGCTGTCCCACTCAATTTTAAAGCGATATGCAAAGCTTTGAATTATCATGATGAAACTCATCATGTTGGCGTAAAACGACGTTTGCGTGCCATGGAAAATGCAGGTCAGCTTGTTTTTAATAAACTTAAGCAATATGTCATTCCAGCCAAAAATAGTTTGATCACGGGTAAAGTTACCGGTCATCGTGATGGTTTTGGCTTTTTTATACCTGACGTTGCTAAAGGTGAGAAACCCGGCAAAGATTTCTATATTTCATCTCATGAGATGCAGCGGGTATTCCATGGTGATATTGTTAGCGCTATTTTAGTCGATCGCACTGATCGTAAAGGCCGACAAGAAATTAAAATAATTGAAGTCATTGAGCCGCGTAAAGCAGGCATTGTTGGTCGCTTCTATATTGAACATGGTATCGCTTATATCGTTCCAGACGATGCCCGTATTAAACAAGATATTCTTATTGAACCTGAGGGTAAACTTGGCGCACGCCACGGGCAAATGGTGGTGGTTAATGTTCTGCATCGTCCGTCAAAACGCAATAATGCCGTGGGTAAAGTGATTGAAGTTTTAGGTGATCATTTAGCGCCAGGTATGGAAATTGATATTGCTTTACGTGAGCATGATTTACCCCACGAATGGTCGACCGCCGTTATTGAAGAAGTTGCAACGATAGCGGATGAAGTGGAAGAGGAAGCCAAAATATCACGAGTTGACTTGCGTGACTTACCGTTAGTCACTATAGATGGCGAAGACGCAAGAGATTTTGATGATGCTGTTTACTGTCAGCCTGAAGAATCGGGTGGCTGGCGTTTATGGGTCGCTATTGCTGATGTAAGTTATTATGTGCGTAACGGTACTGCCCTCGACGATGAAGCCATTTCTCGAGGTAACTCTGTATATTTCCCTAGTCAAGTTATTCCTATGTTACCGGAAAAACTATCTAACGGTTTATGTTCATTAAACCCTGATGTTGACCGTTTATGTATGGTTTGTGAAATGACTATCAGTGCCTCAGGTGAGTTGTCGGGTAGTAAATTCTACTCAGCGGTTATGCGCTCACATGCGCGTTTTACTTATAGTAAGGTAGCGGCAATTTTATCAGGTGAAGACGCGACCGAAAAGGCAGCGTTACGCGAACAATATCAGCCATTAGTACCTGATTTAGAAAATTTATATCAAATGTATTTAGCACTAAAAACCTCGCGAACTAATCGTGGTGCAATTGCCTTTGAAACGTCAGAATCTCTGTTTTTGTTTAATAGCGACCGAAAAATAGAATCTATTGTGCCGCTAATTCGTAACGATGCTCATAAAATCATTGAAGAATGTATGGTTTTAGCGAATGTGGCAACGGCAAAGTTTGTTGAAAAACACCAAATGCCGGGTTTATTCCGTGTTCATGACAAACCGAGTGAAGACAAGTATAAAAACTTTGTCAGTTATTTAACTGAACTAGGCATATCCTTGCCAACACGAGAGCAACCAGAACCTGCTGATTACGCTAATATTTTAAATCATGTTCAAGGTCGTCCAGATCAAGAGCTGATCCAAACTATGTTGCTGCGCTCAATGCGCCAAGCGGTTTATCAAAGTGAAAATTTGGGTCATTTTGGTTTAGCGCTTGAGTCTTATAGTCATTTTACTTCGCCAATTCGTCGTTATCCAGATTTGGTTATTCATCGAGTGATTAAAGCTATTCTGGCAAAACAAGCACAAAGCGCTAACGAAAGTAATGAAGCAAACGCCGGATTTTATCAATATTCGCCCGAAGAAGTTATTGAACTAGGCGAGCATTGTTCAATGACCGAACGTCGTGCTGATGACGCTACCCGCGATGTTGCTGATTGGCTGAAATGCGAATTTATGCAAGATCACGTTGGTGATACCTTTACGGGTGTTATTTCTACCGTCACCAATTTTGGTTTATTTGTGCGTTTAACCGATTTACATATCGAAGGGTTAATTCATATAACTTCATTAGGGCATGACTATTATCACTTTGATGATGTGCGTATGTGTTTGAGTGGCGAACGTTCAGGCACTAAATATCGTATTGGTGATGTCTTAGAAGTGAGTGTTGCGGCGGTAAACTTAGATGAGAAAAAAATAGATCTTGTTTTGTCGGGCGAACAAGCGCCCAAGAATGTTGGTAAACCTGAAGGTAAATCGAAAGCCAAAAGCACTGGGCTAAGAAAAAATGCTGATCAGGGCTTCAATAAGCCTAAAGGAACTGGCGACAAAGGGGCTCCCAAAAAGCCAAAAGACAAGAAAGCAGAAAAATCAAAAGCTAAAAAGCGTACTGCACGAAAAAAACGTCCAGGTAAAAATGCCCGTAAAACAGCTGAATAACAGGTCGATATTGTCAGTGATGATGTAGGTCGACCTGAAAGATATAGAGCTTAATGTAAGCAAGTTAAAGAAGAAATTGAAAAGAGAAAACCATGGCGAAACAAGACGAATTAGTATTTGGCATTCATGCAGTTAATGAATTAATTAAACGTGCTCCAGAACGCTTTATTGAGCTTTTTTTACTGAAAGGGCGTGAAGATGAGCGATTAATGACCATCATCAACTTGTCAAAAAAGTATGGTATTTCAACGCAGTTGGTTAGCCGTAAAGTGCTTGATGAAAAAAGTGAAGGCGAACAACATCAAGGAGTATTAGCGCGAATTACTCAAGGAAGAACGTATACTGAAAACGATATAGAGGGAATTCTTGCACAAGCTAAAGAAAAAAATGAAGCGCCGTTTTTACTTATTTTAGATGGGGTAACAGATCCTCATAACCTTGGCGCATGTTTAAGAAATGCTGACGCTGCAGGTGTTCAAGCTATTATTGTTCCAAAAGATAATGCAGCACGCTTAACAGCAACCGTACGTAAAGTCGCTGTTGGCGCAGCTGAAACCGTGCCTCTGGTACAAGTCACTAATTTAGTGCGAACAATGAAGCAGCTTCAAGATAATGGTGTTTGGATAATTGGTACTGCTGGTGAAACAGAACATTGTTTATATGATGAAAAATTAAGTGGTCCTATGGCCTTGGTCATGGGCGCTGAAGGCAAAGGAATGCGCCGGTTAACACGTGAAACTTGCGATCAGTTGGTCAAGTTACCTATGGCTGGTAGTATTTCAAGCTTAAATGTATCAGTAGCATCAGGCATCTGTTTGTTTGAGATAGTACGTCAACGCCGCTCATAATGTTGTAGGGTGCTTTCTTTAAACTGTATTAATGTACAAAAACATACTACGATTGTACAAAAATATACTATGATGAAAGTGTAATATAATCAGGGTACATTTGCAGTATGATTGCATTAGGTAACGAAGTAGAAAAAAAGACAGTGAGTTGTTTACCCGTAAAACAACTCACTAAAAAAGTGTTATGCAGAGCTAGGTTATTAGTGGCTTATTTGTTTATGATGCTTTCAGCGTCTCTATTAGTTGCTTTGCCTTTTCACCTTTTTGCTAAGAATAACGTTGTAACCCCTCCGATAATTTTAGCAAGTTCAAGTGCATTGTCTGGCCCTGCGGGTAAATTAGGCACACGCCTTAACCAAGGTGCCCAAGCTTATTTTGATAAAATTAATAAAGTAGGTGGTATTGCGGGTCGACCAGTTTATTTGAAAAGCCTTGATGATGGTTACGAACCTTTCAAAACTCTCAAAAACACTCAGCTTTTTTTAAATGATAATAGTATTTTTGCACTTTTCAACTACGTAGGAACACCAACAGCTGCCGTCGTTTTCCCTTTCATTGAAAATAAACCTTTACCCTTTCTCATGCCATTTACAGGCGCTAATTTTTTACGTGAACCCGTTACAGAAAACATATTTAATTTAAGAGCCAGTTATTATCAAGAAGTCGATGCGCAAATTAAGTATCTAGTTAAAGAGCAAAAGATTACTAAAATAGGTCTGTTGATACAGGCTGATGCCTTTGGTGTTACGGTTGAAAAAGGCTATATCAATATTATGAAAAAATATGGTACTGAACCGGTAGTTACTACCCGCTATCGACGAAATACTGAAGATGTTGCACTTGCGTTGAGTGTACTAAAAGATAAAAATGTAGAAGCCATCGCCTTTGTTGGTACGTATGAACCGCTTGCAGAGTTAATCAATATAGCCGCAGCACAAGAATTTACGCCTTTTTTTACTGCCGTTTCTTTTATTTCAAGCCATGATCTCTTCCCTAAGATAATGCAGAAAAGCCGCGTGCTTGTCACTGAAGTTATGCCTGAGCCTCAGAGTTGTACTTTAAATATATGTAACGAATTTATTAATGATATGAAAGAAATAGGTATAGTGCATACCGACCAAGTTCAACTTGAGGGTTATTTAAATGCTTATCTATTCACCGAAGTGGCGAAGCAATGTGCTGAATCTCTAAATCAAACTTGTTTCCTCAATAGTATAAAAAACTTTAGTGTTGATTTTGGTGGAATAACAGCAAGCTTTGCCCCGAACGATCATCAAGGACTCGATAATATTTATCTCAATTTTTTTGAGTTGAAAAAGTAAGTCTTAATTTCACCGTTTAACATCAGTTTGGCTCAACCTCCCCGGCACTATTTCTTTATTACCCCATATTTTTATATTTGTCTTGCTTTCGTTGCTTGTTTTTACTACACTTCGCGACCTTAATTCAGCCCGAACTTTTGTTCCTTGCCTCTTTCTGGTGTTTGGCTGAGCCAGCTAATGAGGCTACAACCGTAAGGAGCTCGTAATGCGTCATTACGAAATCGTATTTATGGTTCACCCTGATCAGAGTGAACAAGTACCTGGCATGATCCAGCGTTATACTGACTTGATCAATGCTGCTGAAGGCAAAGTCCACCGTCTTGAAGACTGGGGCCGTCGCCAATTAGCATACCCAATCAATAAATTGCACAAAGCACACTATGTTTTATTAAACATTGAAGCGCCACAAACAGTTATTGATGAGCTTGAAACAGCTTTCCGTTACAATGATGTTGTTATCCGTAACATGATCATGCGCACTAAAACTGCAGTAACTGAAGCGTCAGCAATGGCAGCTGCTAAAGAAGAACGTCGCGACGATCGCCGCGAAGTTAAGCAAGAAGCTCCAGCTGTTACAGAAGCACCAGTTGCTACTGAAACTACAGAAGAAGCTGCGAGCGAATAAGTAACTCGTGACAAACTCTCTTTATGAGAATTGCCTTGTGTTGGTTGGTGAAGTGGTAAAACCACCGAAAAAATCAACAAGCCCAGCAGGTATTCAGCATTGTCAGTTTTCAATGGACCACAAGTCCATACAAAATGAAGCTGGCATGAATCGACAAGCATTTGTCCGGATACAGGTTGTAGCAACAGGTGAACTGTCACAAAACTTAACTCGTGATTTAATTGCGGGCAGTAAGCTTAAAGTGACTGGTTTTATTAACCGTCATGAATCAAGAAATGGTAACCCTCTTCTTGTCTTACATGCTCAACATATTGAAATGATTAATTAAGGTGCTTTTATTGGTTTGTTAAGTCAGCCAAATAAATACACCATATTAGGAGAAATCCATGTCTCGTTTTTTTAGACGTCGTAAGTTCTGCCGCTTCACAGCGGAAGGTGCTACCTCTATCGATTATAAAGATATTGCTACACTGAAAAACTATATCACTGAAAGTGGTAAAATCGTTCCTAGCCGTATTACTGGTACAGCTGCTAAATATCAACGTCAACTTGGTCGTGCGATCAAGCGTGCTCGTTACTTAGCGTTATTACCATATACTGATTTACATAAGTAACCTAAAAAGGGGTTTTGAAAATGGAAGTAATACTTCTTGATAAAATCGCCAAATTAGGCGGCCTTGGTGACAAGGTATCAGTTAAATCTGGTTATGCACGTAACTTCTTATTACCTCAAGGTAAAGCAGTATTTGCATCTGAAGCTAACGTTGAACATTTTGAAGCACGTCGTGCTGAAATTGAATCTTCACTAGCAGCAACTTTAAAAGCTGCTGAAGCTAAAGCTGCTAAAATCGTTGAATTGGCTGAAATCACTATCGCATCATCTGCGGGTGACGAAGGTAAATTATTCGGTTCTATTGGTACTAAAGATATTGCTGATGCAATTACTGAAGCAGGCGTTGAAGTAGCGAAAGCTCAAGTACGCATGCCTTTAGGCACAATCCGTGAAACGGGTGAATTCGATATCGCTATTCACTTACACAATGATGTTGACACTAGCATCAAAGTTATCGTTATCGCTGAAGCTTAATTTAGTTCGCTAAATTAAACTGATAAAATACCGCTATTTCTTTTTAAGAATAGCGGTATTTTTTTATCTAAAAAAGAATAATCTGAAATGCATCATTATAAAAGCCAATGGTGTGAGCCAAATATTATTGAAAAGTCGGAATTAACCAATCTTCAGCATCAAGTAAGCCTCGTTCTATCAACCCACCAATGCCTTGTAATCCTCCTGTATGTAGCAAAACGATACGATGTCCTTTAGGAAAGTAATGTTGTTCAATTAAGTTCATTAGCGCCAAAATCATTTTACCTGAATATACCGGTTCAAAAGTAAAGCCAGTTTGTTGGTTAAAATTTTGTATTTTTTTGATATCTTCTTCACTAAATTTAGCATACCCGCCACAGTGAAATTGAGACATTATTTTCCAGTTACTATAATTTGATGAATCTACGAGTAATTCATTTACTTGTTCGTTTAAATAACCGTCTTGTTTTAGTACCGAAATACCTAAAAGGTTATGCTGATTATTGTCTGCTTGTATGAGCCCCGCTAATGTGCCACCACTGCCTACCGGTGTCAGTAAAGTATCAAATTGACCTTGTAGGTTTAATTCAGTTATTATTTCACCAACGCCAGTTAACGCTAATTCATTACTCCCACCCTCAGGTACTATGAGGTAGTCAGGGTATGCTTGTTGTAATTCAGCTAAGTAATCTTTATTTTCACGTAATCGATAAGTTTTTCTGTCAACAAAGTGTAGTTCCATCCCCCATTGCTGTGCCATTGATAGGGTGAAGTTACTCGCGTATTCCTTTTCACCGCGAATAATACCAATACACTTTAGCCCTTGTTGTTGGCAGGAGAATGCCAGAGCATGGATATGATTAGAAAAACTACCGCCAAAACTAAGTACACCAGCATAGTGATGTGACTTAGCATAATGTAAATTAAATTTTAACTTTCGCCATTTATTACCAGAAATAACAGGGTGTATAGCGTCGTCGCGTTTTATTGAAACAGCGACCTTGTGCTTTTCAAATAAGGGGTGTGAAATGGTCTGTAATTTTGATTCTATTTTCATAAAAGGTAATGTTATTCTTTACTTAAATGTAACTATTCGATAAAAAACTTGCGCCTTGAATGGAATAGGGGATAATGATTTTAGAGATTTGACTATAAATAATAATATTGATAAATGTCACTTATTACAAAAATAAATAATATTTTCTCAAAAATTGAGTCTACAAACCTGTTGGGTGTAAGCTTACGCCAGCAATCTTTTGCCTTTTTCTCTCGTCCCGAGCAAGGTGAATCTCAGTTTCAGCAAATTAATTCTCCATTAGCAGAACACCCTCAACAGATAAAACTTCAACAAGAAAAGTATCAGTTGCATGGACAATGTCATCTAGTGCTCGCTTCATCACAAACGCAAATCGTGCAAGTTGATAAACCTAATATTCCTGAAAGTGAATTAAATGACGCACTAAAATGGCAAATAAGAGACCTTGTTAATTATTCTCCAGAAGATATGATACTTGATTATTTTGACGGTCCAACGCTTTCTGGCGGAAATGAAAAAATAAATGTAGTTTGTGCTTCTAAAAAAGAACTCTTAACCTTGATTGACCCGCTTAATCATGATGGTTTAACGTTAAAGTCGATTACCACTGAGGAATTTGCTTTTGCCAGTTTACTCGCCGTACAAGACGATGCGTGCTTAATGGTTTGCCAGCAGCCAAATGAAGAAATAATTTTATTGATTGTTAAACAAGGGAAAGTATTTTTCTCGCGTCGTTTACGTGGTTTTGCTCAGATTGCCAACAAAACAGAAGAAGAGTTATCATTGGGTATTGTTGATAATTTAAACCTAGAAATTCAACGCTCAACCGATTATTTTGAACGCCAACTTAAACAAGCACCAATACGTTCTATTGAAGTTATTGTACCTATAGCTAACGAGGCTGTATTAGCACGTAAACTTTCTGAAAATACCAATGTCGTTGTAAATTTACTCACGATGCCTGAGGGGTTTCATCATGCCAGAGAATTTGCTGTAACCTTAGGAGCTACGCAATTGAATCATATGGAGCCAATCAGCTAATGGCAAAAAATTCAATTAATTTACTACAAGCAGACTTACTGCCTAAAAAAGTGTTAGTGACATTACCCCGTGTCGTTATGCTTTGGTCTTTGGTCTTTATCTTCATGTTGTCTTGGGCTTTCTTTAATCATTATCAGGTAAAAAATTTAAGCGCTGAGCACCTAGCACTCACTGAGATAAAAACGAATCAAGACAATTTACTTGTTCAACTTGAAAATCAGTTAACTGCTAATCGGGCTGACGCTAAAGTGATTGAAGAGCTTGCGATGTTGAAGCATTTATTGAAAAATAAAAATGTATTACTGGGTGAGCTAACCGATCCAACCCATACATCAGTTGCAGGCTTTGCATCATCAATGACTGAATTGTCTTTAATGCATCACAAAGATATTAGTTTACAGCATGTTAATATTACTTATAAAGACTTAACTTTCTCTGGATTAGCACGAACACCGGAAGCCGTGCCCGCCTGGTTAGCTAAATTTGAAAGGTCAAAATTTTTATCGGGTAAATCATTTATCAATTTTTCTTTAAATGAAAACGCACAAAAACTTACTGAGTTTGTCGTTAGCTCTAAACCAAATGCCGGGGGCGCTAATGAGTAAGCAATGGCAAGTATATTGTGAAAAATATGTCTCTATTACACCTCGTGAACAATATATGGTGTTACTGACCGGACTCATTGCGATAATTTTCATTATATATAGCTTTTTTATTGATGATAATGGCGCAAAAATGGCGACGTTTGAACAGCAAATTATGCAACTTAGCAGCAGTAATCGTGCGGCTAAAACTTCTATCGATTTAATGGAAGAAGGCCTGTCACAAGATCCTAATTTAGCGCTCAACAGACAAATTTTACAATATAAAGAAAGAGTAAAAAATGTTGATGTAAATCTATTAAAACTAACTTCAGACTTAATAGATCCTGTTCAAATGCGTTACGCGTTAATTAAGTTGCTGCAAACACAAAAAGGTGTTTCTTTGCAATCATTCCAAGTCATTGCGGCTCAGCCTATAACGATTGCTAGTTCAACTAACGTTGTTAAAACTGAAGGTGATAAAGTCACTAAAAATGAGGCTAATCAACAAGATTTGATACTCTATCGCCACGCAATAAAAATTAAATTAAGTGGTAGCTACTTTCAATTACGTGATTATTTAACTCAGCTTGAGGCTTTATCGTGGAAGTTTTTTTGGCAAGAGTTTAATTACCAACTTAAAGAATACCCGGTCAGTGAATTAGAAATAGAAATGTATAGCTTAAGTACTAAACGGGAGTTTATAGGTGTTTAAAAACTTAACTTTTGGTCCGCTGTTTTTCGTCCTATTGCTTATCCCATTTGGGGGGGGTGCTCAAGACATTGACCCAACAAAACCGCTCTCAGATACAGGGTTTTCATCGAATACCCAAGCAGAAGCAGCAAAAAAAGCCGAATTGATATTAGAAAGTATTATTCATGGTTTCGAAGTACATACCGCGGTTATTAATGGCCAAGTGTTAAAAGTCGGTGACTTTATTCACCAATATGAATTAGTAGCGGTGAATAACACCAGCGTAGTCTTACGTTCAGCAGAAAAACGCTTAAAGCTTAGTGTTTTTTCTAGTGTCGTGGTTAAATCAAAATGAAAAGATATGATCAAATGAAAAATACCCAAAGAAAAATTTATTCTTTCACATTAATTTTAGCGTTACTGGGTTGTCAAACAGCACCTAATAAACCGACAGAAATGATTGATGCGCTAGACAAAGCCATTGAAGAATCTAGCAAACCTGCACCGAAGGCGTTAACACAAGTCCCTAATGCTATTCAGCAAGAATTAATGCAGCGTAATATAAGCCAAGCGCGAGAGGGTTTATTAGCAGAAAAACGCTTAGAAATTGCAGCAAGTGATGTTAGCGCCCAAGAATTCTTTGCGGCTTTAGTTGATGAGTCATCTTACAGTGTTGCTGTTCATCCTGATGTAACAGGAACTATTACCCTAAATTTGAAAAACAATACGCTTAACGAAGTACTTGATGTAGTTGAAGAAGTTTACGGCTATGAAATTCGCCGCAGTGGCAAAGTCATACAAGTTTATCCAGCGGGTATTCGTACAGAAACGATCCCCCTCAACTACTTGTTCGTCAAGCGCTCAGGTATGTCGAGCACCAGTATTAATTCTGGTGGTGTGTCAGAAAACGATCAAAACAATAGCAATAATAATTCCAGTAATAATTCAAACAGCAATTCGAATAACTCAGGTAGCTCAAATGGTAATAGTCAAAACACTCAGCAAGGAAGTAGCGGTATCAACATTTATACCGAGACTAAATCTGATTTTTGGGCTGAGCTAAAGGAAACCTTAACAGTACTTGTTGGTACTGAGGAAGGGCGTTCCGTATTTGTTTCTCCACAAGCAGGTTTAGTCACTGTACGCGCTTTACCTGAAGAAATTAAAGTCATTAAAAATTTCATTAATGAAACGCAAACCCATTTACGTCGTCAAGTTATTATTGAAGCTAAAATAATGGAAGTAACGCTTAATGATGATTACCAGCAAGGTATTAAGTGGGACCAAGTTTTAGGAAGTATTGGCAGTACTGATTTAGCTTTTTCAACGACGGGTGCTATTGCGGGTAACTTTATTTCCAATGCTATTGGCGGTACAAGTAGTCTGTCTATTAGTAATAAAGATTTTTCAGGTGTTATTGATTTACTGTCAACACAAGGCAATGTGCAAGTACTGTCAAGTCCAAGAATTACCGCAACTAACAACCAAAAAGCAGTCATTAAGGTTGGTGGCGATGAGTATTATGTTACCGAGGTTTCAAGTACAACGACAACGGGTACTTCTACAACAACGACACCAGAAATTAACTTAACGCCCTTTTTCTCAGGGATAGCTTTAGATGTTACGCCACAAATTGATGGTAATGGTGAGGTTATTCTTCATGTTCATCCTTCCGTTACTTCAACGGATGAACAAACCAAAGTGATTAAACTGGGTAATGAAGAAATCATCCTACCACTTGCAAAAAGTAGCGTACGAGAGTCGGATACTATTATTCGTGCTAAATCAGGTGAAATAGTTGTTATTGGTGGTTTGATAGAAACACGAAAAGTTGAGTTAGAATCAAAAACACCTTTCTTAGGTGATATCCCATTTATGGGTGAGTTATTTAAAAGTAAAAGCGAAACCACTCAGAAAAAAGAACTGGTTATTATGCTCAAACCTATTGTTGTTGGCCAAGATACTTGGAAAAACCAACTACAAGATGCACGTTCACTGTTAAAGCAATGGTTTCCTGAAGAGAATGATTTTTCTCAAAGTGAAAAAGGTAAGTCTAATGATTCAAGCAATGACGAATAATAGTCAGCATTTATGTATCTTTACCATTTTGGCTTAACGGAACTTCCGTTTACGTTAACACCTAATACTGCATTTTATGTAGGGTTAGAGCCGCACAATGAAGCCTTAGCTGTATTACTAACCGCCTTGAAAGCGGGTGAAGGCTTTATTAAAGTGATTGGTGAAGTAGGTACGGGCAAAACCCTACTTTGCCGAAAACTGCTTAATGAAATACCCGAACACTTTGTTACTGCTTATATTCCCAATCCTTACTTGAAGCCTGACGAACTGCGCCGTGCAGTAGCGGTTGAATTAGGCGTAAAACAAGCACAGCGTATGTCTGCTCAATTACTGACTCAACGTATCCAACAGCGATTATTAGAACTGCATTCAGCAGGGCATTCGGTAGTACTCATACTTGACGAAGCACAAGCTTTACCGGAAGAAAGTCTTGAGGCTTTACGGTTATTTACGAATTTAGAAACAGAAACGCGTAAACTTTTACAAGTGGTGTTATTTGCCCAGCCAGAATTAGATGAACGCTTAGCCACAACTAGGTTTAGACAGCTGAAGCAGCGCATTACTTTTTCTTATAAATTACGCGCAATGACAGCGCCTGAAGTACAACGCTACATTCAGCACCGTATGCAAGTAGCAGGCTATAAAGGTGCTACTTTATTTAATAGCGCTTTATCGAAGAGAGTGGCGAAAGTGAGTTTGGGAATCCCACGCTTAGTCAATGTACTCTGTCATAAAATGTTGATGTTAAGTTATGGACAAGGGCAGTATCAAATAACCAATAAGCATTTAACCGCTGCAATAGAAGATACTGAAGCTACAAGGCAAGTAAGTCACCTTAAAGTGTACTTAAGTATTGCGGGTGTGCTTCTTTCTACGGTATTAATTGCTTATGTTTTGAAAAATTATGGAGTGATCGCTTGAGCGTAATTAACCAAATGCTAAAAGATTTAGACCAGCGCCAAGCTGACCAAGAAGGGTCGAGTAATTTTACCGTACCTGTTGATTCTTCTTCTTCGAATAAAAACATTCTTTTTATCAGCTTAATTGTCATTGTTTTATTAAATGCAGGTGGCATTTTTGTTTGGCAAATGTATGTTGAAAACCAATCATTAAAGGTGTCAAAAGCGCTAAGAATTAACGACAGTGAAAAACCAGTATTAAAAAATAGCAAATTAGAAAATAGTGCTAATGCGGTTAAAAGTGAAAGTACAAGTAAGGCTAACAGCAGTAACGTAAATACAGGCTTGCTAAAAAATCAGCAGAATAAAACTGAAATAGCTCAAGTTAGTGCTCAAAGTACTCCACCAATCAATAAGGTTATCCAAGATAAGGTCAGTAACGTTGAGATACCTCTAGCACCAATTAGCACGGAAACACCTTATTCAAATAATCAGGCAGCATCTGTTACATCAACGCCTTTGCCAGTAACAAAGTCAACGTTAAAAATATCACGGAAAGAACTCTCACCCGATGAATTAGCAAAACAAAAATTAATACGCGCTGAACAGGCTCTAGCTAACAAGGATATTGCTAAGGCAGAAAGTTTATTTGAAGATGTGTTGCTAGTTATACCTGAGCATAAAAGCGCCAGAAAGCAATTGGCGGCATTATGGTTTGGACGTAAAGCTTATTCAGATGCATTAAATTTACTTTCACAAGGTATTAATTTATCACCTAATGATAGTGAATTTCGTCTGATGAAAGCTCGAATTTATTTAAAAAATAACAGAATACGACAGGCATTTACCACTTTAAACAATATACCAAATGTTAATGACGTTATTAATGTTGAATACCAGAGCTTGCGAGCAACAATGGCTCAGCAGCTGAATGAATTTTCGTTTTCCGCAGAGGCGTATCAAATTTTAGTTAGCATCGAGCCTTCTTCTAGTCGTTGGTGGTTAGGCTTAGGTGTCGCTTTAGATAGTAATAGCGAATTTGAGCAAGCGAGTCTTGCGTACAAAACAGCATTAAATAAGAACGGGTTATCTGGAAGCGCTGAGAATTTTGCCCGTCAGCGTATTACCGAGTTGGGAGAATAATTATGGCAGCACCTAAATTAAAAATGCGCCTTGGCGATTTATTAGTACATGAACATATTATTACTAATGAGCAGCTAATGCAGGCACTAAATAGCCAAAAATCTACCGGGCGAAAATTAGGGGATACTTTAATTGAGCTTGGTTATATAGGTGAGCGTCAATTACAAGAGTTCTTAGCACAGCAACTTAACGTACCTTTTTTAGATATTAGTCAGCGCCGCATTCCAAGCGAAGTTGCGTTATTGTTGCCTGAAGTTCATGCGCGTCGTTTACGTGCTTTAATCATTGAAGATCAAGGTGGCAGCGTGTTACTCGGTATGAGTGATCCTGCTGATTTAAGTGGCCTTGATCAGTTAGAGCAAATGCTTGCCCCAAAAAAGATAAACCTTGCTGTCGTCATGGAATCTCAGCTTTATCAAGCCTTCGACGCGTTATATCGACGCACGGCAGACATAGAGTCATTTGCGAGTCAGTTAGAAGAAGAATACGAACAAACAACTGATTTCGATTTATCGTCAACCTTTTTAGATGACAGTGGTGATGCAACCGTAGGTAAATTATTACAATCGGTTTTTGAAGATGCCGTGCAAATGCGTGCCTCTGATATCCATATTGAACCTGATGAGAATTTACTCCGTATCCGTCAACGTATCGATGGTGTATTACAAGAAAATATTTTAAAAGAAAATAAAATTGCCTCAGCTATGGTGCTCCGATTAAAGCTCATGGCAGGCCTGGATATTTCAGAAAAGCGCTTACCACAAGATGGCCGTTTTAATCTGCAAATTAAAGGGCATAATATTGATGTTCGTATGTCTACCATGCCAGTGCAACATGGTGAGTCAGTTGTTATGCGTTTACTTGATCAATCTGCCGGACTTTTATCACTTGACCAAACCGGTATGCCTGCCGATTTAGTCGCGCGGGTACGCCATCAAATTACACGGCCACACGGCATGGTATTGGTCACAGGGCCTACAGGTAGCGGTAAAACAACTACGTTGTATGGCGCACTAAGTGAACTAAATCAATCGACTAAAAAAATAATAACCGTAGAAGACCCTGTTGAATATCGTTTACCCCGTATCAATCAGGTACAAGTTGCGCCAAAAATCAATTTGAATTTTTCAACGGTGCTACGTACAGCATTACGACAAGATCCTGATATTATCATGGTGGGCGAAATGCGTGATCATGAAACAGTAGAAATTGGCTTGCGAGGTGCATTAACCGGTCACTTAGTGTTATCAACACTACATACTAATGATGCTATCACCAGTGCGTTAAGGTTAATAGATATGGGTGCAGCAGGCTTTCTTGTGGGTAGTTCACTGCGGGCGGTTATTGCTCAACGTTTAGTACGAAAAATTTGTGAACATTGCGGTGAAGATCACACGCCAGACAGCCAAGAAATGATGTGGCTTACCCATCTCGCTGGTGATGAAGCAACAACCGTGACATATAAAAAAGGGCGTGGCTGTCAATCATGCCAGTACAGCGGGTACAAAGGGCGTATTGGTGTTTTTGAATTATTAGAAATGAATGAGCCTATGATGGCGGCGCTTAAGCGTGATGACCCAGAAGCGTTTACCGAATTAGCGAAAGCAAATCCAACATTTACACCTTTAGCACAAGCTGCATTTAGTTATGCTAAACAAGGGATTATTAGCGTGGAAGAAGTACTTCGTTTAGTTGATACCATTGATGTTCAAAGCTAAGAGTAGAGTTAATTATGGCGACATTTAGTTACGTGGGCCGAAGTGTTAGTGGTTCGCAAGTTAAAGGTACGATAGAAGCAGCAAACGCTAATGCCGTTGCCGAGCAGTTGTCGCGGCAGGGTATTATTCCCGTAGCTATTAATCAATCTACAACGAAAGCCAGTGGCTCAACAGATTTAGCTAATATTGATATTGGTGAATTACTGGGATTTTCTGTTATTTCTCTCGATGAATTGATCGTTTTTTGTCGGCAAATGTATGCACTGGTTCGTTCTGGTGTTCCAATACTTCGTGCGATTAACGGCATGGCGGAATCAAGTACATCAAATAAATTGAAAATTGCGTTAACTGACGTTTCCAGTCAATTAGAAGGAGGGTATGCGCTTTCAACGGCATTAAATAAACACCCCAAAATTTTTTCACCTTTATTTATTTCACTCGTACATGTTGGAGAAAATACGGGTCAGCTTGATGGTTCCTTCTTAAAACTCGCCAGTTATTTTGAACGCGAACAAGACACCCGTAAACGCATAAAAACGGCGATACGTTATCCCAGTTTTGTGCTTGTTGCGATAGTCATTGCGATGGTTATCTTAAATATTTTTGTTATTCCAACGTTCGCTAATATGTTTGCAAAATTAGGTGCTGATTTACCGATCACAACACAAATGTTGATCGCGAGTTCAAACTTCTTTTTAAATTATTGGCCTCATCTCCTTGTGGCTTGTGTACTTGGTTTTTTTGGCCTGAGACATTATTTAAAAACGGTCCAAGGTATGTATTTTTGGGACCGACTAAAAACAAAGCTTCCTATAGTAGGAGGTATTATTGAACGTTCTATTTTGTCACGCTTTTCTCATAGTTTTTCTATTGTATTAAAAGCGGGTGTGCCTTTAACTACAGGGTTAACCTTAGTGTCTGATGCGGTTGATAACACTTACATGCGAGATAAAATTTTAGCGATGCGTGGTGGTATTGAAAGTGGTGACAGTTTATTGCGCTCAGCTAATGCCAGCAAACTATTTACGCCTCTCGTCCTACAAATGGTTGCGGTAGGTGAAGAAACTGGCCGTGTAGATGAGCTATTAGAAGAAGTGGGTGATTACTACGAACGTGAAGTTGATTACGAACTCAGCACGTTAACGGCTCGTATTGAACCTATTATGATCGCTATTGTTGCTGCTATGGTATTAGTACTCGCGTTAGGTATATTTACACCAATGTGGGACATGATGTCGGCTTTTAAAGGCAAATAATCTCGACCGTTAAAGTTACACTGATGACTTTAGGTATAAATCGTCACTTTGAGTACGTTTCAGGGTTTACATAGTAAAAACATAATAGTGTTTTTAGGCACTCAATTAGTAAGAATATGACATTACAACAGGTTAGTGCTAAAAAAGGGAAGTCTGTGGCAGAGAACCTGATCATACTGGCTATGATTGGTTTACTTATGGCGACATTTATTTATTATTTCTTTAAACAAGAAGCGCATTTATCTCGAGTCGGTTTTGACTCGGTTGCCAATACTTTCTCTGCACGGGTTACCGGTATTCACGCGCAATGGTTTATGGATAATAAACCACGTTGGGTCATTATTAAAGAAACGACCACCGTAAATGGTGATAGTGAAAGCAATCGTATTGAAGTTAATGAGGCGGGTTGGATTGACGTCGCTTTAGTCAAGGGTATAAGTAATCAAAATGAGTGCCGTAAAATATGGCAACAGGTGCTAGCAACGCCTATGGTTTATATGAAGCAGCCTATTTCAGCGGTATCAGTAAATATAAAGACAAATACAGCGACACAACAAAAAAATCGCTCGTGTCAGTATAGTTTGCCTAGTGGCGAGTATTTTGAATACCAACCGAGTAACGGCAAGGTAAGCAAAATAAAAGTACGTGAGTAGCGAAAAAAGAACTATTTTTAGGTATAGGTTAGAAAATGTAATTAAAGCTCACTAAGTAAGTGACTTTATTAGTAAATCGTTGTTAGAATCAATTTATAGTGCCGGTGAATGTACTGGTGAAAAAAAAGTAGAGGTTGTTATGAAGAAGCAGTCAGGTTTTACATTAATAGAACTGGTTATCGTTGTTGTTATTTTAGGGTTCTTAGCCGTTACTGCTATACCTAAGTTTCTCGACTTAACTGATCAAGCTAAACAAGCCAATATTGAAGGTATGGCCGGCGGTTTTGCCACAGGTATTTCTTTAGCACGAGCACAGTGGGAAGCTGAAGGACGTACTAATGACGGAACAAATAACACAACGGTTTATGATGGTGTTACGTTATATCTGACAGTCGAAGACTCAGTTAATAGCATCAGACCAGGTTATGCACTAGGCACTACTGCAACAGCATCTATTGCAGCGGTTAATTGTATTTCTGTTTGGAACAACCTTTTTCAGCAACCTCCTAGTATTGCTGAATACTCAGCAACTATTGCAGCATCAGTTAATTACATCGCCGCAACTAATACAACGAATGCTAATAACCCTTACTGTATTTATTATCTAAAAGAAACATTAGATAAAAATGCTACTGGCGGCTACGAAGACCCAGGAACATTAATAACGAAAGGGAATAACTTTACCTACTCGCCAGCAAATAGCACGGTAGCGATAAATATCAATGTAAACCCTAGTTAAACTTAAATAGACATATAAATAAAAAACTTTAAAACTATAGATTATAAAAAGGTAAATTATGAAAAAATTACAAAAACAAGCAGGTTTTACACTTATTGAATTAGTCGTCGTGATTGTTATTTTGGGTATTTTAGCTGCGACTGCTGCACCTAAGTTTATTGATTTAACGGGTGATGCGCGTTCAGCTACAGTCGAGGCTGTAGAAGGTGCATTAAATTCAGCCGCAGATTTAGCTCATGCCAAATCTTTAGTTTCAGGAACTGCTGATGGCAGTATTAGTATTGCAGGTTCAACTATTGTGTTTATTGGAGGGTGGCCAACAGAGGAAACCATTGGTTTGTTACTTGAAATTGACCCTACCACTAGTGATTTTACTGAAGTTTCTGGTGCTGCTGGAACTTTTACTCATAATGATGCAGCATCTTCTATAACTTGTCAGGCAAAATACAATGCAACAGGTGTAAGTAATTCGGTAAGACCAAAAATTACAAGTGAAGTGTCTGATTGTAACTAATCAATAACAGCTCTATTGATATAAGAAACCGAGCAATGCTCGGTTTTTTTATGTCACTTAATATCATTCAGCTTTAAGTTCTTACCCCAAACATCAATAAGAGGGTAAGTATGCTTTGCTTCCCTAAGTACTTCTTCGTATTGTTCTATTTTTCCTAAAATACTTAAACACAGTAGTATATTTGAATAAACACTTGGACGAGGTTTATAGCGAACACGAATTAACCCCCAATCAATATATTGTTGCAGTTTGTCAGTATTCTTTTCTTTAAGTCCTGAGATTAATATGATGCTGTATATATTAGCGTCAAATCGGCTTTGCCAAGCTACAGGGTTAATGATTTGTTCAAATGACTCTATATTTTGGTGACCCTTTTTTTCATATGCGGTAATGATAATACCCGTATGTAAAGTTGTCGCTAAAAAAGGTAGGAAAATAAAAAGTAATAAAACTGCAATAAAGTGAAGTAAAAATGTTTTGTTGATAGCAATAAAGTGTTCTTCACTATTATTTTGTAAATCGGTATACCAAAGTAGCATAATAAAAACTAACCAATGGGCAGTTGAACTATAAAATGGAAACTCTAATTGGCTGTGCAGCAGTAATGGGGTAATCAAACCTAAAATTGCTAGACGCTTGGCGAGTTTATTATTTATTTTTAACCAGCTTTTCATGTAAGCGATAAAGAATAAAATCATCCCTAATAAAGCAATAACGCCACCTTCACTGACCCAATATAAAACTTCGTTGTGCGGGTGAGATAGGTTCAGTTCTGGGTTCCTAAACTTAGGTTTTTTTATTATGTGTTCGTTATAGCGATCTACAAACTTTCGTTCAAAATTACCATAACCAACTCCTGAAACAAAATTTTCCTTAATTAATAGTGTGGTCACATGAAAGTTATAAGGTCTTGTTCCTTCAGACTGGTAACTTTGCACACCTCTTTTAGCTACAAAGCTTTGATCAAAGCTTTGTGTTGAGATAAAAAGAGTTATTACTATTAAAATGGCATTGACGGCCAACTGCTTTTTATTTTTAAAGTATAAATAAGGGCTAATAAAAGTCAGGACTAAAAGAGTCGCTAAATGTCCGGTTCTTGACTGTAAAACCACCACTAAAAAAGTAGCTGAGAATAGGCAGAAGTAACAAAGTGCTTGTTGGTATTTATTGAATGAAAATGTTTTTGATGACACTGACAAATACATCGCTAAAGCAATGCCTGTTGCCATGAAACTTGCCATAACATTAGGTTGTAAAAAACTGCCGTGTGGACGGCTAATCCCAGGTTTATAGCCCCCCCAATCACCGGCCTCTAAAATAAAATATTGCACTAAACCAAAGCAAGCTTGTATTGCAATAGCTATTAATATCCACCATAAAACTTGTTGGGGGTTTTCTCTTAACTCGCCAAATTGATACAAACAAAATAACAGTAGCAAGCCACCAGCTAAGCCGAGTAGGCGAGGAATAGCATGGTCGCTAAATTCACTGCCATAAAACATCGGAACGCATAAACATAAAAAGCCTAATAAACTATAAAGTTGTAAGCTACTGGTCACGACTTTTTTATTAAGGGTTATTTGCCAAAGCCCTAACGAAATAAGTAGAGTGGCAATTAGCCAACCAAAGACATTGAACGATAAATACAAGCCTGTTCCACCGGGGGTTTCCAGTACAACATGCATGGCAAAGCAGAAATATAAGATAAGTAAAAATCGAAAATAAGGGAATAGGGTCAAAGTAGTCTAAATATTCAAAAAAATATTATGTAAAGAGTAGAGTGCTTCACTTGTATTTACAATATCTTATCGTAGAATTGTTTGTAGGTTACAAGATATATTTTTATGAAAAAATACGATATGCTGTATAAATTAAGTAAAATGGAATTTTAAATAAAGTGAAGGTATTAATGGGGTCTTCGGTTACATTTAAACAATCAAATAAAACTACTCAAGGTTTCACGCTGATTGAACTCATCGTCGTTATTGTTATTCTTGGTATTTTAGCTGCGACAGCACTTCCGAAATTTATTAATTTAAAAGCTGATGCACAAACGGCAACATTGCAAGGTGTTAAAGCTGCAATGCAAAGTGCTGCTGCACTTATTCATAGTAAGTCGTTGGTTAAAGGTAATCATAATTTAGCAATGGGAACTGTTAATATTAACGATGGTGGCGGTTTAGCTAATGACGGAGAACTATCCCTTAACTTTGGCTACCCTTTAGCAAACGTCGGTGAGTGGCAACGGCTGCTTAATTTAGGTGAAAATTTTAAATATCGAGGACTCGGTGGAACCACCGGACGAGTGGTTGCCATCTATCGAGATGATACTGCACGGCCAAGTAGAGTAACAGATCCATGTATCGTTTATTATGTAAGAGCCATTGACGCGAATACCCCTCCAGAATATATTATTAATAAGTGTATTTAGTGTTTAATGGCTGAGTAAGGGAATACATTGATGAACAACAAATCGAGCACATATTCACTTAGAAAATATCATCGTGGTTTTACTCTGATTGAGTTAGTCATTGTTATCATCATATTAGGTATTCTTTCGGCAACGGTAGTTCCTAAGTTTTTCACTTCAAATGGTTTTACTGAATATGCATATCGAGCCGATGTTATTGCTAAACTACGCTTAATACAAACCCGTGCTATGCAACAAGTTAATGACTCTTGCCACCAAATGATGATCAGCGCAAATAAACTCGGCAAGGTAACTTGTGACACTCCTCCAGCATATATAGAGCAAAAAGCTACTTTAGTTGTCATCGATAATAACGATAATGTTACATTTAGCCCGACAGGACTTACCTTTTCTTTTGATAGTTTGGGGCGCCCACAAGGTTGTAACCAGCCTTGTGAAATTAGCATCTCTGGTGATCAGGAGCTGAAAGTTTCTATTGAAGCTGAGGGCTATATTCATGAGCTTTGATCAACGTTTACCATTACATTCTTTTTCACCTTTACAAAAGGGTTTTACCTTAATAGAAACCATTATTGGTATTGTTGTATTATCCATCGCCTTTTCTATTTTAACGACATTAATTTATCCATTATCTAATCAAAGTGCAGAGCAAGTTCACCAAATAAGGGCGGCTGAATTAGGCCAGTCGATGATTAATGAAATTTTAGGTAAAGCGTTTGATGAAAATTCTGATATGTCGGGAGGGTACTATCGTTGTGGTGACGACATCAATAACGACGGCGAAATTAAACTTATTGATGGTGAAAATACCTGTTCAACAATCTTACAAAATGAAGAGTCTGATGATCGTGAATTCTATGACGACGTAGATGACTACCAAGGACTCGTTATTATCGAGAATTCACTTGGGGAATCAACAGGAAGTGATATTTACATAGGATATCAAGTTAATGTCACCGTTGTTAATGACGGTGACTACGACGGTAATCCAGACGGAAATTCAATTACAACCAATTTCACGGCTAAACTAATAACGGTAACGGTAACTACACCCCAAGGTTTTGATTTTGTCTTTTCTGCTTATAAGGCTAATTTCTAATGCGTATATTATCGGCTAAGGAAAAGGGGTTTACTTTAGTGGAGTTAGTTACGGTAATCGTAATTTTAGGTGTCTTGGCTGTTAGCACTACAAGTTTCATTCAGTTTGGTACGAAAAGCTATACTGATGCAGTGGATCGTGAAGAGATAACGACAACAGCACGTTTTGTTATTGAACGGTTAAATCGAGAAGTAAGAAATTCTTTACCTAATAGTGTCCGTGTTGTGAATGGTAGTGGAAAAAAATGTTTAGAATTTATACCTATTGCACAGAGTGCAATCTATCTAGATATCCCTGTATTGCCTGAACCAGCGTCAAATACGATAACATTAGTGCCTTTTACGAGTGCACTTGTTGATAATAGTTCAAGCGTTGCGGTGTATGCACTTAATGCCAATGATATATATGATAATAACAATGGTGTTATTCATGGCTTTGATTCACTCTCCCCTTTGCTAAATAGAAATGAACTTAATGACAGTTCGCCAGCAGTGGTATTAACGTTAGCTACCCCTGCTAACCCTATACATTTTAGGGCTGATTCTCCAACGAGCCGTATTTATTTTATAGAGCCAGCGGTTGCATACTGTCTTGAGAATGACGAACTTTATCGATACAAAAACTATGCAAACTCCGCTGTAGATAACACGCCCATACGCAGCAATAATGGCGTTGAAAACAATTGGAGTCTAATGGCCGAAAATCTTGGGAATACAGTACTACCCTTTAATGTTGTTGATGTAACATTAAGACGTAATGCATTAGTCTTAATTCAGTTACATTTCTTTATAAACCTAGAAAATATTATTTTTAGTCATGAAATACAGGTGCCTAATGTTCCATAATAAGCAGGTAATAAGATCAAAGTCATTTTACCAATTACATAGCCCTAATAAACATCAAGGTAGTTCATTAGTCATCGCTATATTTATTATTGTTGTTTTGTCACTTCTGGGAGCGGCTTTAGTTAAAATGATGGCATCGAGCCAGAAAAATGTTGCGTTCGAAGTGTTAGGAACCCGTGCGTATACAGCTGCACAAACTGGAGTTCAGTGGCAATTAGCACAATTATTTCCTGTTGGTTTAGGTACTAGCCCGACAAAAAAATGTAGTGATGTAGGTCATGCCCCCCCTATAATTAATAATACGTCAGGTTTAAAAGGATGCGCTATAATAAGCCCCATCGGGTGTAGTGACTTTCTTCACGATGGTGTTCGTTATTATACAGTTACAAGTATTGGTTCGTGCGATATTGACGGAGAAGTTACTTCGAGAATAATTGAGGTAGAAGCAAGGAGTTTGTAAATCTTTACTTAAATACCCCTTAATCTTATAGACTGTATGTTACTAAATTTAGTGTTAGTTTTTTTTACAGTTATACTTTAAAATAAATACCAGCGCACTCCATTTCGTTGTTTATATTGACTAATTTATTATTGGTACGGTAAGTGCATCTAATATATTATCTGGCGAACCGTACCATTGTTGTTTTTCATTAATTGAGGTTTTATAATGATCAAATATACGTTTAAGTTAATATTAATGTTTTCCCTGCTTTTCTCTAGCGCATCTTTTGCTGGCTACATTACCACTGATCTTACCGATGATACGTACATCACTTATAAAGGTTACGATTGGACTTGGGCAGCACCTGTTAGCGTAACAAATCTTTCTGGTATAGATCCAACCACTGATGTAGACGTAGATAATGTGTTTGAAGACCCTACAGTACACACTGGCTGGATGGCAATTATTGATAATGAAATCAAACAATTATTTGCTGAACTGACCTTGAGTCACTTTCAACGCAATGGCGAAATAATTCAATCAGTAGCATATTGGAATTCACATTTTGTGCATGTTGATATCGCTGATTTTAACATCAAAGTAGGTGTTAAAGGTGCTGACGGCTATATTTATGAAGAGAACGATACTTTCTACGTACGTAATATTGCTGACAGACCTACAGCTCAAGTGCCAGAACCATCTACCCTTATGATTTTTGCTATCGCACTAATTGCTTTATCTCTGAGAAAGCGCGCTATTCAATAACGCTGATGTTAAGTAAATAAAATTCAAAACAGCCTCGCCATTGCGGGGCTTTTTATTGCTTATTAAACAACTTAGCGGTACATTTGTTTGATGATTATAGTTAATGTGGTTAACAGATTGAGTATCTCTAATCATACTCGTTGTTAAATGGCATTTTGCTATTTTTTTCAAAGTAGGTTCTATCAATATATGAAACGTATCGTATTATTCGTACTTATGTCTATTTCGTTTGTGGTGAGCGCCGCAACAACCACGAACTATGACTTTTCTGTACGAGATCCTGGTTCAAATATTTTTGCATATAAAGGAACTTATAGCGGCCGAAATCCACCTCCTGCAAATAATTCATCACCCTCCGTGGCTTTTTCTCCTTCAGACTATGCAAATATTGAGAGTAACAACAATACATATCATAGACTTATAAATTACACTCGAGATTTATATCCCGCTACACGCTATGTTGTAGCGCTAGATGAAGTTGCAGATACGATCACTGAATTAAATTTCTTCTGGAATGGTTATGGCGTAAATAGTAAAAATAATCAAACAGATGGCGTAGTTATTTACATTTGGAACAATAATAACAACAGATACGATTATCTCATGCACACAGTATCAGGTGGGATAGTCGAATTAGACCGAAGTTTAACATCAAATCTTACCGACTATATTGATAGCAATAATCAAGTTACCCTTTATGTTGTTTCTCAAGATGAAGCATCCAATAATCAGACTAATGAGATAGGAACGGACTATTTTCGCCTATCAGTGACTGCTAGTAGTGTAGCAACACTTATTGCCGAATATCGTTTTGATGAATGTCTTTACGAAGGCCGAGCATTTGAAGTTATTGATCAAACGGGTAACTTCTCTGCTGAAAGTTTTTCTAACCTTGATACATCAATTGACGCCCAAATTGAGCGTGCAGCTAACATTTCTGATGCCGCGCATCATATAGAAACTTCAATTCCTATTAGTGGCAACTTTAGTGTCGCTACTTGGTTTAATAAACCGACGGCCCGCTCGGGTAATCGTTATATGGTTTTAGGTGCAATGGCTAACGGTGGCGGTGATTTACTTTACTTAGACAGAGATAATAACTACCAGTGGGGCGTTTATGACGGGTCTCGTTCATCAAGTGGAAACTTTAGGTTTGGCAATTTAAGCAGTGGCTGGCATCATATGGTTTTAGTCTATGGTACTAATACCACGACACTCTTTATCGATGGCGAGGCCAAGGGCAGTATTGGCTTGAGGCCTTCAGGAACGCTGAAATATATTGGTACTTCGTATGATGAGGTCAATAGTCTTTCACCTCAAGGGTTCCGAACTGCACTTGATGAGTTTAAGGTTTATGATCAAGCGCTAACAAATACTGAAATCAACACGATTTATTCGAATGAACTTGCTAGAAATAATGCTGATGGTACCGGGCGAATTGCAGTACATTGCCCAGTACTTATTGCACAATTTTCTATGGACGAAGTCTCTTGGAATAGTAACCCTGGGCAGGTCGTTGACGAAACAGGTAATTTTAGTGCTAGTGCTATTAATGGAACAACAACCGAGGGGTCTTCACCTGCGTTAACAGGTAACCCGGGTACTTGTCGTTATGGTTTATTTGATGGCAGAGATGACTATATTCAAATTAATGATGATAACCGACTAGATTTAGAAACTGAGTTGAGTATTAGTGTTTGGATTAACCCCAAAACAATGCCAAGTTCTGGTTTAAAAACAATTATTTCTAAAGATGAGAACTACGAGTTTCATTTACAGCCTTCAGGCGAAATTTTTTGGTGGTGGCAAACACATTCATTTGCTACTAGTGGCGCAGGCATTACTGCCGGCAATTGGTTCCATATAGCAATAACGTATAAAAGTGGTCAGCAAGTTATTTACGTTAACGGTATTGAAAAAGGAACTCGAACCTTTACAGGGAACTTAACGCTCAACAACGACCCTTTACAGATAGGACAAGACCAAGGTTCTTCTGGTCGATTTTTCGAAGGTTACATTGATGAAGTGCATATATACGATGGTGCGCTGACGGCTACAGAAATAAATGAGCTTTATGCCAAGCGACAGGTCTGTGAAACTATTCATCATTTTGAAATCATTCATGATGGTCAAGGGTTAACGTGTCTTAGCGAACCTTTAACCCTAAAAGCATGTGCCGATGAAGCTTGTACTGCAACAATTGATACGCCAACCGAGGTACAAATATTTGCTGGTGGCGAGCTAAAGCAAACCGTTACGGTTATAGGTGAAACAAGTACTAGCTTCAATCACTTAGTGGAAGAAACCATCACCTTAAGCGCAGATCAAAACTATACTTGTAAAAACGGCCGGTCAACCAGTTGTGATATAAGTTTTGCTAATGCTGGATTCGTACTCGACATAAATTCTGGTGCAGACGCTTTATCTTGTGACAGTGTAAACTTTGCAATTAAAGCTGTGAAACTAAGTGATTCTGGTGAGAGTTGCGCACCAGCCTTTACCGGTAGTCAAAATTTAGAGTTTAGTTTTAATTACTCAAATCCGCTTATTGGTGGAAAACAACCCGTACTTGATGGAACTGCCATGGCAAGTGCAGGAGAAAGCCAAACCCGTGCGATTCTTTTTGACGAAAACGGTGAAGCTTCTCTACCAATTGCATATGATGATGCAGGCACGTTGAGTTTTAGTGTCAGTGAAAAAATATCATCAGGCGTTTCTAGCACAACTGTTAATAAAGATTTTTACCCCTCAAGACTTGTTTTAACCGCTAAAAAAACAGAGGGGGCATTGTTAAACAATACGACTGCTTCGGATGAACCCAAACAAGTTGCTGGCGATGACTTTTATCTGAATTTTATTGGGCAATGTAGTAACAATACTGAAACACCTAATTATCAACCTCAAGAAGCAAATGATTTAGCGTTAGCAGTGAAACATATTGCTCCCTCTTCACTTTCCTCAGCATTGGGTAAATTAACCGTAGGTGATACGAGCATGACGGCTTCAAACTCAGCAAACCCTGATTGGGAAACTATCAACGCTACGGATAAACAACTGGTAACCAATTACGACGAAGTTGGCATAATCAGTGTAAATATAAAAGATAATGACTATTTAGGTAATGTTATCAACGCTACGGGGTTTTTGGATATTGGTCGCTTTACGCCAAGTTACTTTGACATAACAGTGACCAACAATTCATTTGAAAATATCTGTATGTCAGACGATACACCTTTTACTTATGTCGGACAGCCTTTTAAGTATTCAACTGCACCTATAATAACGATTACAGCAAAGAATGCTGCAGGATTTATTACAAAAAACTATACCGATACTTCATTTCAAAAATTAGTACCTGCTGATGTTATCCTCACATTTGCTACCACTGATTCAGCAAAAAATGAGGCCGATAAAAATGGGGCTGATCTTGCGACTAAAATGATTATTGAACCTACAACTTCACCTGGCAGTTTAGGTGAACTTAGCAAAGGTGTTTTGGATTATACCTTCTCAACGTTCGACACATTTACTTTTACTAAGGGTCCTTATTCACAAGTAACTGAGTTTATGGTTAATTACAATATTTTGATTGATCGTATTAGCGACTCTGACGGTGTTGGTATTAATGTCTTAACTCCACCTCTAATGGTTCAGCCAACTGGGGGTTTTCAGCGTTTTGGTCGCCTTGTGCTTAGTAATAGTTTTGGCCCTGAAATATCATCAATAGATCAATATTTTGACGTAGAGTACCTTAATATATCAGGGAAGTTTGAACGTAATAAAGACGATAATTGCACACTAATTACGGCAGATGAAGATAATTGGTCTTTCACTGACCCAACAGGTGAGATAGCCATTAGTGATATTTCAATTAGTGGTACAGGGGGAAGTTTTAAAGCGGGTAACTTCCAAAATATTTCTCTTCTTAGTGAAAATAAGCAAGGGACTATTGATATTAAGTATACCGCACCTAGTTGGTTACAGTTTGATTGGCTAAATGCCGATAATAATTTTGATGATCCATATAATCAAAACCCATCAGCAACAGCTACTTTTGGGGTCTATCGCGGCAACGATCGTATTATATCGTGGCGAGAAATAGGTAATTAGCTAGCAATTCTGTTACTTTTGTCTCTTTTAATAAATAAAACCTAAAAAACATCTATTTAAAGGTGTTTTTTTTACAAACATACAACACATTCCCTAAAGTCTGGGGTATGATTAAGTGTTATTACTTTTAATTAAATACTGAACATTCTTACTTGTTATTTTTAATACTAATTTATTGATTAAATTAATATGTGGTAGAATTTTAGTCGTTTTGGCAATTTAGTGCCTTAGCACCATTTGTAGGATATTTTGACCTTATGTTTAAAAAATTACGCGGCATGTTTTCTAATGATTTATCAATAGATTTAGGAACGGCGAACACTCTTATTTATGTAAAAGACCAAGGTATTGTTTTAAATGAACCTTCGGTAGTTGCTATTCGTCAAGACCGCTCTGGTGGTTCAAAAAGTGTAGCTGCAGTCGGTTCTGCTGCAAAACAAATGCTCGGAAGAACGCCGGGCAATATTGAAGCTATTCGCCCAATGAAAGATGGTGTTATTGCTAACTTTTTTGTTACTGAAAAAATGCTTCAGTATTTTATTAAGCAAGTGCACAGTAATAACTTTTTACGCCCAAGCCCTCGTGTACTCGTTTGTGTGCCTTGTGGTTCAACTCAAGTTGAGCGTCGTGCCATTCGTGAATCAGCCCTCGGTGCTGGCGCACGTGAAGTTTATTTAATTGACGAACCTATGGCTGCCGCTATTGGTGCAGGTATGCCTGTTTCAGAAGCTACTGGCTCTATGGTGGTCGATATTGGCGGCGGTACGACAGAAGTCGGTATTATTTCATTGAATGGTGTGGTGTATTCTTCATCGGTTCGCATCGGTGGTGACAAATTTGACGATGCCATTATCAATTATGTACGTCGTAACTTTGGCAGCTTAATTGGTGAAGCAACGGCAGAGCGTATCAAGCATGAAATAGGCTCAGCTTATCCAGGTGAAGAAGTCTTAGAAATTGAAGTACGTGGTCGTAACTTAGCCGAAGGTGTTCCGCGTAGTTTTACCTTAAATAGCAATGAAATATTGGAAGCATTACAAGAGCCATTAACCGGCATTGTTAGTGCTATTATGGTTGCTTTAGAGCAAGCGCCACCAGAATTGGCGTCTGACATTTCAGAACGCGGTATGGTACTTACTGGCGGCGGTGCATTATTAAAAGATTTAGATCGCTTATTAATGGAAGAAACAGGTATCCCTGTTGTAGTTGCTGATGACCCACTAACTTGTGTGGCTCTTGGTGGTGGTAAAGCGCTTGAAATGATAGACATGCATGGTGGCGACCTATTTTCTTATGAGTAAATGCTCATACGAATAAGTCATACTAATTATTCATTGCCATGTTGATTAACGACATTATGAAGAGAGTCATTGATTCGCGTCAACTCGGTTCATTCTGCTTGTTTTTAGTCTACATGGCCGCCGATAAATTAGCATTTATACAAGTTTAACTTATGAATCCAATATTTAAACATGGCCCTTCTCCTCAGCACCGACTTTTGTTGGTGCTGTTTTGTTCTGTATCTTTAATTTTTTTCGACCATAAAATGAATAGTTTCGAAAATATTCGTGGCTATTTGCAGTCTATGGTAAGTCCTTTACAGTATTTAGCGACCACGCCTAAACAGATGATGACTTGGGCAGCAGAAAATATTATTACGCGACGACAACTGATCAGCGAAAATCAACAATATAAGATTTCAGAATTACGTTTTCACCAGCAATTACTGGCACTGGAAATTATAAAAAAAGAAAATGAGCGTTTACGCTTATTGCTTGCTTCACCGCTAAGAGGCGAAGTCAAGAAAATGGTTGCTGAAATATTGTCAGTAGATTCTGACCCTTACAGTCATCAAGTGGTTATTAACCGCGGCAGTGACGACGGCCTTTTTGAAGGGCAACCAGTCATTGATGATGAAGGTATTGTTGGACAAGTTTTGCATGTAGGCATAAACAGCAGTAGAGTTATTTTAATTACTGATGTTACGCATGCTGTACCGGTAAGGGTAAGTCGTAATGGTGTACGTTTAGTCGCATCGGGTACTGGGCAAATAGACAGGCTAACGCATAATTTTGTACAACATAGTACGGATGTTCGCAGTGGCGATTTACTCGTAACGTCGGGTCTTGGCGATAAATATCCTGAAGGATATCCTGTTGCTCGGGTTACCACCGTTATACAAAATGACGCTAATGCGTTTGCCCTTGTTCAAAGTGAACCAGTGGCTAAAATAGACAGGTTGCGTTACTTATTGTTACTTTGGCCTGAAAAAGCCCCTGGAATTTTTGCGCCTTCACAAAAAACAGCGACACCAGATAAACTAGAGAATAAAAAAAATAACAATGACACAGGAGTAAACAATGCCGATTCGTAATATTTTGATTGTTATGTTTACTACAGTGATTGCTTTAATTGCCAGTATTATGCCATTACCACTAAGTATTGATGCCTTTCGCCCGGACTGGGTATTGGTGGTGCTTGTTTATTGGTGTTTGGCGTTACCCGCGCGAGTTAATGTGATTACCGCTGGTTTTGTCGGTTTGTTGCTTGATGTTTTACTCGGTTCTATTCTGGGTGTGCACATGATGGCAATGGCTATGGCCGTTTATATTATTGCGGGTAACTTCCAAAAAATTCGAAACTTCTCTGTTTGGCAACAATCTCTTATTGTGGGTGTTTTATCCGCTTTATACCATTTAATTGTTTTTTGGATGCAACGGTTTTTAACCGATGCGGTGTTTCTCCCAAGCTATTTATATCCGGTGATCACCACGATAGTACTTTGGCCATGGGCGTTTTTATTATTAAGAAAAGTACGTCGTCACTTTCGTATAACTTAGTGCCTATTCTCCTCCCGTTAATTGAGTAATTTTGTATGAAGCCTATGTTAGTTTTAGCCTCGCAGTCACCCCGAAGAAAAGAATTACTCAGTCAACTGGGCTATCAATTTAAAACTGTTTCAGCTGATATTGATGAAAGTATTATCGGCAATGAATTACCTCGAGACTATGTTTTACGTTTAGCGATTGAAAAAGCTAAAGTGGTGGCGAAGGATCAGGCGGCAGACTGTGTGGTGCTTGGTTCTGACACTAGCGTTATTTTTAAAGAACATATTTTGGGTAAACCTGACAACATTGAAGCGTGCTGCCAGCAATTACTTATGCTGTCAAACAACACTCACCAAGTACTTACGGCAATTGCAGCCGTAAAGAATAATCAAATCTCTTCTGCCATCATTTCTACTGATGTTACGTTTAAAGCGCTGACCGTTGAAGAAATTCAACGTTATTGGCATACCGGTGAACCGCAAGATAAAGCTGGCGCTTATGGTATCCAAGGTATTGGCGGACAATTTGTGACACAAATTAAAGGTAGTTATTCTGCCGTGGTCGGTTTACCTTTGTATGAAACAGCAAAACTATTAGCTGAGCTTGGTTTACCTACACCTATTCAAGACCCAGCAACGCATCTAAGCGACGGAGAAACTCTATGAGTGGTGAATTACTGATTAATGTAACCCCAAGTGAAACACGTGTTGCGTTAATAGAAAACGGTGTATTACAAGAAGTACATGTAGAGCGTGAATCTCGTCGTGGATTAGTGGGTAATATTTATTTAGGTAAAGTTATTCGAGTACTTCCGGGTATGCAAGCGGCCTTTATTGATATTAATTTAGACAAAGCAGCTTTTTTACATGCTTCAGATATCAATACCAAATTGATTATCAATAATGATGATTTACCCGCAGATCATGTGCCAGACATAAGAGCGTTAGTACATGAGGGCCAGCAAATTGTCGTTCAGGTTATTAAAGACCCGCTCGGCACAAAAGGTGCGCGCTTAACCACAGACATTACCGTGGCAGCTCGATACTTAGTGTTAATGCCCAATGCAAACCATGCAGGTATTTCGCAACGAATTGAACACGCGAAAGAACGTAATCGTCTTAAAGATATTATTACGCCATATTGCAGTGAAGAGCACGGTTTTATTGTGCGAACTGCTGCTGAAGGTGCTGACGAAAAAGAATTAAAACATGATGCTGAGTTTTTACGTCGTGTTTGGATAAAAGTACAAGACCGTAAAAAAAGAAAGCAATTTAAAACCCCTATATATCAAGACTTGTCATTGGCATTTCGTGTGCTACGTGACTTTGTTGGCATCGATTTCGAACGAATTCGTATTGATTCAAAACTTACCTATGAACAGTTACGAGAGTTTACAGAAGAGTTTGTGCCTAATTTAACGCCAGTTTTAGAATGTTATCCAGGTGAACGACCTATCTTCGATTTGTTTGATGTTGAAAATGAAATACAAAGAGCATTACATCGAAGAATTGACTTAAAGTCAGGTGGCTACTTAATTATCGACCAAACTGAAGCCATGACCACTATTGATATAAATACAGGTGGGTTTGTTGGTCATCGTAATCTTGAAGAAACCATTTTCAATACTAATTTAGAGGCAACACAAGTTATTGCCCGACAGCTCAGACTGAGAAATCTAGGTGGCATTATTATTGTCGACTTTATCGATATGAACAGTGTAGAGCATCAAAAACGTGTTTTACACAGCTTAGATGTCGCGATGGCGAAAGACAAGGTTAAATATAGCATCAGTAAATTTTCTAAACTGGGCTTAGTTGAAATGACACGTAAACGTACCCGTGAAAGTTTAGAGCATGTGCTTTGTGGTGAATGTTCAGTGTGCTCAGGCCGCGGACATTTGAAAACGGTAGAAACTGTTTGTTTTGAAATTTTACGTGAGATCGTCCGAGTAAACCGAGCATATGATTCAGACAAGTTTATTGTTTATGCTTCTTCTGCGGTAAGTGAGTCATTAATTAATGATGAATATCATCACCTTGCTGAGTTAGAAGTGTTTATAGGTAAGCAAATTAAAGTTCAGACAGAATCCATGTATAATCAAGAGCAATTTGATGTGATTATGATGTAATTTAAAACGACTGATAGTAGCCTTTTTGTATGATCTTGATACTAACATGCAGGTGATAGTTCCAGGGTTTAGTTACACAGTAAATAAATTAACCAATTAAGTAAAAATTAATCTAATAGAGTATGTAGTAAATTCATTTTATGAGTATTTCAGCTGTTTCGAATCGTTGGTTAAATAGACTGTATAAGGTATTGGCAATATTGTTAGTACTTTTTGCTGTATTGATCAGTGCGTTTCGTTTATCCCTACCGTATGCACATAATTTCCATCAAGATTTTCAATACTACCTTAATGAAACTTATGATACGCACATAACCATTGGCTCATTGGCCATGGAGTGGGGCGTTAATGGGCCTACACTCGTTGTTGAACAAGTCAATGTGCTTGATACTGAAACGGCTGATGTATTTGTTGCAAGCATGGAGTTAACGATTGATTTTTGGGGAAGCTTACGACATCAAAAGTTAATCACGCAAGATATAACATTAGTTGGGGCGCAAATCTTTTTTGATAAAATATTATTAGAAGAAAAAGATAACACCACAGAAGATAGCTCGCTTATCGAGACGATTACCGATGCTTTATTTCAGCAGATTAACCGTTTTACCCTGACAAATAGCAAAATCACCTTAAAAGATCAGGCGATAACCCGAACATTTCTGATCGACCAACTTGTTTGGGTAAATAGTGGCAACCGTCATCGTGCTACGGGCAGTATGCTAATTGATGGGTTAACGTCAAACAATATTAAATTTAACCTTGACGCTTCAGGGCAAAATCTTCGAGATTTAAGTGGTCAGTTGTACTTTCAAGCAAACAAACTAAATGTTACTCCTTGGCTCGATAAAATATTTGCAATCGAAAATGAAAAAACGTATTCATCCGTTAATTTTAGTGCTTGGTATACTTTAAACAAAGGTAAGGCCAATAAATTACAAATAGCGTTAGGTGACAATGAAGTGAGTTGGCTTTTCAACGATGAGCTACACTCTATTCGGATAAACGAAGGCAATATACTTGTTGAGAATTTTGATGATACCAACAACATAACGACCACCACAACACCTCTACAATTTTATACGAATGACAAGGCCTGGCAGCCTTTGACCATGAGTACCCAAAGAACAACTAATGGTTTGATGACTTACATTTCTTCGTTAGAGCTCTTTGGTTTAGCTGATCTTTATCCACTTTTTTCTGGGCATCCCGAAAGCCAAGTATTATTAAACGATTTGTCGCCAGTAGGCCAAATCAGTGACGTTTATTTACTGAAAAGTGATAATAATGATGAGATTAAAGCTCTGGCACGATTTTCAGATGTTACTTCTTCATTTAGCCAAGGGATTCCGGGTATAGAAAATGTCAGTGGAGAACTTAGCTTTGCTCAACAAAATTTGCACATTAAGCTGTTAGCAGAAAATGGCCAGCTCGATTTTGATAAACACTTTATCTATCCTATTCCCTATCAATCAATTGCTGCTCAAGTTAATGTGGATTTCGCCGCTGTTAATTTATCGGTGAAAGTTCAGCAAGTTGAAGTGATATCAAAGCAGTTGCACGCCACCGCAGATATAGCAATTAAAGCACAAGACAATGAAGCGATTACTATGGCATTACTCGCGAATGTGCACCGTGGTGATGCTAAGCTTGCTCACTATTATTACCCACATTTATTGATGGGAAACAATCTTGTCGACTATCTAAATGCCGCCATTATTGAAGGAGAGTTTGAACAAGCTCAGGTACTTTTTAATGGCCCCTTAAATAAATTTCCTTTTAATGATAATAGTGGCATTTTTGTTGTTGATGCCGAATTGAAAAAGAGTAAATTTCAGTTTGACCCAAACTGGCCTGTGATTAATGACTTTGCTGCTAACTTAAATTTCACCAACAACAGTATGCTAATAACAGGTCGAGGTGGTGAACTCACGGGTATTGATGTTGCGGGTGTTAAGGTTGCTATTGATGATTTAGAAGGTCAGCAAATATTGACGGTTGCAGCGAAGTTTAAAGATACCCAACCCAGTGCAGTAAGTGACTTAATGAATAATAGTCCGCTGGTTACAACGGTGGGAGAAACCCTAAACCAGTTACAAGTTTCACAAAAAATTTCGGGTAGCTTTGCACTAAATCTACCTTTGAATGACCTCGACAGTGTTGTGGCTAGTGGTAAAGTTGAATTTAAAAATAATCAATTAGCCCTACAAGCGCCTGCCATGAACTTTACCGAAGTTAATGGCGAGTTAACTTACAAAAATGATGTTATAAACACCGAAGGCTTAACGTTAAATTGGCGTAAAATGCCTTTAGGTTTATCGGTAGAAGCGAATAACAATCACAGTGAATACTATCAAACATTGATTAACTTACAGGCTAAATGGCCTGAATCTTCTTGGAAAAAAGAGCTACCTGAAATACTGAAAAAGTATGGAAGCGGCCAGTTAGATTGGCAAGGTAATTTAATCCTTAGAATGTATCGCCAAGGTGGTTTTACTTATGAGTTACTGCTTGATTCAACTTTTGATAAATTAACTTTTTCATTGCCGTCCCCCTATAAAAAAATAGCCGGAGAAGCACTTAATGTTGCAGTAAATGTATCTGGTCAGAAAAATTTATCAGTCATTAATGCTCGAATAGGTAAAGAGCTGAATTTTTATGGAGAATTAAATCATAGTAAGGTGCAATTTAGTAAGGCACATTTAGTACTCGGTAATGAAAATATGCTTTTGCCTACCGAAGGTTTCCATATAACCACTAATTTATCTACAGCATCGGTTACTGAATGGCAGCCGTTAATTTTAGATATTCTTGATGGAATAGCGCAAGTGCCGGCGAATACACAAGAGAATAGTGTTGTGCTGTTAAGTGCACCTAAACGTATCCGTGGTCAGGTTGCGAAACTTGATGTGTTAGGGCAAGAATTGACCGATGTGTCTTTTAATTTACTTGATAGTGAACAATGGTGGTTACTTGATTTACAAGCCAGAGAAGCGAGGATTAAAGCTAAATTTTATCCTGACTGGCATCAACAAGGCATAGATATTGATGCTGACTTTATTCATTTAGCCGTTGAAGATGAACTTGCAACGCAAACCGCTATTCAAAAATCATTAGAAGAGAATCTCAGCAATGATATTATTTTTGCTAACATCCCACCTATTCGTGCAAAATGTACCAGTTGTACCTATGGACGTTTTGATTTCGGTGAAGTTGATTTTTCGATTGAACGCTCCGCTGTTGATACCTTAGCCATAAAGAAATTTACGGCTAAGCGGGGCAAAACACAATTAAACCTTGATGCAAGCTGGCAACACAGTAAAAATATTTCGCAAACAACCATTACAGGCCAGTTACAAGCTAAAAATTTCGATCGTGAAATGGAGAAATTAGGTTACCCTTCGACCATCAAAGATAGTGAATTAGACTTAGATTATGCGGTTAATTGGACGGGTAGCCCTTTCGATTTCAAATTAGAAAACTTTAATGGTATTAGCAACGTTGAACTATCTGATGGGTATTTAGCAGAAGTGCCTGATTCAGCTAGAGCCTTCTCATTACTGAGCTTGCAGTCACTAGTACGTAAATTGAAGTTCGACTTTCGAGATATTTTTAGTGATGGTATGTTTTATGATTCCATTAAAGGTAATTTTGAAGTTAAAAATGGTGTGATTTATACTGACAATACCTTTATGAAAGGTGCAGCAGGCGACTTGTCTATTAAAGGTAATACCGACTTAAATGATCAGGTATTAGATTATAAAATGTCTTATAAACCTAATTTAACGTCAAGCTTGCCAGCTATTGCTTGGATAGCGACATTAAACCCGCTGACCTTTATTGGCGCACTGGCCCTCGATGGTGTCATTACTTCTCAAGTTGTTTCTGAATATAAAATTGAAGTTACAGGGCCGATAGAGTTACCTGTAATCAAAGTTGTTGATAAGAAAACTCAAAATATTAAAGTCGGTCGCTCAACTCCTCCAGAAATTATCGAGACCATCCCTCAAAAAAATAATAATCCCTCTGTTGATTTTGGGAATAAAGATAAGGGAATTAAAGATCACAAGGAAATCAACTTAGATGGTTAGATTGACGGCAATACAACTATGCTCAGTACCTAATGTTGAAGAAAACCTTGTGATTATTGATGCTGAACTAGCACGCTTAGCACCGCATTCAGCCAATGATGAACATATTGTTGTGTTACCCGAATGTTGCTTGTTTTTTGGAGGAAAAGACGCCGAGCAGTTAAGTGTGTCGAAACTCTTATTAAAAGACAAACTTGCGCAACTAGCTAAAAAATATAAAGTATTCTTAGTCGCTGGTAGTATTCCTCTGGTCACATTACCCAAAATTGAAGACAAGTTTACGAACAGTAGTTGTATTTTTTCACCACAAGGTGAAGAATTAATACAGTACGATAAAATACATTTATTCGATGTGAATGTTGAAGATAGCGAAAAAAGTTATCGAGAATCTCGCTATACTCAAGCAGGTAATAAAATTTGTTGCTTGAAAAGTAAAACGGTCAATATTGGCTTAACAATATGCTATGACTTAAGATTTCCTGAGCTTTATCGTCAGCTTCAGCAATTGGGTGCTGATATTATTACAGTTCCCAGTGCGTTTACTGCGGTTACGGGTAAAGCGCATTGGCAAATATTATTGCAAGCACGTGCTATTGAAAATCAAGTGTATATCGTCGCTGCAGGTCAACAGGGTATTCACTGTAATGGTCGAGAAACATGGGGCCACAGTATGATTATCAGTCCTTGGGGGGAAATACTCACCTGTTTAGAGCAAGGTATTGGTAGCATTAGTATTGAATTTTCTCGAGAAGCACTAGAAAAAGTAAGAAAAGCAATGCCTGTTATCGAACATAATCAATTTGAAAGCACATTAAAAACTCCAAAACTAAATAAATTAATACGATAAGTGAAAAATATGAATAGTGTTGAGCGTGAACTTTTAGCAGATAGCCAAATTGACCGAGATCTTTTAGATCAAACGTTAAACAATATATATCAACGTAAAATTGATTTAGCTGATTTATATTTTCAGTCAAGTAGCCATGAATCATGGATGTTAGAAGATGGCATAGTCAAAGAAGGCTCTTATAATATTGAACGTGGCGTTGGGGTACGGGCAATATCAGGTGAAAAAACAGGTTTTGCATATTCTGATGATATATCTCCAATAGCTTTACAAAAAGCAGCCGACGCTGCTAAAGGTATTGCTAATGCAGAACAGAATGGTCGAGTACTTGCTTTTAAAAGCCAAGCGGTTAAATCCGTTTATCAAGATATTGATCCTTTAGGCAGTTTAGCGCAAGAACAAAAAATCACCTTGATGCATGAAGTTGAAGCCCATGCACGTTCGATTGATAAACGTGTTCAGCAAGTTATTGTTAGCTTGTCGGGCGTTTATGAAAAAATACTTGTTGCGGCTAGCGATGGAACTTTTGCGACAGATATACGCCCACTTGTTCGCTTAAATTGTTCGGTACTCGTTGAAGATAATGGTAAACGTGAACGGGGCAGTGCAGGTGGTGGTGCTCGTACAGATTATAGCTATTTCTTTGAGCTTGAAAATGGTAAAGCGCGTTATTTAGCTTATGCAGAAGAAGCGGTTCGTCAAGCCTTAGTTAATGTTGTGGCAATAGAATCACCAGCCGGTATGTTACCTGTGGTACTTGGCTCAGGTTGGCCAGGTGTTTTATTGCATGAAGCGGTTGGGCACGGTTTAGAAGGTGACTTTAATCGTAAAGGCTCATCGGCATTTTCAGGAAAAATTGGTCAGAAAGTGACCTCTGATTTATGTACTATTGTTGATGACGGTACTATTGCTAATCGTCGTGGTTCAATTTCAATTGATGATGAAGGTACACCCGGGCAATACAATGTGTTGATCGAAAAAGGTGTTCTCAAAGGCTATATGCAAGATAAGCACAATGCTAAGCTGATGGGGGTAGCACCTACCGGCAATGGTCGCCGTGAATCTTATGCACATTTACCTATGCCTAGAATGACTAATACTTATATGCTTGCGGGTGAACACGACCCGAAAGATATCATTAAGTCAGTAAAAAGAGGCATTTACGCGCCACATTTTGCGGGTGGTCAAGTTGATATTACCTCTGGAAAATTTGTTTTTACCAGCTCTGAAGCTTACCTTATTGAAAACGGTGAAATTACTTCGCCAATTAAAGGTGCTACTTTAATTGGTAGTGGTCCTGAAGCGATGAAAAATGTCAGCATGGTCGGTAACGACCTGAAACTTGATGCTGGCGTTGGTGTTTGTGGAAAAGATGGACAAAGTATTCCGGTAGGTGTTGGCCAACCTACTTTGAAAATCAATGAAATGACAATTGGCGGCACTCAGTAGTTCATTCCTGAATAAATTACTTTTAAGAAAGTCATCCGCTATTTAGAAATAAATTGCTGATGACTTTTTTTTTGCGCTAGTTATCAAGAGGAATATTTTTGCAAAACATTATAAAAGTAATAACAATCGCTATTTTTATTAACAGGGATTGAAAAATAGTTCTAGTTGTTATAATGTAACAACATATGCGTAGTAATTACTTTTTATTTACACAGTTTTTTTCACAGAGTAGGCAATCAATAATAAGTTTATTGATCATGTCTGCATTTCTGTGCGCCACGCTTAGTCATAGTTCGCATGGTGAATTGATACCTGATAATGTTGAATTACAGCAGTGTAAACTGTGTCAGCATAACATTGACACGCCAAAGAATAATATCACTTTAAAACTGGTTAACGTCAGTAATTATCAACAATCCACGCAAACGTTAATTATAGTTAATCGTTACACGCCATTTTATTTGATACCACAGTTACGTGCCCCCCCTGTTCAATAGATAATAATTAATACAGTTCAAAAATAAAAATTTTAGAAAATTAGCTTAATCGCTAATATTCTTTAGATCTATCTATTGGAAAAAAAATGAAATCAATTTATATCAATAAAATTGCACCTTTGTGTGCTCTCTCTTTATTAGTGGCTGGCGCTAGCCATGCACAACAGTTTTCAGGCGTTGTGCTTGATGCTAATGGAAAAGCTGTTGCTAAGGCAAAAGTTTCTTTGGTAAATACAAAGTATAAGACCGTGACTGATGAAAAAGGACAATTTACCTTTAGTGATATTACTCGTGGAAAAGTAGAGTTGCACGTTAGCGCAAAAAACTTTAGTCATATTAATGAACATTTCACTATTAGTGAACAAGACCTTAATAATGTGAAAATTTCAATGCGATCGACCGTCATGGAAGTGATTGATGTTTTCGCGACACCATTACATTCATCAAGTATTGAGTCAGCATTGCCTGTCAATGTTATTTCAGGTGACGACTTGCGTTTAAAGCAAGCATCTACTTTAGGTGAAACACTGAAAAATGAAGTCGGAGTTCATTCAAGTTATTTTGGCCCAGTTGCAAGTAGTCCGATAATACGCGGTATGGACGGACCAAGAGTGTTGATCACGCAAAATGGTTTAGACGTAGGAGATGCTTCGCGTGTTGGACCTGACCACGCGGTTGCAGCCGAAGCTGGTACAGCACAGCAGGTAGAAGTTTTACGTGGGCCTTCAACACTCTTTTATGGCAGTGGCGCAATTGGTGGTGTGGTGAATGTTGTTGATAATAGAATACCAAAAACCATTGATAACCAAGTTGACTATTTACTTAAACACAATGATGTTGCTGATGAAAATGAAGCGACGTTAAATATTAATACCGGTTACAAAAGTTTAGCCTTACACCTTGATGCTTTTTGGCGTGAATCAAATGATTACAAGATCCCAGGCTATGCGACTGCAGCAGAAGACCATGATGAGCATGAAGAAGATCATGATGAGCACGAAGAAGATCATGATGAACATGAAGACGAAGAAACTAAAGGTATTCTAGAGAACAGTGCCTCAAAGTCGTCGGGCTTTACCGTTGGCTCAAGTTATTTGTTTGACGCAGGATATATTGGCTTTTCGTATGGACGAATGGAAAGAACTTACGGTATTCCTGGGCATTCAGAACAAGGTGAAGAAGAACATGGAGAAACAGGAGCTGAAATCAGTGAAGAAGGCGCTGTTTTTGGTGATTTAGTACAAGACCGATATCAACTACTGAGTGAAATTAGTTTTGAAGACAGTTTTATTAATCGCGTGATGACTAAAGCTGCTTACACAGATTACCAACATCAAGAAATTGAAGGAGGTGAAGTAGGTACTCAATTTAATAATGAGATGTTAGAAACACGCTTTGATCTTTATCATCAAGCTGTTGATGGTTGGAAAGGCGCATGGACATTGCATTATAAAGAAAATGATTTTAATGCGATTGGAGAAGAAGCATTCACGCCTCCTTCAAATACAGAATCAATTGCCATTGCTTGGCTTGAAGAGAAACACATAGATGATGTTTTATGGCAATTAGGTATACGCGTTGAACATGTAACCTTGAGTGCAAATAGTGAAGTTGAATCACACGATGAACATAGCGATGAACTAGGCAGCCATAAAGAAGAAGAGTCGCATTTTAATAAACAGAGCTTTACGCCTATAAGCGCGTCTTTAGGCGCTGTATGGGAATATTCAAGGGGTTATAATATTGGGGTTTCCGCGGCGTTTTCTCAGCGAGCACCCTCAGCGAGTGAATTGTTTTCAAACGGTGCTCACATAGGCACAAGTACTTATGAAGTCGGGGCATTATTTACTGTGCATGAGGAAAGTCATGAAGGACACCATGAGCTACATGTAGACTTGTCTGATCAAAATGTCGCATTAGAAACTGCCTATAATCTTGATATCACGTGGAGAAAATTTGAAGGGGACTTTGGTTTCGTGGCCAGTGCTTTCTATAATCATATTGACGATTACTATTATCAAGCGAATACTGGTTTATTTGCAGAAGACGGACATGATAGTCACGATGAAGCTGTTGAGGATGACCACGCAGACGAAAGTGAAGGTTTACCTGTTTATGTATTTCAACAAAATAATGTTGTGATGTATGGCGTAGAAGCTGAGTTGTTTTATCAGTTAACGCCTACGCTTAAAGCAACGGTATTTACGGATTATATCCGTGCAAAGCTTACAGATAATGACAACAATAACTTACCAAGGATCCCTCCGATGCGTGTCGGTGGTCAATTTAACTATGTTACTGACAAATATTCTGCTGAGTTAAGTGCTACTCATTATTTCGAACAATCAGATACTGCTGAATTAGAAAGTAAAACAAACGGTTACACTATGTTTGATGCTAACGTCAATTTTTTCATTGATGGACTGGGTGACGATTTGGTGGCTTTTGTTAAAGTAAATAATATTACTAATGAAGAAGCGCGAGTGCATACTTCATTTTTGAAAAATGTTTCACCATTGCCAGCACGTGGTTTGACGGTAGGTGTTCGAGGAAGTTTCTAAAGCGGAAAATAATGACTTTGTAGATGAGGTTAATGCTTCATCTACAAAGTATGTTTAACTATTTACTTTAATCTAAGGCCTGACTTTTCTATGGTTATTTTGTCATTCTTTAACAAATTTCCCACTGTCGCTTTAAAGGTTTTTTTACTAACACCAAGTATACGCTGAATAAGTTCTGGAGAACTTTTATCATGTAATGGGCTAAAACCGTCATTCTCTGCAATGTGTGCCAATAATTTATCGGCAAAATCGTTTACTTTCCCTTCTCCTGAACGAGAGAGTGACAAATCAATACGGCCGTCTTCACGTATGTTTTTAATATAACCGTCAACTATCTTACCAACACGTAGTGGTTGAAAAATCTCATTGTCGTAAAGCAAACCCCAATGTTTATCGTTGATTATTGCTTTAAAACCAAGGTCAGTTTTTCCACCAATCATCAATTTAACTTTATCCCACTTTTGATAATCAGCAGGCCAAATATCAATATATTTGTCGAGTTTACTTGAAGCGGCAATGCGGTCTGTTGTGGTATCAAGAAAAATGCGTACTAAATAATATTTCCCTTCTTCCATAGCGGTATGCTGTTGGTTAAAAGGAACAAGTAAATCTTTAGGTAAACCCCAATCAAGAAAAGCACCCATTTTATTTAACTGCTTTACTTTTAATGAAACAAACTCATCAACTTGACCCAATGGTTTATCGGTTGTGGCAACTATGCGCTCAGCAGAATCGAGATAAATGAAGACAGTAATCTTATCTTCTACTTTACAATTTTCAGGAACAAAACGGTTTGGTAACAATACTTCACCGAGTTCCCCACCACCTAAATAAGCACCTTTATCGGTGACTGCAACTACAGAAAGGGTATTATATTTACCAATATCGGCCATTTGAATTTACCAAGAAAATTAATATGAAATCTTAAACGCTATAATAACGCATATCAAAAATGAAAGATGTTATTTTCTTGGTTTGGTTTGAATATATTCAGCGTGGCGTAGCTGAAGTAAATCGCCGATTTTACGGATAACATGCTCTTCAATACTTGCCAGTTCACCATCAGCATAAGCCATTTTCCATAAATGCTCGACCATTGTTATGCGTTGCTCAATAGAAAAGTGTTGATTTATTTTTGAGGTGTATCGATAAAAATCAGTTGCTTGTTCACTTTGCATTAATGCTTCGTCAATAACTTGCTTAACTTCTTCTTCATTTAAATTAAACTGTTCGACCAATAATAGCGCCAGCTTAGCTTGCTCATGTTGATCAAAGTGTCCGTCAGCACGCATAACCTCACATAAAAGTACGGCACAGGCTAGCTCTATAGTAACCTCGTTAGCATTATCTTTTGTGGCGTTATCTGTTAAATCATCAGCTAGATTTTGAAAAAAAGAACTAATTTTAGTAAGCATCTACATTCCTTAAGTTAAGACCATCACTTTATTGTTACGCCCAGCAATAAAGAAAACAAGCAGATAATGATTATATTTGATAACAAATTGTGTCTAATTGCTATTTCATCTTGGGAATATTATGATACAAATAGTTATGACAGCGCTGTCTTTTGTGGGCGTTAAAAATAGTGTTAATTAAAGGTCTAAAAATGTTAAGTGAACAAGGCTTAAAAACTCAACAAATAAAAGTAATGAAAAAAAGGTTACTGTCTATTGATGCTTTACGTGGCTTTGATATGTTTTGGATTTTGGGTGCAGAAAGCTTATTTGCAGCACTGTTTATAGTAACCGGTTGGCCTATTTTAGCGATATTTTCCGAGCAAATGGAACACAGTCTTTGGCACGGGTTTCGTACTTATGATTTAATATTTCCACTCTTCATTTTTTTATCGGGTGTTAGCTTAGGTATTGCAGCAAAACCCTTATCAAGTTATGAGCCAGAGCAATCTAAATTAATTTTACATCATGGTATTAAGCGTTTAGTGCTGTTAATCAGTTTTGGTATTTTATACAACCATGGCTGGGGCAACGGTATCCCTGCATCATTTGATGGTATTCGCTATGTTAGCGTTTTGGGGCGTATCGGTATTGCTTGGTTTGTGGCTGCTATGTTGGTTTGGTATGCGAGTGAAAAAACACAATGGTTAGTCGCGGGCGTTCTTTTAGTAGGGTATTGGCTACTCTTAAATTTTGTTACTTTGGGCGGTTATGGTGGCGGAGATTTTTCAGCTAACGGTGCATTGAACGCTTGGTTTGATCAAAATTTATTACCCGGTATAACTTATCAAGAAATGGCTATTGACCCCGAAGGTATTCTCTCGAACGTTACCTCTATTGTAAATGCACTAGCCGGTGTCTTCATTGGTCGTTATATGATAAAAAATATATCGTCTCCTAAAACACTATTAATTGGCTTGTCTATTATAGGTTTATTTGTTTTAGCGTTAGGCTACTTATGGGGAATATTTTTTCCTATTAACAAAACATTATGGACAAGTTCATTTACGTTAGTGACTATTGGCTACAGTATACTTTTACTCACCTTCTTTTATTGGCTTATTGATGTATTAAATTTTACCTTATGGGCTAAATTTTTTGCGGTTATTGGCACAAACTCAATCATTGCTTATTTAGGTTCAAGCTTCATTGATTGGCAATATACGTCACAAAGTATTTTTGGTGGCATTATCAATATTTTGCCTGTTGGTTGGCAACAATTTATGATTTTTAGTGGAATGGTGTTTCTTCAGTGGTTAGTCCTTTATTGGCTATATCGAAGAAATATTTTTATAAAAGTATAAATATTGGTTAAAAGTACTAATAGTTCAAAAGGCTGATTTTTAAGTGCAGCCTTGTTTTTTTCTCTATGAATAAAAACAAGGTAGGTAAGTTATTGTTATTAAATGTTATTTTAATTATTATGACTGTTTTTACTTTTAATACATTATTTCGGCTCGTATCTTGTAACAAGGATTTACAACTTAATTGCTTGTATAGACCATTAATTAGTTACTCTATACGTAATTAAAAGAATTATTGTATTTGATCACATTTATGAGGACATAACCGTGACACGTAAAAAACAAATTATCATCCCTATTGCCATTCTAATCGTTGGCATCTTATTGTTTTTTGGCTTTTCAAGCATGAAGAAGCCACCAGAAGAAAAAGCTGAAGTTGACAATAGGCCCATCGTAGCCGTTGAAAAAATTCATATTGCGCCAATGGACCTAACCGTTAATTCATATGGTGTTGTTCAACCTAAATATGAAACTGAATTGGTGGCACAAGTTAGCGGTGAAGTCGTTGAATTGGCGGATGTTTTTGTACGAGGAGGTTTTGTTGCTAAAAATCAATTGCTTGCACGTATTGACCCAAATGATTATCAAGCTGCACTCATTGATGCTGAAGCGACCATGGCTTCGGCACGTGCTTCTCTTGAAACAGAGCGTGCCCAAGGTCAAGTGGCGGAACGTGAATGGAAGCGCATTACAGACACGTCTCCTACTGAACTTAGTTTGCGTAAACCACAATTAGCACAAGAACTCGCTCATGTTAAATCAGCGCAGGCATCAGTACTTCTTGCAAAGCGTAATTTAGAGCGTACCGAAATTAGAGCGCCTTATGATGCAATGATTGAAAGCCGTACGATTGGTTTAGGATCTTTTGTTGGTACGGGTAGTAAAGTAGGTAAATTATTAGGGACAGGTGTTGCTGAAGTTCGCTTACCCGTTGCAGATAATCAGCTACAGTTTTTAGTCTCGCAAGGTGAAGACGCACAGGTTAACTTGATTGGCACTTATGCAGGTAAAGATATAATTTGGCAAGCAAGAATCGCACGTAGTGAAGGTGTAGTTGATAACAAAAGCCGTATGAGCTATTTAGTTGCTGAAGTTCAAGACCCCTATGGCTTAAAAACTAAAAAAGAAACACTCAAGCATACCCCCATTCGCTTTGGCTCTTATGTTACAGCAGAAATCTTTGGTGTTAGCCTTAAAGGTGTAACATTACTTCCCCGATACCTTGTTACCAATGGTCGCGTTGCTATTTTGGCGGCTGACTCAACATTGCACTATGTCAATATTACTATTGCTCGCGAGGACGGTTCGAATATGATCGTAACTGATGGTTTGAATGAAGGTGATCAAATTATTGTTTCAGCATTAGACTATCCCGTTGACGGTATGAAATTGGTCTTACAAGGTAGTAAAAGTGACGTAACTACTGAAGAAGCTCCTGAAACACAAATCGCAAGCACTAAGGACTAGATGATGGATGATACCAATAAAGGCTTAATTGCTTGGTTCGCCCGTAATAGTGTGGCGGCAAACTTATTGATGATATTTATTTTAGTGGGTGGTTTTTTTACCATTAGCACTATTAATAAACAAATGTTCCCACAAATTAATATCAATTGGATCTCTTATACTGCGCCTTACCCGGGGGCTGCGCCTCAAGAAGTTGAAGAAGGTATAACGATTAAAGTTGAAGAAGCTTTGGAAACAGTTCAGGGTTTAAAGCGCGTAATTACCTATTCAAACCGTAATTTTTCAAACGGTTGGTTTGAAGTTGACCTTGATTATGATCCGCAAATTGTTTTGGAAGAAGTTAAATCTGCTATCGATTCTATTTCTAGTTTCCCTGATGGCATGGAGCGTATTAAAGTTGAGCGTGAAAAGTTTCGCCAAGAAGTGATGTACATCAGTCTATATGGCGACTTAACCAATGGTGAGCTGAAAGAGTTAGGACGAAAAGTTCATAACGAAATTCAACAACTGCCTTTTGTTAACATTTCAGAATTATACAGTGGACTAGACTACGAAATATCCATTGAGGTGAGCAAAGATAAGTTACGTGAATATGATTTAAGTTTTAGCGATATTGCTCAAGCGGTGCGTGGTTACTCACGTAATATGTCTGCAGGACAAATTCGTGCAGAAAATGGCTATATTAACTTACGTGTTGAGAACCAAGCTTATCGGGGACATGAGTTTGAGCAAATACCTGTTGTTACCTTAGCGGATGGTACTAAAGTTTTATTAGGCCAAATTGCTACAGTTATCGATGGTTTTAAAGAAGGCTTACAGTATTCAAAATTTAATGGTGAAAACTCAGTCACTATTTTTATTGGCGCGGCCAATAATCAAAGTATTACTGATGTTGCAGAAGTCATTAAAAAGTATGTTGATGACAAAGCGAAGGTACTTCCTGAAGGCGTTAAGTTAGAAACTTGGGTTGATATGACCTACTATCTTGAAGGTCGCTTAACGATGATGATAGACAACATGAAAAGTGGGGCAATATTAGTTTTTATAATGTTAGCGCTATTTTTACGTGTTCGTTTAGCTTTCTGGGTGATGATGGGTTTACCTGTTTGTTTTCTTGGTACTTTGTTCCTGATGCCATTAGAATTTATCAATGTCACTATTAATGTTATTAGCTTGTTTGCCTTTATCTTAGTGTTAGGTATTGTTGTTGATGATGCTATTGTTATGGGGGAGAGTGCCCATGAAGAAATAGAACAGAATGGTCATAGTACTGAAAATGTTATTCGCGGCATTCAACGTGTTGCAATGCCAGCGACCTTTGGTGTATTAACAACGATTGCTGTATTCCTGCCTTTTCTTTTTGGTGAAGGCCCCTCCGCTGCGTTTTTTAAAGCCATTGGCTCAGTCGTGATCCTTTGTTTAATCTTTTCTTTAATTGAGTCAAAGCTTATTTTACCCGCGCATTTGGTAAAAATGAAAATTAAGGCTTTTAATCCTAAAAATCCAGTCGATATATTACGTCGGTGGATTGATACCAAACTAAAAAACTTTATTGATAATATTTATCGACCCGCGTTAATTACTTTTATTAGCTATCGTTACGCGGTATTAATGTTTTTTATTAGTTTAATGCTAATTTGTGTGGGATTGTTTAATGGAGGTTTTGTTCGCTCCGTTGGTCAAGCTAAGATCCCACATGATTTTCCTCGCGTTAATGTTGAAATGAACGTAGATGCCTCTGAGAAAGCGACCTTGCAAACCTTGTTAAATATTCAAGGTGTTATTAATACCATAGATAAAGAGATTGAAGCTGAATACGGTCAGTCAATGATCTCTGATATGCAAGTTGATTTACGCAGCCGAACCAGTGGTCAATTGATGGTTAAATTAGTGATACCTGAATTACGACCGATGAATACTTTTGAACTGGCTGATTTATGGCGCGCCGCTATTCCTAATTATCCCGGTGTAAAGTCGTTTACTATTGGTGATAATTTATTTGGCTCCGGTCGAGATGATGGAGATATTGCCTTTAGATTAGAAAGTAAAGATGACGCACAATTACTCGCCGCATCGAGAGAGTTAAAAACTAAACTTAACTCTTTAAAAGGTATTGGCGATGTTAATGATAGTCGTCAAACCAGTGCCAAAGAAGTTCAATTTGAATTGAAGCCATTAGCCTATAGTTTAGGCTTAACTTTAGCTGATATTGCTTCACAAGTGAGCTACAGTTTTTATGGTCTAGAAGCACAGCGTATTTTACGTGACAGCGAAGAGGTGAAGGTGATGATCCGTTACCCACTTGACCAACGAAGCTCTGTTGGCCATGTCGATGATGTGATGATAAAAACAGCTAATGGTGCTGAATTACCTTTGTCAGAACTGGCAAATATTACCCTACAAGAGGGGGTTACACGTATTCGTCGTGAAAATGGTAATCGGACCATTAACGTTTGGGCAAGTGTCGATGCTGAGCAAGTTGAGCCATTTAAAGTTGCTAATGATATTAAAGACAACTTTATTCCAGAACTGTTAAGAAAATTTCCAAAAGTTCAAAGCGAATTGTCGGGCAGTATTCAAGAAGAAATGGATGGTCTAAATAGTCAGATACGTGATGGTGCTATCTCGTTTCTGATTGTATTCTCACTATTGGCAATACCGTTGAAATCTTATTCGCAAGCGGCGATGATTATGGTGGTGATTCCTTTTGGAGTTATTGGCTCTGTGTTTGGTCATTTTATCTTAGATATGGACTTAAGTGCATTATCTCTTATGGGAATATTAGCGGCGTCTGGTGTGGTCGTTAATGACTCCTTAGTCATGGTTGACTATGTTAACAATGCCAGAAAATCAGGCGTTAAACTAAAAGATGCGGTAATACATGCCGGCACTAAACGTTTTAGAGCTATCATGCTAACGTCATTAACAACTTTTATTGGTTTAGTACCTATCATCTTTTTTGAAGTCAGCGCTCAAGCACAAATTGTTATTCCAATGGCGATATCTTTAGCATTTGGCGTATTATTTGCGACTATCGTTACACTGGTACTGATCCCAAGTTTATACCTTATTATTGAAGATATGAAAAAGGTATTTAAACGTAAGAAAAAGCAGCCACAACTTGACAAAGTATTAGCGACCTAGTCGTTTCCCCCACAAAGCCATTACCTTGTAATGGCTTTTTTATTTACTTAATTGAGTTTATCTAAAAATAACTTCAGGCAAGCCAGATAAGAAAAGGTATCGTTAACAATAATAGCTGACTATACTGGCGTTAACTGCTAACAAAAAATCAAATAAAGTCATCATTATGAAACATATTTATCTTTTTTCAACGCTTGCGCTAATGACAATAACAGGGTGTTCGACCACTGAAAATGCTTGTGAAGATGTAACGATTGCCAGTGAACAAATTAAAATGTGCCAGTCATTGCAACGCCAAATAACTAACGCTAAAGGTCATCCAGTTATACGTACTGAGTTAGAACGTCGTTTTCAAGTTGATTGCATTGATGTTCGTTATTATCGTGATGATAAGCAAAAGGCTATTTGTGGTAATAAGCATAAAATTGACGAAATAATAAATGCTGTTAAAGAAGAATCTAAGCAATAACCATTCATCAGCGCAATCATAAAAGTAAGCCTCAGGGATTGCTTTTTTTATCACTAATTATCTAATTAAGATGATCAATTTAAGGATGTGCAGTATGTTTAAAAAAATGACTTGTGTTGTTTTATCTGTTGGTATTTTGATGTCCTGCCAACAAGAATCAACTAATCCAATAGATAAGTCTGCTCAATTAAATGTTGTTGCAAAATCAGAGGTTTCTAAAGTGTCAGTCAAACCCTCTTCATCTAAAGTTGACCAGAAACAGTTGTCATTTACTGCAACAGTAAAATATATGAATTTGGAAGGCGGTTTTTTTGGTTTAGTATCCAAAGAAGGTAAGCATTGGTTGCCGATGAACTTAAAGAAAGAATTTCAACAAGATGGCGCTGTTATTAAAGTAAGAGGAAATGCACTAACGGGTATGATGACGATTCAACAATGGGGAACACCTTTTTCAATTACGCACATTGAGTTAGTTAGCGCTGGCCGAAAAGGCACTGCAGATAATTTATTATAGCTTTACTTGCAAACGAGAGGTTGCATTAACAAGGTTAGTTGAGGATTCTTGTTTGAAAAACTAATTTGGTATATGCCTCGATATTGTTTTTCTGTCATCGGTAATACTGAAGTATGGCTTATTAATTCAGCCAATTGTGGTGTGGTGTTACTATGGCCAAAGACAACCGCGTTTTCTTTCTCTTTCATTAGTTGCCAAGCAAGTTGTTCTAACTTGTTTGGGGCATAGTTCTTTATCGCAAGCTTTTGTTGTTGTGCCAGCGGAGCGGCCGTTTCTATAGTGCGCTGATAGCGCGTACTGTATATTTTTGTTACTTTTGCATACTCTAAAATACTGGCCAGTTGCTTAGCACGAAACTTCCCACATTGTGTTAGTCCTGGATCGTCTTGATCTGTTTTCTGTTCAGCATGGCGAATCAAATAAAGACTATAGCTCTTATCTTCACTTTTTTGATACTTTATTTCAGCAGCTTGAACCATAAAAAAAGGTATGCCGATAAAAATAAATAACGGTAAAATTAATTTATTCATTCGTAACATACCTTTCTTACCGTTAATTCAGTACTTATTATTTAAAATAAACGGTTCAAACCATTCAGCGCAGCAACACGAAATGCTTCAGCCATCGTTGGGTAATTGAACGTTGTGTTAACAAAGTATTCAATCGTATTACCCCCATTGGTTTGTTGCATAATAGCTTGACCAATATGAATTATTTCAGCAGCATTTTCACCAAAACAATGAATACCTAATATTTCTTTGGTTTCACGATGAAAAAGCACCTTCAATGAACCGACTAAACTATTTGATATCTGTGCTCTGGCTAAATGTTTGAATTGAGCACGTCCTACTTCATAAGGAATTTTTGCAGCGGTAAGTTCTTGTTCCGTTTTACCGACTGAGCTTATTTCTGGTATGGTATAAATACCCGTAGGAATATCAGCAATAAGTTTTGCGGTACTGTGATGATCTATCATCGCTGAAGCTGCTAATCGACCTTGGTCATAAGCAGCACTAGCTAAGCTTGGATAACCAATAACATCACCAACAGCATAGATATTATCTACACTTGTTTGGTATTGATTATTGACTTTAAGCTGTCCACGACCATCTGCTGTTAATCCTGCATTTTCAACTTTTAAGTCTGCAGTATTACCGGTACGTCCGTTAGCAAATAATAAACAGTCAGCACGCATTTTTTTACCCGACGCTAAATGAACAACGACAGAATCATCAGATGCTTCAACACTTTCAATAGCTTCTCCATGGCGAATAACAACACCATTATTCCATAAGTGATAACTAAGAGAATCAGACATCTCAGCATCTAAAAATGATAATAATCTATCGCGGGTATTAATTAAATCTACCTTGACCCCAAGCCCCCTAAATATGGATGCGTATTCAGAGCCAATAACTCCAGCACCATAAATAATTATAGAACGGGGATCATGCTTGAGTGATAAAATAGTATCTGAGTCATAAACCCGAGGATGATTGAAATCAATATCACTCGGTCTATAGGGATGTGAACCTGTGGCAATAACAATCTGTTTTGCGGTGATTTGCTCAACAGAACCATCACTTTTAACTATTCTAAGCGTATGCGCATCTATAAATGAGGCTTCTCCCGCAACCAGTTCAACGCGGTTACGGTCATAAAAACCACTGCGTAATTGCACTTGCTTGCGAATAACTGACGATGCGTGCTTGAGGATAGCAGGAAATGTTAAATGCTTTGCTTTTTCATGACCTCTGAAAAGCGGGCTGGCATTATATTCAATGAGTCGGCTAACACTTTGTCGTAAAGCTTTTGAGGGAATGGTTCCCCAGTGCGTACAGCCACCACCAACGTCTTTATAGCGTTCTACAATGGCAACACGTTTTTCTTTTTTAGAGAGTTCCATGGCAGTGCCTTCGCCACCAGGACCCGTACCAATAATGATTGCATCGTAATCGTATTTATTGATGATTTTTGTCGTAGTTTTAGCTTTGCTTTTAGTTGCCAAAATCTTGCCTTAAATTCCTACTAGGATTAAAAAATTCTAGCAGGAATTTAGACGTCTGACTATGTAAAAGCTTGATCTACACTATAATACTTAAATAGGAGAACGTTTTATGCAAGTTGTGTTAATAAACGTTGCCAATGTTGTTGCTGGTCAGCAAGGTGCTGTTTAAACTCTTGATACTGCGCAGCTAACTCAGAGCTTTCAACATCAGCAATTAATCTATCTCGCTTACTGGCGAGTAACTTTTTACGAACATCATAATAGTCATTAATTCTAGCAATCAATAAATCATACTCTTGCTGAAGCTTTTCACGCATCTGCTCGGCATTTGGGTGAGCTAGGAGCTTCTTTTGGCTACGCTTAAGTACCATAGCTAATCGTGCTTTCTCAATTTTATCATCTGGATAGGTACGAAGTTTTGAAGTTAACTTCAAAAATTCACAGCACTTAATTAACCATTTAGTAGGATCAAATTGCCACCAACGAATACCATTACGATAATCATTTTCAAAAATATGATGGTAATTGTGGTAGCCCTCACCAAAGGTCAAAAAAGCAAGAAAACCATTATCTCGAGCGCTATTTCTTTCGGTATAAGTTTGTTTACCCCAAATATGCGCTAAGGAATTAATAAAGAAAGTTGTATGGTGGTTCAAAACCAAACGTAGGAAACCCACTAAAAGCAAGCTGCTTATAATGTCACCATGCCATAAGCCAAATACTATGGGCACACCAAAGTTCATCAGTATTGTTAGTAATAAGTAGTTTCTGTGTTGCCACATTACGATAGGGTCTTTTTGCAGATCACGGGTGTTGTCGTAATTAGCATATCGATGTGCTTGATACTCTCGTAGCATCCAGCCTATATGAGAATACCAGAAGCCCCTTTTTGCGGAATAAGGATCCTTTTCATTATTATCAACATGCTTATGATGAATTCTATGATCTGATGACCAATGTAAAATACTATTTTGCAAAGCGAATGCACCACCGAGCGCAAATATAAAGCGCAAAGACCAATGCGCTTGATACGTTTTATGTGACCATAATCGGTGATAACCGGCAGTAATCGACATACCACAATAAATAAAGCAGCAGAATGCAACAAGAAGCTCAGTGTTATCAAAGCCGTGTGTTATTGCGCGATATGGAACAGCTATCGCTGCTACTAAAAAGGTAATTAAAAACACACTAAAATTTAGCCAAACGATTTTAGGTTTGTTCATGTAATAAAAATTCCATCTGTAAAAAAACGAACACTGAATTAAAATTTCAGTGTACACGTGTACACTATTTTAGCTTTGATGACTTTGCAGTCAAGGTAATTTTTATTATAATTTTAATTACTAAGCAATCTTACCCTCTTTATAAAACGTTATTAGTGATCAAGTTTCTAGTAAATAGATGAGAATTCAGTATGATAAGGTTAAGCTAAAGAACAGGTTAATTAAGCAATGAGTGGTATTAGAGCGCAGCAAAAAGAAAAAACACGTCGACAATTAATTGATGCAGCTCTAGGGCAGCTTAGTAGTGAACGTAGCTTTTCCAGTTTGAGCTTACGCGAAGTCGCTAAAGAAGCGGGTTTAGCACCAACGTCATTCTATCGACACTTTTCTGATATGAACGAATTAGGCTTAACGCTGGTAGATGAAGCCGGGCTAACTTTACGTCAGTTAATGCGGCAAGCGAGACAGCGTATTGAAAAAGGAGGCTCCGTTATTCAAATCTCTGTCGTTACTTTTATGGAATTTATTGAAAGTAACGGTAATATATTTCGTTTATTATTGCGAGAACGCTCAGGTACGTCAGCGGCTTTTCGAGCTGCGGTAAACCGAGAAGTTCGTTATTTCACTTTAGAGTTATGTGACTATTTACAGCAAGCGAATAAATTAAATGCAGATGTTGCTTTTTTGCAAGCAGATGCTGCCGTTACTATTGTATTTAGTGCAGGCTCTGATGCTTTAGATGTCGATAAAGACGACCGTCAGCAGATCGCACTACGAACAATACAACAATTACGCTTTATTGCTCGCGGTGCTGCAGAATTTAGTAACCGAAGTGTAAAAAGTAAAACCTAATCAGTTAATTTTTTACGCGATAAAATAACACCGGTTTCAACATGGTGTGTGTAAGGAAATTGGTCAAATAGTGCAAATTTTTCAATGTTATGTGTTTTTACTAATTCAATAAGGTTATCTTTTAAGGTATCAGGGTTACATGAAATATAAACAATACGTTCAAACCGACTCACTAACTCAACACTGTCAGGGTCAAGCCCCGCTCTTGGAGGATCAACCAAAACAGTATCGTAATTATAACTTTTTAGATCAAAACCTTCTAAACGACGAAACTCTCGTTCACCGTTCATCGCTTGGCTAAAATCTTCACTCGACATTCTTATAATATCAACATTGTTCAGCTGGTTTGCAGCAATATTATTTTGTGCTGATTTTACCGATGTTTTTGATATTTCTGTGCCTAACACACGATCAAAATTTTCAGCTAATGCGATGCTAAAGTTACCATTGCCACAATAAAGTTCGATTAAATCGCCACCAATATTTTGAGTGCCTTGCTTTGCCCAAAGTAACATCTGCTCATTAACGTGACCATTAGGTTGAGTAAAACTATTTTCTACTTGCTCGTAGACATAAGTTTTATCACCAACAGTTAAGCGCTCAGTGACAAAATCTTTATCAAGTATAAATTTTTGCTTCTTGGCTCTACCAATAATGTCAACAGGAGCAATCACCGAAAGTGTTGCCTTTAACATAGCGGCATCATTGAGCCACTGCTCATCTAATTGTCGGTGATATAATAAGCTAATTAATAACTCACCGCTTAGAGTTGATAAAAAATCAACTTGAAATAGTCTATGGCGAAGTGAAGGTTTATCTTTAATTTCATCAAGTAAGGCTTTCATCGCCTTATTGATTAACTTACTAGCAACAGGGAAATTATCTACTCGATATTTTTCTTTTGTTTCACTATTAAACATAATGTAAAACAAGTCATCACCATCATGCCAAAGCCGAAATTCTGCTCTTAATCTATAATTTAAAGGCTCTGATCGAAAAACATCAAAGTTAGGCAAGTCAAATTCACTAAACAACTTAGCGATATCATCCTGTTTATTTTCAAGTTGTTTATCATAAAATTGAGGTGCGATGTGACTAAACATATATAAGCCTTAAACATAAAAATAATTAAACGATATTATACTCAATATTAGTGAGTATTACAGAGGCGCTGAGTTTAGCGACTGTGATTACTTTGTCTAGTCATTTGTCTATAATTTTCTTAGTGATGATGGACTCAAGATTAAAGGTTTATCAGTAAATGCCGATATTATAACCATATTAAATTTGAGGATCTGTAGATCTTTGATTGTGTTTAGTTAACCTTTAATTAGATACCGGAGCATTGTAATGAATAAAATTGATAGTCAAACAACTTTGCCTAATTACAAAGGGCAAAGACGCCAAGCCGAACAAATGAAAAACGAAGCGGTTAAAAAGCATATACCAATAGAGTCTTTCGATAATTTAGCACTAAATAATCGTGCCTCTATTAGCATGAAAATTGTATTTCAGTCAGTTTCTAGTCAAATATCAGCAAAGTTTGAAAAATTTCATTATACACAACCAACTAAAAATGTTGCTCAGAGCAATATAGTAGCCAAAGAACCATTAATTAACAGTGAACCTTCATCTGCTATTTTTGATTTCGAAGCGGTTGCTCGAACGGTTATGGACTTTGTTGGTGGCAGTATTCTTGCTGCGCAAGCTAATGGTGCGAGTGATGATGAATTGAAAGAAATGTTTGAGCAAGGACGAGCAGGAGCTAACTTAGGTATTGATCAAGCGATGGGTGATTTAAAAGATCTATCAATACTTGATGATGAATTAGGTCAAGGTATTGAAAAAAGCCGCGACCTTATTAATAAGAATATTGATGACTTATATAAAAAGATATTTCCTGCAGAGCAAAACTCAAAGAGTAATATAGATATAGAGAGTTCAAAAGTTAGAAACTCTGCATTAGACAGCGAACTTTATGTAAGTAACTCAAAAAAGAGTGATCTTAGTATTACTACCACTGACGGCGATATTGTTTCAATATCATTTAGCGAATTACAAGAGTACGGCAATAAAAAAAGTGCTCAGTACCAAGAGAGTAACAGAGGCGTTTCAGAGAACTATACTATGGTAAGTAGCGAGTATCATGAGGTGAATTTTTCCTACAGTGTTGAAGGTGATCTCGATGATGAAGAGAAAGAGGCCATTGAAGCATTAATAAAAGACGTAAATTCCCTACAGAAAGATTTTTTCAGTGGTAATGTTGATCAAGCTTTTGAAAAAGCCGTTGCACTCGGTTTTGATAATGACCAAATAGCTAACTTTAGTATGGACTTGCAACAAACTAAAACAAGTTATGTTAGTCAAAGTTATACAGAAATAGCTGAGTTTGATGAAAGAGAATTACCAAGCGTTAATAAAGAACTGAGACCCTTAATTGATTTTTTAGATCAATTTAAACAACTTCAAGAGACAGCAAACACGCTTTTATCCAAAAAAGAGGATGCTTTTGGCCAACTACTAGATGCGGTGTTCAAGGCTGAATTTGGTGAAAATAAAGAAGCCAAAGACAAGTTTAATAAAGTAACTGATACAGTTAAGGCAGATAATAAAAGTAGGTAAGCGTTATCATTGTTTTTAATCGATAAAAAACCCGCTTTAAAGCGGGTTTATCATTACAGATTAAAAAGTGGTAATGTTACTCTTCTTCGGCATTTTTTTCTGGACGTTCCTTCGCTTCACGTACTTTTAACGTGCGCTGTTGAAACTCAGTATCATTGAGTGATGAAACAGCTGCATCAGCTGCATCGGCAGACATTTCAACAAAACCAAAACCACGACGCTTACCTGTGTGCTTATCTTTCATTAAACGAACAGAATGAACTTGGCCGTGTTCAGAGAATAATTCTCTAATCGCCGACTCATTTGCTCTATAGGGTAAATTCCCTACATATAGTGTTTTTACTTCTTCATCAGCACTCTCTGCTGAACTTGATGTACCAATAAGAGGAGCAATAAAAGCACTAACTAAAACTAATACAGCAGTGATAACTGGTGTGTTGCCTATAAACGTTGATAAAAAGTAAGCAATTACAGCAAATATTACTGCGACGATAAATGTTAACCTTTGAGGAGACTTCATATATGAATACCTAATTATTATTTTAAATTCTAAATTAAAAAACTAAATTGCTGTTACGATGCTATTCAGCTTTGAATATTGTACAAAAGTTGTAAAAAAGATAGGTGTAATTTATATGTAAATAACACCTTACTTATATTAAGCAAAAATTAAAAAGTTTACTACACTAAATAAACATATTAATTAAAAGCACTATTTTAGCGTTCAACTTAATCTCATTAATAGACTATTAAATTAAGTACCGCAAAATTTTTAAACGATCAGAAAGTATATTACTCACATTGTCTTTATTTACAGCAAACAAACAAAAAGATGAAAATAGTGCTTGATCCTTTTTAGAAAATGTCTAGAATGCGCTCCAGTTCCAAGGGGTCCAGTTAAAACGGACCACGAAAGGGCTGTTTTGATAAGTTAACTTCTCTTAATAAGAGCTAAAGAGTTAACTTAACGTTTTAAAATGAAATCTGAATTAACTTCAAATTAAATTAAATAAAACGTTGACATCGAAACTGAGTTG
>NZ_JACGUZ010000060.1:0-48765 GCF_014076955.1 Colwellia sp. Bg11-12
ACAGCTTCAATAATATCAAGTGATATATCTAAACGTTCAGATTCTTCTGCATCAACGGTTAAGCCAATATTGTAGCTTTTTGCTTGTAAACAAAGTGCCTTAAGTTTTGGCACAATTTCAGCCATCACGCGTTCTTTGTGGATAAATTCATAACGAGGATGAATCGCTGAAAGTTTTACTGAAATACCAGGAACTTTACGAGGATCATCTTTACCCGTAGCACGAGCTACATCCCCAATCGCGTCTATTGCCTCTTGATAAGCTTTAAAATACTTATCAGCATCATTCATCGTACGTGCACCTTCACCGAGCATGTCAAATGAATAGACATAGCCTTGCTGCTCTTTATCAGCAGCACGCTCAGTTGCGGCAATGATTGTATCGCCCATCACAAACTGCTTACCCATAATTTTCATGGCGTAGTTCATTGATTTCCGAATAACAGGTTCACCTAAACGACCGACAATTTGTTTCAGTAAACCAAAACTTTCCTTTTTGCGTTTATCAGCATAATTCACCATAGTGCCGGTAATTAACAAGCCCCATGACGAGGCATTAACGAACAATGAATCGCTGCTGCCTAAATGACTGTTCCATTGCCCTTGAGAAATTTTGTCACGAATTAAAGCATCTTGAGTATGTTTGTCTGGTACTCGTAACAAGGCTTCGGCCAAACACATCAAGACCACACCTTCTTCACTTGAGAGAGTGTATTCTTTTAATAAGGCGTCTATTGCACCGTTACCTGATTCGTCTTTACGAATTTGAACAGCCATTTTACGCGCTCTTTCCCACGCTCGACTTCTTGCACCAACATTTACTTCTGCCAGTGGTAATATATGATCTACCGCGATTTGTTCATCAATACGGTAGAACTCACGAATTTTCTGACGAAGAGGACAGTCTGTATTAAACGAACCATTAAAAAGCATATAGTTATCCTTGAAAAATATTAAATAGTATTTTGTAATGACTTAAGTGATTACAATTTAATTTATGCTACGACTGCTTTGTTAGCTCGTTGTCAATCATCGCGAACAAGATACGTAACAAAGTCTAAGTCCTTTTAATTTAAAAACTCTTTAGCTTTAGCAATCGAATAATTTACTGCTTGTGACAGTTCAAGCTTGGGCGGCATAACCAATTCATTTGGATCGATATGGACATCAAGCACACAGGCCTCTGTACGAGTAAATGCCTCTTTCAATGCATCGACAAGCATTTCAGGGCGTTCTACGCTCCAACCTTCTCCACCACATAATCGAGCAAATTCAGCAAAATCTGGATTTTTTAATGCCGTTTTATAATTAGGGTAACCACTGCTTTCTTGTTCAAGTTGAATTAGCCCCAATTTGGCGTTGTTAAAAATAATAACTTTTATCGGTAATTTACGATTGACCACGGTAATAAATTCTTGCATTAACATACTAAAACCACCATCCCCGATAAGTGCTATTACCTGCCGGTCAGGAAATTTTAATTGTGCGCCTATCGCGCCAGCCATGCTAAATGCCATCGTGGCCAAGTTACCTGAAAGGGTAAATAGTTGGTGTTCAGTTACGGGTAAATGACGTGCGGCCCAAGCAGTCACCGTGCCAGTATCACAAAGAAAAATCGCATCTTTGTTGGCAAGCTCGCCGATTGCTCGTGCTAGGAACTGCGGTTTTATTGGCGTGGCTTGCGAGCTTTCTTTTTCGCCTTGTTCTCTTGACCATTTCATTTTTTGGTGACGACATTCAGCAAGAAAATTGTTGTCATCTTTTTGGGGTAAATCAATAATTAATTGCTCTAGCACTTCACTTACCTCTCCAACTATCGACACATCGACTGGGCAACGTCGACCTATGTGTCTAATATCTATGTCCACTTGAATGACTTTCGCTTTTCCTGGGTAATACTCTTTGTAGGGAAAATCAGTACCGAGCATAATAAGTAAATCACAATTATTTATTGCCTCAATTGATGGTCGCGTACCAAGTAAGCCAAGTCCTCCTAAGGAATATTCATGATCATCTGGGAGTAATACTTTTGCTTTTAATGTTCTAATAAGTGGTGCATTGCATTTTTTCAACAAAGTAAGTAGCTGTTGACGCGCTGGAATAGCCCCTACACCCGCAAGAACTACAATTTTATTAGCTTGCTCAATTAGGCTAAGTGTATTGTTTAATGCTGATGCTAAAGGTTTGGTACTGCCCGTTTCAGTGCCCGCGATTGGATGACAAGTAATACCTGCTTCTACTTGCTCAGTGGCCACATCTGCAGGAAGGGCAATATGAGCAACACCCTTTTCAACAATCGCACTATTACACGCTTGCTGTATGATCTCAGGGACACGATCAGCAGCAAACAACGTTTGATTAAATACAGCGACATCAGAAAAAAGAGCCGATGAATTGATTTCTTGATGTGAGTTATTACCCATTTCAGAACGTGGTAACTGCCCTGTTATTGCTAGGACAGGTACGTGGTCAAGCTTAGCGTCGTACAACCCATTGAGTAAATGTATGGCTCCACCTCCAGCAGTACCGACACAAACAGCAAGCTTACCGGTTAATTTTGCTTGGGCTGATGCGGCAAACGCCCCACTTTCTTCATGACGAACTTGAATAAATTCTATTTCTCCATTGCGGCGTATAGCGTCCATCAAATCATTAATCGCATCACCTGGAATACCAAAGACATGGCGGACACCATATTTGTAAAGTGTCTCGACAATGTGGTCGACAACTTTACGTTTTTTGATTGTAGACATGTATTCCCCTTTCAATTTAAAATAAGTTTATCGAGATGTATTTTAATTAAGCACTACCCATAGCGTTCTGAATTTAAAAATTATGTTCACTCATTATTAACGACTTTCATCAGGCTCAATTGATTCATGAACATTATTTACTGCTGAAACTCCCGGAGTAAATAATTGTCTGATGCTATTTAACATCGTGTTATGCTTCCAATGCTCTGCTCGTACTAAACTCACTTTCAATAAAGCAATGTCTGGGTTATCCAATCCATCTTGAACCCACGTTTCATAACGTGACTCCCATAATTTAATCAACATAGCTTTACTTTTAATTACCTGAGTGATCCCAGATACCGAAATAAAATGGTTATCTTCTTTGATAAAGCTAAGATTTACGAAGCTGTTTTCAGTCAATTCACCAATCAACTCTGAAGATAGCGTTGTAAAAAAGAAGAGTTCCCCTTCAGCGCTAACTTCAACGGTTTCCATCGGTCGACTTTTCAGTACTCCATCAGCAGACCTAGAAACGAGCATTGCAACATCACCTATATTAATAAGCTTTTGAATGTGTGAGATATCTCTCTGTAAGTGCTTTTCACTTTGCATTGTATTTTTCTCCGATTAAATGTATTCAACCGTGTTATATGTTTTTAAAGACGGCTAAGACAGTTAACATAAAAACAGTTATCTTTGATTTATTAAGCTAAATCTAAAAATATTATACGGTGACAAGGGGGAGCGCTCTGTACGTTAGCGTACTGTCTAAAAAGTGTGTTTTAACCTAAACGGCTTAAAACTAATGCAGGCAAGTTGAAACAGAGGGTTTCTAAAGAGGTCTTAGCGCTGATTAACAGACTAAAAATAGTGTAAAATGCTGTTTGAGATTATAATAAAGGTCTTTACTAACGCTTATTCGAAACAAACGAATAGCTAAATTGGTCTAGTTTAACATATTGGTATAATTACCTTTCATCAGCTGATAACACTCACAAGCTTCCAACTCTAAGCCCTTACGATTAAGTATCTGAATGGTACCTCGTGTGTAGCTAATTAACTTTTTATCTTTTAATATCCCAGCGGCCACTGTTATCCCACTTCTTCGAACGCCAAGCATATCAGCAAGAAATAGATGTGTTAGGTTTAAATGAGTAGAGTGTGCCCTATCATCAGTCATGAGTAACCAACGAGCAAGACGAGATACTATGGGATGAAATCGCATGCAGACTAATGATTGTGAACATTGCACAAACAAAATGTAAAGGTAATCATTTAATCTTTTTAACAGTAATGGAAAGTTTTTCAGTTGATACTGAAATTGCTTAACAGATAAGCGTAGAGCCGTTCCGGACCCCTGGACAACAGCTCTATCAGGTGCCGATTCTACCCCTGAAATATTGGAAATACCCAACATACCTTCATTACCGATAATACACAGTTCAAGCGGTGGGTGTCTCGTTCCTGTAGTGACCAGTGAAATATACCCTGTTAAAGGATAGAATATGTAGTCAATGCCTTGCCCACGCTCATGCAATATATCACCGGAGGTTAAATGGACCTGCTCGCATTGCGCTAAAATAGTTTTTCTTAGTTTACTCGGTAGCCCATCTAACAGTTTATTGGTGACTTCTTGCTTTTCTTTTGATCGCATGTGTTTGCTCTCTGGTACAGAAAAATGATATTGCGTTAAATAATTGAAATTTATAGCAGCAATAGCCAAGTGTAAGCTTTATAAAATAAGGGTTCTGTGCGCTGGCAAACATTGCTAATTTATATGAGCTTATAACTTAAATATTTTATAATGATTAGTTTACTAAGCAATAGCGGTGTCTAAAATGTAGCGTGATTTCCTTCAATGTCAGCGCTAAAGTCATAACGTTTTGACGCTGATATTAAAGGAAGAGTTTTGATACTCATAAAAAGCATCAATTTATGAAGGTAAAAGACAGTTTTACCCACTAGAATAAATAGCGTTGATTAAAGATTAATAACGTTTTGTGAGTGATAATAATATTTTTCGTTTCCTTGAGGGAGCAATCGGTCAGTTTCTTTTTTTACAACCGCATAGCATTCACAACTTAAGTCTTCAAGTTTCTGCCTATTTAACACGGTAATATGCCCGCGATGATAATCAATCACACCCAACTTCTGAAGTTTCCCAGCAGCTTCGGTCACACCTTCACGGCGTACCCCTAGCATATTACCAATAAGTTCCTGAGTCATCGCTAGGGTATTATCCGGTAACCGGTCAAGCGACAGTAATAGAAAACGGCACAATTGCTGATCAATCGTATGGTGGCGATTACATACTGCAGTCTGTGACATTTGAGTAATGAGTGATTGGGTATAACGAAGCATTACACCTAACAATTTACCATGGCGATGGAACTCTTCGGTTAAGCGTTTTCCTTTAAGTCGATAAGCATAGCCCGCACTTTGAACTACGGCTCGGCTAGAGGTACTTTCTCCGCCCATAAACAACGCAATACCAACAACGCCTTCGTTACCTACCACAGAGATTTCTGCCGAAGCGCCACTCTCCATTACGTATAATAAAGACACAATAGAATCAACAGGAAAGTACACATTAGCGAGCTTATCACCGGCTTCGTACATCACCTCACCTAACTCTAATTTTACTAATTCAACAAAAGGAAAAAGTCGTTCTTTTACTTCCTCAGGCAAGACAGCTAGTAAGTGATTTTGTAAGGGAGTAATTTGGGTGTCGATTATTTTTTGCATCGTGTGGCGTCCCTTCTTAATAATTAAATGAAGCTGCTAAAGATTATTATACGTTAACAAAAACAATCTCGCTGTTCGGTTCGATACCGTACACAACATTCTTTTTTAGGTGATAAGTTTATTTTAGGTAATTAAGTAAACAAAAAGTATATATCGCAGTAATCAACATTTAGATCACCCGAAGTACATGGGCAAAAACTCAGATAACTACAAAACAAGCAACAATAACATTTAAAGACCCTACAATTAAGCTTTGCCCTATTGTTGGGTCTGGCGAAGTAATAACCTACTGTTCTAGTGGCTTTCGCATAAAAAATAATACGATAATTATTAGGTTATGTGTGACACCGTACAGATATATTTTTACATTAAGTACAAGGTGTTATTTATGTAGTGCTTAACGTTATAAAATTTTATTCATTAATGGATAATACCATGAAAAACCATAAAAGTTTTACTACAGTAAAAGACGTAGCACGCTTGAAAACAGGTAAAACAACAAGTTAATGCTTTGCCAGCCACCAATAAAAAAAACATTGTAATTTAAGAGAGGAAAACTTTATGTATAAACATATTTTATTTGCCACAGAACTTCATGATTCAAAAAGCTATATTGAAGATAAAGTCGCGCAACTACAACAGTTCACCGAAGCTAAACTCAGTATTATTCATGTGGTAGAGCCGATACCTAATTATGGTGGAGCACTCGGTGTTGTTCCGGGTCCAGACCCTGTTGGCAGTTTTGGTAATACAGAAAAACGAAAAGAACAAGCCGAAGAGATACTTCAACCATTAGCTAAAAGGCTAAATATCACCGAGCAAGACTTGTGTATATCGGTCGGATATATTAGCGAAGAAATATTGGCTTTCGCAGAAAACGAAAGTGTCGATTTAATTATAACAGGTAGCCATGGCGTACACGGTTTACGATTATTATTAGGCTCTACCGCAAATGCCATTTTACACGGCGCAAAATGTGATGTATTGGCAGTGCGTTATAAAGAGCAATAAGCATTGATTTAAGCAATAAATATATTGCTTTGAATATTATGATGGTAACGAACCTGCTGTGAGCGACCCGATCAATTAAGTCGGTAATTAATATGACATCGTCAATTATCTATCGGTTGCAGCTAGACTTACCTTTTCATAACAGGTGTTCATCGAGGGTCGTATCACTAATTTATCCTGTCTTATCAAATCTATCTACCATGATAAATTATTTGACTCGAGTCTCATTTGTAATAAACACCCTACTGATTGTTATATAATTAAACATGTCACCAGCCCTTTATTTTGGCTGCTACATCATGTTTTCGTCCATGTATGCTAGGGTATATTTACTACGTTTATCATGAGACGTATACCAATTAGATTAATACTTTTAATGGAGATAACGACAATGGCCAACTCTATACAACGTTTGAAGCAGCTTGAAATTAATGGTGAAATTTGCCAGTACCACAGTTTTGATGGTTTGGCGGATAAGTATTCACTTTCACGTTTGCCTTTTGCCGCTAAAATCCTCTTAGAAAATCTATTGCGTCATGCAGATAGTGATTTTGTTCAACAAGGGGATATTGAAACCTTAGCCAATTGGGATGTAGACAACTGGCAAGATACTGAAATTGCCTTTGTACCTGCTCGCGTAATTTTGCAAGACTTTACTGGGGTACCCGCCGTAGTTGATTTAGCGGCTATGCGTGATGCAATAGTAAAAATGGGCGGAAAAGCCGAAAAAATTAACCCGTTAAATCCAGTAGAATTAGTCATTGACCATTCTGTAATGGTCGATGTGTTCGGTCAAGCTGATGCGATGGAAAAAAATACCGCGATTGAGTTTCAACGTAATCGTGAACGTTACCAGTTTTTACGTTGGGGCCAGCAAAGTTTTGATGATTTTAAGGTGGTTCCACCAGGTCGCGGTATTGTGCATCAAGTAAATCTCGAATATTTAGCCCGAGTGGTATTCAAAAAGCCAGACGAAAATAATTTACTTTATCCTGACACTTTGGTCGGCACCGATTCACATACCACCATGATTAATGGTTTAGGTGTGTTGGGTTGGGGAGTAGGAGGTATAGAAGCTGAAGCGGCTATGTTAGGCCAACCCGTTACGATGTTAATACCAGAAATTGTTGGTTTTGAATTGACAGGAAAATTACCTCCAGGCACTACCGCTACTGACTTAGTGTTAACGGTGACCGAACAATTACGCGCGGCGGGAGTAGTGGGTAAGTTTGTCGAATTTTTTGGCCCTGGCGTGAACGAACTCACCTTGGCAGACCGAGCGACCATTGCTAATATGGCGCCCGAGTATGGCGCGACTTGTGGCATTTTCCCTATCGATCATCAAACCACTGATTATCTAAAATTAACAGGGCGTGACAGCGAACATATTGAACGCATAGAGTCTTATTTAAAAACAATGGATATGTGGGGTACTGAGTCGCAAGAAAATGCGGTCTATCACAGCCGATTATCGTTAGCACTCGATACAGTCGTGCCTTCTATTGCTGGACCTAAACGCCCACAGGACCGAATTTCATTAAACAGAGCCGGTCTTGCCTACCGTGACTGGTTAGCTTTACAACACGGCATTAAACACGTTGATTCTAGCCAAAGTGAAAGTGGTTTTGAAAGTGAAGGTGGACAACCATCTGTACTGCTACCGACAAGTAATGAGGATTCAGGTGTACCTTGTCAGTATGGAGATGAAGATTTTGTCTTAAAACATGGTGCTGTAGTGATAGCTGCAATCACTAGTTGCACTAACACTTCAAATCCATCGGTATTAATTGCCGCTGGATTATTAGCCAGAAATGCGCGTCAGCGAGGATTAACGGTTAAGCCTTGGGTGAAAACCAGTTTTGCACCAGGTTCACAAGTGGTCACTGATTATCTGCTTAAGTCTGGTTTAAATGAAGATCTAGATGCTCTTGGTTTTCAGTTAGTCGGATACGGTTGTACGACCTGTATTGGTAATTCAGGCCCCTTACCTACAGAAATTAGCGACGCTATTCATCAAGGAGATTTGTCTGTTACGTCTGTTTTATCAGGTAACCGTAATTTTGAAGGTCGTATTCATCCAGAAGTACAAGCTAATTATTTAGCTTCTCCTCCTCTGGTAGTTGCCTATGCATTAGCGGGCAATATGAAAACTGATATTACAACTGGCGCGTTAGGTAATGATTTATCAGGTAAACCGGTTTATTTACATGACATATGGCCAGATAGTCAGGAAATTAAGCAAGTAATCGAAAAAGTTATCGACAGTTCAATGTTTATTTCCCGATATGAAGATGTGTATAGTGGTAATAAAGACTGGCAGGAACTGGATATAGTACAAAGCCAGAAATATGATTGGCCAGATTCTACTTACGTCAAATTGCCACCATTTTTTAACAATATTACCGCAAAAATACCAAGTATTAGCCCGATTAAAGATGCCCGATGTTTGTTAAAACTTGGTGATAGTGTCACTACTGACCATATATCGCCTGCCGGTTCCATTGCGCTAGATAGCCCCGCGGCAGAGTATTTACAAAGTGAAGGCGTATCACCTAAAGACTTTAACTCTTATGGCTCTAGACGCGGAAATCATGAAGTGATGATGCGCGGTACTTTTGCCAATGTTCGTTTACGTAATTTATTAGCACCAGGCACTGAGGGCTGTTGGACGACACTGATGCCATCGGGTGAAAAAATGAGTGTTTTTGATGCGGCGATGCAATACCAACAACAAAAAATTGCTTCGATTGTCTTAGCTGGAAAAGAATATGGTACGGGCAGTTCTCGTGATTGGGCCGCCAAAGGGCCTGCCTTATTAGGCGTTAAAGCGGTAATTGCACAAAGTTACGAACGTATTCATCGATCTAATTTAGTCGGCATGGGGATATTACCATTGCAGTTTATGCCGGATGATAATGCCGAGTCATTAAAGCTGACCGGTGAAGAGCAATTCAGTATTCCCGCAGTGAGTATTGGGCAGAAAACGGTGACAGTATCCGTTAAAACTGAAGACGGTAATGAACGTTCCTTTGAAGTAAAAATTCGTATTGATACACCAAACGAATTCAAATACTACCAACATGGTGGCATATTACATTATGTGCTACGAAATTTAGCGTCGACAGACTAATATTGTTACCCTTCTTAATTAATTTTGAAGGGTAAATTTTTAGCATAATGCATAAACAGGTCATATTATTGACCTGTTTATTATTCATTGTTGTAGAAGTTAACATTCAACTTTAGATTTTAAATGTAGATGCCTGAACGATAGTCAATATTCATGACTTATTCCTTAACAGGAATACCTTCGAGTAGTTTTATGATAGTGGGGTTGTTGTTTATATGAGCTAAATTAATGAGGTATTTTTTTTCAAGATCTTGCATGGATTGATTTGCTAGTAAGTTTTTTATTAATAACGCTTCACCATTTCCTATTGCGGTTTTCAAGGCAGAGAAGTTAACGGTAGCGTGTTTATTTTGATTAGTATAATGAGATCCCATGAGAACACTCCGTTAATTATTCGTTATGATAGCCACCGCTACTCCTAGCATCTAACGATGCAAATTAGGAGTACCAGTAAAGCGGTTTTTTATATGTAAACTCATTCGTATTGATGCTTTTTAAAATATCGATGCAGCGTTTACTTTTCAATGATATTTTTTGGGGGATTGGCATTGTGTAAATATTTAAATAAATCACTGTTAGTCGACAGTACTAATGTCGTATCTTCGCCAATAGCAAGTTCATAGGCTTGTAAGGTTCGTGTAAAAGCATAAAAATCAATAGATTCTGGGCTTTGGCTATGTGCTGTAGAATAAATTCCAGCAGCTTTAGCGTCGGCTTTACCGCGAATTTCTACAACTTGACGATAAGCTTCTGATTGAATTTTATTTAAATCACGTTCGCGGTTGCCTAATATTCTAGCTGCCTCACCTTTGCCTTCAGATAAGAATCTTTCGGCAATTTGGCGACGTTCACTGATCATGCGCTCATAAATTTTAGGTCGTACACTTTCATTATAATTAATGCGTTTAAAACGAATATCTAATAGTTCAATACCGAACACCTTAACCTTTTCTGCCGCGGCGTCAAATATGTCTTGTTCGACAAGTTTCCTACCTTTATGGATAGGCACTAAACTGCCCATATCCAATGCTTTTTCTGCATCAGTTAACAATGGGTCACGCAGAGGTTGACGGCCTTTCGTGGTACGAATAATTTCAATTAGCTTATGTGTTGCTACCGCATTTCGTGTCTCACTACCAAAAATATCATCTAATCTTGATTGCGCACTACGCTCATCACCTAAACGTAAAAAATACGGCAATGGGTCGGTTATCTGCCAGCGTGCATATAAGCTAACAGAAATATATAACTTGTCCTTTGTCGGCATATCTGAAGGTGTGCCTTCCCATTCCAACACACGTTTATCAATCGAATTAACCTGTTGAATATAAGGTAATTTAAACTTAATACCAGCATCAACCACTGGCTCCCCCACGGGACGACCAAATTGGGTAATAATGACTTGTTCGACTTCATTTACGGTGTAAAAGGCGCCATAAAGTAAGGTAATAATAACGAATAACAAAATGCTCGTGAACAAGCTTAAATAACGTTTCATGGTTTTCTCCCTTCAATAGATGTTAAATTAAGCAAAGGTAAAACATCTATTGTGCCACTATCGATGATAATTTTGTTGCTTATGGTTGGCATTACTTTTTGCATGGTCTCCACGTAAATGCGCCTGCGAGTTACCTCTGGCGCCAATTTAAATTGGTCATATAGTGCATTAAAACGTAACACATCACCTTCTGCTTCATTAATTCGTTTTATTCTATAGCCATCAGCTTCGCGAATACGTTGATCTCGCTCGCCTTCTGCCAATGGGATAATACGATTGTAATCTCGGCGCGCTTCATTAATCAGCTTTTCCTTTTCTTGTTGAGCCTGATTTACCTCATTAAATGACGCTTGAACGGGCTTCGGCGGATTAATATTCTTTAATTGAACTTGGTCAATACTAATGCCCATTACATATTTAGTTGCCAAAGCCTGCATTTTTTTAAGTGCTTCAACTTCAATTTCTTGGCGGCCAATAGTGATCACTTCGTCAACAGTTCTATCACCCACCACTTCACGCATCACTGATTCAGATACATAGCGCAATGTGCCTGCAGGGTCACGTACTTCAAATAGGTAATTTTTGGGGTCAGCAATTCGATACTGAATGACCCATTCAACCAGTGCAGTATTCAAATCTCCAGTCACCATTTGGGTTTCTCCCACTTGATTACTTGCCACGGCTAAGTCACGCTCACGAGCAGTACGGCCCATATTGTTTAAAGAATCATTGAATGAGTTGTTTAAGGAAATATTTTGGTCAGGGTCTTTAGCACCAGGCGTTGAAAAGCCAAACTCTTGCTTCAACTGTCGCTTTGTTGGCACAATGTTGACTTGATCAATACCTAAAGGTAATTTGAAATGTAAGCCTGCGGGGAAAATAGCTTCAAACTTACCAAATCTCAGTACAACGGCTACAGAATCGCTAGGAACTGTGTATACCGCAGTATAAATACCACCAGTGAGCAATATAACTGCAAGGATAATCCATCCAGGTTTTTTGCCACTACTCGTTGGCAGTAATGCTTGATACTTTTGAAAAAATTTACCGACTACTTTGCTTAAATCAGGTAGATCTGATTTGGACTTTTTAGCGTTGTTATTCTCTGGCGTCATAGGTTTCTCTATTTATTAAATAACCTTCTAAAAAATAGGTTTTAACTTTATAATTAATGACAAATCCACCCTATCAAACTGTAAAATAAAACTTTAATTAAATAAATTGCATCTTATAATTTGTTTTAGATAGATTCACTTTGTAATTTCGACTCACGATTATCAGTAAATGCTACGATAAATAATATTATTTTTCTGTTCGATACCACACGTAGTAGTCATAAATTATTTCAGCCAATACTGCCTGTGATAGTTATAACATCATCACAAAGAATGAATATTTGATTGAAGTAGAGTGTATATATAACGTTTCCATAGGCTGAGTTTATTAGATAACTTAGTCAATTGAATCTGAGGAAAATCACATGGTGACTTTTCTTAATTTTTATAAGTGCTTACGTTCACCGTTGATTTGGCAAGTATTGAATGATTACTGACACACTTTTGCAGATAAGGTCTCTATTTAAAAGGAGGGCTAAAGTGGTGGGACATTAATTTCTGTTTGACAAATCTCAACCCGCGGACAAACACTGACTACTTTATTATGATATACCTTGTTCTGGTAATTAGCTGGAAAATCCAGGAGCAAATAGCCAACGAATATTTGTCCTGCTTGAGAGCCATGCTTGCTATACAACGACACCAAACTCTTAATTTTTATTGTTTTAAACTATTAACGTTACGTTCATCGAGTAAATTTTCGTAGTTAATAAATGTAAATATGTAGGTGCACGCCAATAATGTTGGAATTAATCATATTGCCAACTGATACAAACTAACTGTTAGCCATTATTTGACCAGCTTGAATTAATTCTTCAGCTTCTTTAATAGTCAATTTTGATGATTCGCAAATAACATAACCATTAACTTGAGAGATAATATATTTGGGTGGAAGAGTTCTAGGAATATGCTCAAACTCTCTTTCTACAAGCTTAATTGAAGCGAAGCTGTCTGATCCACATAACTCAGTAGCTCTTCGATTAAATATTTTATGAGCAGCTTTGAAGTCACTCCAAGGTGCAAAATTTGTTTTGGCTAGAATTGAATAAAGCCCTGCTTGAATCTTATGATCAGCAAACCCACCACCTAATGCATTGGGTTCCATATTTAAATTATGATTGGATGCAGTACAGCCACTTAACAATAAGAGTAAGGCAACACACTTTAAAATTTTCAATATCAGTCCTTGTGAATGAATAATCTCCTGCTTAGCGGCGAGAAATAGTTGGCTAAAATAGGTGTAGTACAAACGTTAAGCCACTGTTTTGTTTGTTTGAGTAAATAATTATAAATAAAGGGATCATTGATACCATTAAGTACACTTAAATCACCCAACTATATTCACCGTGTAACAACATGCCAAATAACATAAAACCAGGACAAGAAACCATGTAGAATTGCCCATAAGACCGACTCATTTACACCCTATGAAATCGCAATAGAGAGTGCTGTTCCAAAGGTAACCCCATATTTTGCTATTTCTTTCCCTGAATTATTCATTAGTTATACGCCTCGTTTTATTATTTGAACTTAATATAAAAGTTGTGATGAACAAACACCGCCAGCTGTAATTATTATTTATTAAATAGCTTTTTAGCTCTTTATTTCTTGAAGATGATTATATAAATGCATCACATGCGCGATTTCATATTCATCTTTTGTTAGTTCACCATATGCAAAGTGCGGGGCAAGAGTCCCCTGATAACAATCAAACTCAATTAATGATTTTTTCAAGCGATTTAGCGCTATCATAGCGTCTAAACCTTTAGTCAGTTCAGGCGCGCTTGGAATGGGTTCGTTCAAACCGTGAGTCATCTTGCCTTTAGATGCAAAAATTGAGAAGGCTAATTTCCCAACAGTACGCTTAAAGAATTTCGATTTATGTTCTGGAAACTCAGACATTGAAAACTCTATACTTTGTGCGCAATGCGTAAATATTTGATATGGATCCCACTCCCCTATATTTAAAAAGTTTTCATGAGACAATTTATCCAGTTTTCTTAAAGCTAAATCCACAGTAAGGCTATCTTTGCTGCTATCTTCAATGAGCAAAAATGTCCCTGCACCTATGCCTATAATTCCTGCTCCTGTTGCCAGTGAAGTTTTAACAAACTGCCTACGTTTCATAACTTACTCCTCAAAAAGCTAATGCTCTAATTATAAGGGGGAATAATTGTTGGCTAAAATAGATGAGCAGAAAAAAAAAGAGCCAACGGTTAAAGTCTTACTGAATAGCTATTTAGGTAAAGGTTGCACTGTTTCTGCTGATTTTAACTGCATAGTTAGGATAACTAAAATCCCACCCCATATCCCTACGATACCATTACCACTAAAACCAAGAATAATGACCAAAGGTTTTAATAAAAATGAATGAAGTAAAAACACAGGAATTATTAAGAGCATAATCAGTTTAAAATTAAATGCTATTTTAATTTTTTTTTCACAGTTAGAACAGATCTTAATTTTTCCAAATGCACTTAACGTCTTAGAAAAAAAGCCCAATTTTTGTTTACAATGTGGACACTTCATTAACTTTCCTCAGTTACTTACCGCTTATTTTACCAGCAAACTTATTGACTAATGAGTTCCAAAGCTTGGCGTAATGCTCAAACGATTTAGCTCTAATTGGATCGATTATATAATTAAAATAACAAGTGACCAAGTTTACCCACAATATAATTTTTTATCATATTAACACCTTAAGCTTTAAACGCTTTTAACTAAAAACCAAGCCCATAGCTTAACTTAAATAAATAGTACCTATTGATTAGCGTCTGTTAACTATAAAATGATCCTGTTCCCTCGCTTTTAAGTAAAAAGTACCCATATTCTTGTATATTAATGTATAGAGATTGTCTAGACTCAGGACCGAATAATCTGAGCTGATAATTATAAGAGGTGTTTAATGGCTAATGTGTTAATCGTTGGTAGAAGAAGTCGTTGTTATCGCGCTGCATTAAAAATCGGGCATAAGGTCTTTCTATGGAGTGATGGCCCCCTACACGAAAGTCGAAAAGAAAAGTTGGCGGGTTGCATTGAAACACCTTTTTCACATTGTGAAAAAAACATTTTAACATCTGATATAGAGGCGATCAGTAAATTCAATATAGAATTTGTTATTGCAGCGACTGAATCAAGTGTTGACATCGCTGCGATGGTCCGAGAAACATTCAAACTTTCAGGTACTCCACTGAAAATCACCAGCATTTTACACAATAAAAATGCCATGAAACTCGAAGCCTTAAAACACGATATACCTATTACAAAGTTTCATCTGATTAATGAAAAAGATACGCCCGAGACGTTGGTAGAAAGGTTAGGATTACCACTTGTTGTTAAACCTGTCGCTGAATCAGGTGCAAGAGGAGTTAGGGTATTAAAAAGCCTTGAAGATGTTAATAAACATTCAAAACCAGGTCTTCTAGCAGAAGCCTTTGTTGAGGGCTGCGAAGTCAGTGTAGAAACGTTAATTCATAACGGAATTCCTATTTTTCACAATATCACTGACTACCTTCATCAGTGGAAAAAATCAATATTACCCGCAACTTTAGAGCAAGACTTAACACAAGAGATCATCAAAATAAATGATCGTGTCATTAAAGGTTTTGGCGTTGTAAATGGTATGACCCACTCAGAATTCTATCTCACTAAGAAGGGCCCTGTGTTTGGGGAAATGGCCGTTCGACCTCCTGGTGGGTATTATATGGAACTGATTGAGTCTGCCTATGGTTTTAATCCATGGAAAACCTACGTTCAACTAGAAACAGGCGCTACACCAGCGCCTTTACCCGCAAAGGCTAATAAATACGCATGTGTGCTTATGATTCATCCTGGAGCTGGTATTGTTGACGAAATTTTGGGCTTAGAAAAGTGCAAAGCGCTGAAAGAAATAGAACAATTTAAATTTAAAATCGAACCCGGATTTGAAGTTCCCGAATATAACAGTACCAGCAGTGAAATTGGTCATATTATTATGGCTGCCGATTCACGTGAGATCTTACTTGAAAAGTTAAAGTTTGTTGAAGACAACCTAATCGTCAAGATAAAAAAATAGCATCGCATCAATAATTAATTGCATGATTATAACCTCATTAAAATAACATTTAAATAGGAGCACTTAGTGCCAACATCTCCACTTATATCAGCGACGACGAACAAAAGTATTGACGCGCCAATAGCAAAGAAAATTCCACATAAAATGGAAGTTCATAATCATCAACGTGTGGATAATTATTATTGGATGCGCGACGATCAGCGAAGCGATGAAAGTGTTTTAGCCCACCTTAAAGCTGAAAATAACTATGCTGATGCCATGTTATCGAGCCAAAAACCGTTACAAGAAAAACTTTTTCAAGAGCTCAAAGACCGGATCGTAAAAGACGACAATACGGTCCCCGCAAAAGACGGTAAATATTGGTATCACAGTGAAATTAATGGTGAGCAAGAATTTTCAAACTATTATCGCGCAACAAGCTTTACTGGCGACAATAAAACACTGTTATTAGATGTAAATGAGCGAGCTAAAGACCATGAATTTTATGATTTAGGTGATTTATCGATAAGTCCAAATGATGCAATAATGTCGATATCTGAAGACACCGATAGCCGCCGTATTTATACCATTAACTTTAAAAACTTAGTTGAATCCACTGATGCTAAAGAAGCTTATTTAACTGATACTCTCTTTGAAACTGAAGGACAAATTGTTTGGTCTAATGACAATCAAACGGTATATTATGTAAAAAAAGATCTAGAAACCTTATTAGGTACGCAGGTTTATCGTCATAAATTAGGGTCACCACAATCAGATGACATTCTTGTTTATGAAGAAGAAGATCATCGTTTTTATATGAGTTTAGACAAGAGCAGAGATGAATCTCAAATTTATATTTGTTTACACGCGACCCAATCAACACATTATCTAGCACTCAGTGCAGACGAACCTAACGGTGAGTTTTTAGCACTATTTCCCTATCAAGAACAGCATGAATATCACGCTGATAAATTGGGTGAATATTTTTATATTGTCACCAACTATCAAGCTAAAAACTTTAGGTTAATGAAAGCGGCTATTGATCAAATTGATGATATCAGTAACTGGCAAGAAGTGGTCCCACACAGAGAAGCTGTGCTACTAGAAGGCTTTGAAGTGTTTAATAACTTCATTGTCGTTACCGAAAGAGAACAGGGTCAAATTCGCTTCATTGTACACACAACCCAGGGAGAAAATGCCGGTCATCACTATCCGCTATCTTTTGACGACCCATGCTATTTTGCTTGCCTTGATGAAAACCCAGAGCCAAACAGTACTATCGCAAGGTTATATTATTCTAGTTTAACAACACCCGATTCTTTATTTGAGTTTGATTTAGCAACAGGCCAGCGAAAACTGCTAAAACAGCAACAAGTATTGGGTGATTTTGAAAAAGAAGATTATCAATCAGAACGTTTATTTATTATCGCTCGCGATGGTGCAGAAGTTCCGGTATCTATTGTATATCGAGGCGATAAATTTAAAAAAGATGGAACAAATCCCCTACTTCAATACGGTTATGGTGCCTATGGGATCACCATAGATCCAGACTTTTCGAGTCAAACGTTAAGTTTACTCGACCGAGGTTTTGTTTACGTTATTGCCCATGTTCGTGGCTCAGAAATGTTAGGTAGACAATGGTATGAAACAGGGAAAAAAGAACATAAAAAAAATACCTTTAATGACTTTATTGATGTTACTAAGGCATTGGTTGCTAAGGGTTATGGGGCTAAGGATAAAATATTTGCCTCTGGTGGTAGTGCCGGTGGTTTGTTGATGGGGGCGGTAGTTAATCAAGCGCCCGAGCTATATTTAGGTATTGGCGCTCATGTACCATTTTTAGACGTGTTAACGACAATGCTCGATGAAAGCATACCGCTAACCACCAATGAATATGACGAATGGGGCAACCCAAACGAAGCACAAGCCTATAAAGATATTTTAGCTTATTCACCCATTGATAATATCAGTGCTCAACACTACCCCAACATACTGGTCACCACCGGATTACACGATTCACAAGTACAGTATTTTGAACCGATGAAATGGGTAGCAAAAATGAGAGCCCTTAAAACTGATGATAACTTATTGCTATTTAAAACTGATATGGACGCAGGCCATGGCGGTGCATCAGGACGCTTTAAAAGTTTAAAAGAGAAAGCGCTCGAAATGAGCTTTTTTATCTCTTTATTGCCTGACTAAACGTGCAACGTTGTTATTTACACGTTTGTTTGGATAACATTGTCGATAATAGAAATAAAAAAACCTGATAAAATCCCTCTAAAAAGTGACCCGTTTTATTGAACGGGTCACCTAACCATAAAAAGCCAATGATTAACCTTAAAATCACCCATAATTGCTAATAACTCATTCGTTTATTTATCTATAGATGCCACTGATATTTATAGATATTAATCGCTTATTCGAGCATGATCACAATGCAAAATATAAAAACTTTTTAGCATATAATTTCTAATGTTAATTATGTTTCAACTTGATTTTATTGATGGTTTGCTTAAAAATAATACTATTTAAGCTAAAAACCTTTGCTTGAACTATAATATTAAAAAGTGATTATAATTGGCTTAACATTGCATTATTTAATTCTAGTTTATTGTTCAATCCTAATAGTCTTTGCGTGTTAACCGCATGGCCAAACGTTATAAGTTCATTTTCAACTTTGTGTTAATAGCATTATTAGCTATTTCAATACAAGCATTCGCTGCTGACGTAGTACCGAAGCTTAAGCAAGTTAGTGTACAACTCAAATGGTTTCATCAATTTCAATTTGCTGGTTTTTATGCCGCTATAGAGCAAGGCTATTTTACCGAAGCAGGGCTTAATGTTAAATTAATTGAAGGAGGACCAACCATAAAAGTCACAGAGTCTGTGACAAGTGGTAAAGCAGAATTTGGTATCGGTAACTCATCACTGTTAATTGATTACAATAACGGCTCACAAATAGTTGCTGTCGCCACCCTATTTCAACACTCTCCATCGATTATACTTGCCAGACGTGACGAAACTATTCGCACAGTAAAAGATTTGGAAGGACGAACAATAATGGGAAAATTACACACTGCTGAATTGATGACCTATCTTAAAGTGGCTGGTGTAGACCTAAAAAAAATTAAATTAGTCCCTCACACTGGCACGGTTGAAAGTTTAAAGCGGCCAAGTGAAAGTGTCATAGATGCGACCACGGCTTACCTTTCTTCTGAGCCTTTCTTAGCCACACAACTTAACATCCCCTATCATATATTTAATCCTAGAGATCTTAATATTGATTTCTATGGTGATACGCTATTTACTTCTAGTCGTTTTGCCAACCTTCACCCTGAAATTGTTACTGCAATGCGTAATAGTCTTATTAAAGGTTGGCAATATGCCCTTAAAAATTCAGATGAACTTGTATCAATAATATTAGCAAAATACCACCCAAAAAAAGATCGATTAGCCCTTAGCTACGAATCCCAAACTATAATTCCTCTATTCGCATCTGATATAGTTGATATAGGGCTTATGAGCCACAGACGTTGGCATGAAATAGGCAGTGCTTTTGTAAAATCAGAAACGCTAAAACAGGACTATACTGTTGATGGCTTTTTGTTTGAGAATAAAGAGCCCCTTCCGACATGGGTGTATAATTTATTAGTGGCAAGTTTACTTATAATTACCCTAATCACCTTCATCGCAGTGTATATTTTAAGCATTAATCGAAGATTAACACTCAGTCTTGAGCAAATAAAAGAACAAAAAGAAATCATCGAATATCAAGCAACTCATGATACGTTAACCGGTTTACCAGAACTGAGGCTTTTGCACGAAAGATGGGATAAAGCGGTAAGTCGCGCTGACAGGGACAATTCCAGAGCTGCTATATTATTTATCGATTTAGATGGTTTTAAATTGGTGAACGACACATATGGTCACCATGCGGGTGATTTCGTCCTTAAAATTGTTTCAAGCAAGTTAAACAAGTCAATTCGTAATGTTGACACTGCCGCACGATTGGGGGGAGATGAATTTGTTGTCATATTGGATTGTATTAAAAGTATCGAAGACGCTCCTCTCATCGCAAATAAACTCATAGCAGCGATTTCTCAACCTATTAGTTACAACAATAGTGTCATTAATATTGGGGCAAGTATCGGTGTTGCTATTTATCCTGTGCATTCATCAAAGCCTGAAGAAATAATTAAACTTGCTGATCTATCTATGTATAAAGCTAAACAATCTGGGAAGAACAAATTTAAGGTGTATTCCTAGACCCTCTAACAAAACCTGTGTGAGTGCCTATGATTCCCCGCACTAACACCTATCAATCCTCCGCCGGTCTATTCGCAGAACAAAACGTTGATAACCTCACAAAAAAGCACTCAACTGTTAATCTATTTTCAAATCATGCTTACCGTGATTTTTTTTAGTACGTAGATAATTATTATTATCATCTTTTAAATGCAAACTCGTATTCACTTGCTCTACGATATTAAAACAATCTTTTAAGGCATTTAATTTTTTAGGGTTATTGGTGATCAAACGTAAATCAGTAACCGCTAAGGCTTGCAACATCGCAACGGCGTCTTCAAAACTGCGTTCATCTTCTTCAAAACCTAAATGTTTATTGGCTTGATAGGTATCCATGCCTTGGCTTTGTAATACATAAGCATCCATTTTATTGTATAAACCAATACCGCGACCTTCTTGACGGAGATAAAGGATAATTCCACCTTTATCTTTCATTATATTAATAGTTTCATCTAACTGTTCACCGCAATCACAACGAGATGAATGAAAAACATCACCGGTTAAACATTCTGAATGCATACGTACTAGCGGTGCTTGCTGATTTTTATCGGCCTGTTGAAAAATTAACGCAATGTGCTCATGGTTTTCATCAAACATACTAAAGGTTGCTATCTCTGCATCGATATCACTATGTAAACCAACTTTTAGATTAATTCTTGCACGTATTTCGTTCATGGGCTTCTTTATAAATTAGCAAAGGCGCCGTTATTAGCCCCTTAAATATTACCACTTGTTTACCTCATATTGAGATGTTTATCTAGGTTTCAAGTGCTAGTCACAAATGTCTATACGTTTAGAGTCAATCTTTGGTCCAAATTGTCTCACTTTTATTAAAATTATCATGGTGTGGCTCGCGTAATAAAGCGTTTAAAATAAGTCTGAATCTAACTTTGATACCCTACCGTTTTGCAGCGCGAAAGGTAGGGTATCGTAAATCAGTAACGTTATTTAAACTAACCGTAATTTATTTTACGTATTTCTTAAAAGCGTTATCTACTGGCGTATTAGCTAAATGATTCGTGTAGTTACTCATCACTTTTTGTGATAAACCTAAAATAATTTCGAGCAATTGTTGTTTGCCATAACCTGCAGCAAAAAACGTTTCAATTTGCGCATCGCTGATCACGCCACGTTCACGTACCATAGCGAGGGTTGTCTCACGCAGGGCTTCAAGCTTAGGGTTTGCAAGTGCCGTTTTGTTAACAAGTGCATCAACAATGCTTTGATCAACTTTCATTGCTTCTGCAATGCCACTGTGTGCAGGCACACAATAATGGCAGTTATGTTCAACATTAATTGATTGCCATACAACAGTGAGCTCTTCTGCGTTAAATGACGTTTTTTGAAAAAGCTCATGTAATACTTGGTAACCTTCAAGTAATGTTGGCGCTTCAGCCATTACTGCATGTAGGTTTGGTAACATACCAAATGCCGCTACTGAATTAGCTAATAAAGGTTTTGCCGCTTCTGGTGCATTGTCTGCTGTGTATAAAGTAAATTCTGTCATTTTTTGCTCCAATAAAAATAGTATTTCGTTAACTCGAGACTATGGTGCTTGATTTTGAGCGATCGGTCAAGTTATAATTGAGCGACTGTTCATCTTGGTTGTAAATTATGGTTAACAAGGTTAAATTTGAACGCGACGATGTAATTCGTAAAGCAAGCCAATTATTTTGGGAAAAAGGGTTCCATGCCACCTCGACACGAGACTTACAAGAGGTAGTAAATATGCGTCCTGGTAGTATTTATGCTGCATTTGGCTCTAAAGAAGGGCTTTATAGTGAATCGCTAAAAGATTACACAGCGCAAATACAAGCTCAAATTGAAGGTTTTTTAAATCACTCCGACTCCATACTAAGTGGCTTACGTGCATTTGTTGACAATGTGATTTTAGATCGCCAAAACTGCCCTAGTGCTATTTGCATGCTGATAAAAGCCAATAGCGAGTTTACAGAAAAAGAAGATACCTTACGTGAACTCAACTTAAAACTGCTTAAGATGTTTGAACAATATTTATGTGTGTTATTTAATCAAGCCATTAAAAATGGTGAATTAAACAATAATCGCACTGCGCTCGAATACGCTCAATTTTTTCAAATACAGTTTACGGGATTACGCGGTTATTTGAATCGCCCCGGAATTGATGAATTAGCACAACCGATGATCGATCAAATGTTTACTCTATTAAAGAATATTTAAGTGAAGATAATAGAGGGGAAGCTGTTTCTTTAGATTTATCTAATTATGTTGGTGAATCTGATGTTAAATTACGCTGGCATTATTTCGATCCCAACGCTACAGATTGGGATTGGTATGCACAAATAGATGATGTGTCATTAGTTTGTGAAAATGTACCGCAAGCTATACAGTGTGATATAAATTTGGATGGTTTTGTTGACCGTAGCGATATAAGATTAAGCGGGGCTGCGCGTAATCAACCCGCTGCACCTGGTGATCCGCGTGATAATGATGGCGACGGTATTATTACCGTATCGAATGCACGTCAGTGTGTTCAGATGTGTACTTTACCGCGTTGTGCGCCTCAACCGTAGTAGTAAATAATAGCTATAAACTTAGAAAGCTCGGCATAAGCCGAGCTTTTTTTCACAACAGATATACGTTCAGACTAGGGAAATTATTAATGTTTAGATTAATTTATATTTTAATCATCGCTTTATCTGGCTGTTTAGCGGGCAATTCTACTGTCGCTGAAACAGCAAAAACCATAGAGACTTCGGCTAAAATAGAGCGCGATTTTTCACTAACCAATCAAGAGCTAACCTCTGTCATTACAATACGCGCTGAAGAAGCTATAAAGTATCAAAATTTGAAATTACGTTTGATCTCGTTAGAAGATTCTAGATGCCCCATTGGTATGGCATGTATTTGGGCAGGTCAATTGATTGTAACACTTGAAGTTTTAAATGAGTTCGAAGAAAAAATAGAGGTGAAATTGACACGTAAGCGCGAGCCAGAAATTGCTTATGCTTTTGGTTATCGTTTGCTTTTATTAAGCGTCGAACCCCATCCGAAAAAAGGCAAAGATATTCAATTGAGCGATCAAATCATTCAGTTTGAAATCACAAAGCTTGCTGATAAAGTATAAAACGATCCCTTTTTAGGCGCACCTCAATTCAGCAAATACTGAATTAAGGTGTAAATATAGCTATGTAATACATTTTATTCATAGCTATAGTGTTCAACATTTTACTTTTAACCAATAAAGCATATCTCTACTTACTGTTTTACTGTAAACAACATTTTTTATATTTCTTTCCACTGCCGCACGGGCAAGGATCATTGCGGCCAGCCATAGCTAATGAACTAACAGGCACACTGTTCTCTAAAATTGTATTTTCGTCATACAAAATATTAGCCAGTAAGCCGCCTTCCCCCATTAACGAATCAAATATATCAAGGTCTTCGTCTGGTATATTATCGAGTTCTTCATCGTCTGAATCATCATCAATCCAAGCACTTAAGGTATCAACAACATTAAACTCTGTTTGAATAATGCCAGCCTCAATCAGCTTAGGTGCATCTCCCCTATCCCATGCTTTTACTTCACATTGTTTAAAGCGATCTTCATCAAATACGTCTTTATCACATAATTTAATAAACTGATTTTTAAAGTCATCAAGTTGATATTCAATACAAGAATCTGCTAATGCACTCATCAAGAAACTACTGATTGAACTTGGCAAAGCTAAAAAGGCTGATAACCATCGAGTCACGTGCTCACCTAATTTAATCTTATCGATAGTTCCCACTTCGTATTGAGCAAAGACCGCTTCAATAGCAGATGCTTTGCAATACATTGCTTGATGACCATCAACAATGTAATCAGACAATACTTGGGTATTACCATTTGCCACATTATAAAATAAGGTTGGTGTTAATTCAGTAAGAGCATCGCCAAAGACCCCTTCAAGCGGGGTTAGAAACGTATCACTGCGCGAAAAGAGCTGTAAACATTTTGACAACGCAGGAGCATATTTTAATTCTGCTAATAATAACGTGCCAAAAAATAAAATAGCCTGCTGCTCATCGGTTAGCGAGGTATCATCTGTAATAAATTGATCTATTAATCGCTCTAAATCAGGATAAAATATCGACCAATTCGTTTTAACTGCTTCGAGCGCTTCAACAGGTAGTTCGTTGCCATGTGAATGAGCTATTACCAATAAAGCTTGTTCTAAATTCATGTAAGTTCCGCGTTAAGTAATCAATGATGAGTGGCCAATGCCAAATGTTATATCTTAAACACTTCCTATTGCCGTTACCATTGAAAGCAACAGATCTAAACGAATTTTCATTTGATTTCCGATTATTTTATTAACGTCGCCTCCAGAAACCAATACTCATGCGCACATCAACTAACTTTTTACACAAGAGCATAACTCGAAAATTGTTGGATTGTATTATTCACCAAGCGAGTATCGATCGTATAAAAACGTGCCTATAGGCTCGTACGATGAATACTTTTTTACCCGCACACTTCCTTTATAAATATTTTGGCTTTAAAGAATACGAGCTGTTTGGTTATTATCAAGTAGATCACTACAGTATGTTTATGTCAGAGGATATAGTGTAACGTGCATCTAACAAGCGAATAACAAAGGACAAAAAATAATTTACTTTTTGTTCTCAACTATTTTAACCCAGCATAAGTTTCCACTTATTGTGACGGCTATATACTTTAATTAGCCGTGTAGTTATCTATGAGTAAATATTAAAATGAAATTAAGACGTAACCATATTTTTTTAGGATTTTTGTTATTAAGTGTAGCGTCGTGTTCTGATAGTGCTCAAAAGGCTGATCCCGATTTCATCCCAAAAAACACACAAAATAGCTTTTCTGGCTTAACTAGCCCCGTAGTGTTAATTGATGAAGCACATCATAATTTTCACACGACTCAAGGTAGATACAAACCCTTTTCACAAGTGTTGTCGAGCGATGGTTATACTGTTGAACCAGGAAAAGAAAAGTTTACTTTAGAGTATTTACAACAAGCTGAAATTTTAGTCATTGCAAATGCACTTGATAAAAACAGACGGGATTATAACCCACCATACGGCAATGCATTTGAAACAGAAGAAATTGAAGCCCTTATGCAATGGATATCACAAGGTGGTTCTCTATTTTTAGTTGCCGATCATACTCCTTTTCCAAAAGTTATTGAAACACTCTCAAGTGCACTAGGCGTTCAATTTAGTAATGGTCATGTCGGAAATGCAATATTTCGCATTAATGATAATACGCTTGTTGATCATGTTATAACCAACGGTAATTCAATAAAAAATGTTCTGTCATTAGATAATTATACTTCTCCAATCTTACAAGGAAAGCCCAATTCAGAACGAATAGTTCAAGTTAAAACATTTGGAGGATCTGCTTTTAAAGCTCCTGAGACTGCAAAATCACTTTTGGTTCTTAGTAATACAGCTGTTTCCGTGATGCCAGATATTCCTTTTCAGGTAAATGCTGAAACACCTAGGCTTGCCATTCCAGGGTGGAGTCAAGGAGCTGTTTTAGAAATAGGCAAAGGCCGAGTCGCTGTGTTTGCTGAAGGTATGATGTTTTCCTCACAACTAACGGTTAAAACAGGTAAAAAATACGGTTTACTATCTAAAGGCGCAGAACAAAATGAGCAGTTTTTACTGAATGTCATGCATTGGCTTTCGGGGTTAATTTAATAAAAATAATCCTAACGACCGTTAACAAAGATACGGAAGCTAATTTTACTATTCACTTTATACAACTCATTTTTACATAATTGAGATGAATAATTAAAAGATGATGTCTTTATCTAAATTTTTTAATTCTATTTCTTTATATTTCCGCAAAATAAGATAAATAAAATGTCTTTCAATAACTTATTAATTTAGCCTAGATAAAATGAGTATTATGTTAGCAAAATTTATAGCAGTAACATTTTTTAAATGGTGTGATTACTGGTATATGTTAAGCTCAACGAAATTGAGAGCGTATGCACCTTATAAACACCTATTAGACTGGTTTTATGATTGAATCGACGTAACAACAAAATATAAAAAAAACTTACACATAGGATCTATTTGATGCAATTTTTAAACACCCTTTCTATCCGATCTAAACTGGTCATTGCCATGTTAATGGCTGTTATTATCTCGACCAGCATCGTCGGATTTGTTGGCCACTCAAAAGCAAAAGAGCTACTCATTTCAAGGCTACAACAATCAGATTTACCTAACCTGCTTCTGCGTGTTCGTAATGCGGTGAATGGAGAAATTTCTGAAATGAAAGTGCTAACCAAATCAATTGCGACAAACCCCTTTCTTCTTGATTGGATTGAGTCTGGTGCGAACAAAGAAAATGAAGCTAATGTTATAAAAATGCTGAATAAAATAGCTAAAGATAACAATTTAAGTAATGCGTCTTTTGCCGATCGAAAAACAGCTAAGTACTGGAACCAGGATGGATTTCTGCGAGTGCTTAAAAATGATAATCTTGATGGCTGGTTTTTTGCTTTCACCAATGGGGGGGAAGCAGAGTCAGCAAGTACCTATGGATATCCTAATGGTAATGTCGATGTGTTTATCAATTATCAACAAATAAATGGTCGAGGTGTATCTGGATTATCAAAGTCTTTTAACGACATGGTTAACTACTTAAATAGCTTTAAAATTGAAGAGTCTGGCTTTGTTTATCTTGTTGATCATTCAGGATTAGTAAAAATCCATAAAGATAAAGAAAAAAGTGAAAAGACAAAAATCACTGATCTTTATAGTGATATAAATGCGCAAACACTGTTAATTCAAAAAGACTTTGCATTCCAAGAAACCGACAAATTAATTATTGCAACAAGCTACATCTCAAGCCTTGGCTGGTATGTAGTTGCAGAAGTTCCAAAAGAAGAACTTTACCTCGCGCTAAACGAGTCTCGAAATTACATGCTTATGTGGTTTGCCATTATTGTTGCTGTCTTTATCTGTATCAGTATTATTTTAGCAAAAAGTTTAACCAAACCGATTAATGATCTTGCGGCCGTATTCAAAGAGCTAGGTGATGGAGATGGCGATCTTAGTTACCGACTAAATGAAAGCGGTGGTGACGAAGTATCGCGTCTAGCCCATGGTTTTAACGCCTTTATCAGTAAAATACACACTGTGGTGGGTGATGTGTCAGCAACATCAAAAGATGTTCGTCAAGCATCTATAAAAGTTTCCCAAGATGCAGAACAGTCAAAATTAGATGCCCAGGGACAGCGTAATATCGCAATACAAGTAGCTGCGGCCATTAGTGAAATGGGCTCAACGATCACAGAAATTGCAGCAAACGCCGTGCATGCAGCAGACTCGACGAATGATGCGACAACTCAAGCTAAAAATGCACAAGTTATTGTTAAAGAATCAACTGAAAACATTTACCAAATGGCACAGAAAATGGATTCGGCATCGATAACCATTGAATCTTTAGCGGATAAGAGTAATGCCATTAGTAGTGTACTTGAGGTTATTCGTGGTATTTCAGAACAAACAAATTTACTTGCATTAAATGCTGCGATTGAAGCTGCACGTGCTGGCGAACAGGGTCGTGGTTTTGCTGTTGTCGCTGATGAAGTTCGCAACTTGGCGAAGCGTACCAGCGAATCAACAGATGAAATTAATAAAATGATCAACCTTTTGCAGTCAGAATCTAAGCGAGCAGTAGATGGTGTAAGAGAGAGTAAAGAAACAGCCGATATTGCCGTAAATGATGCTCAGCAGACAACAGAGGCACTCGAAGATATTGTTGCAAACATTCAACAAATTTCAGATCTAAATACTCAGGTTGCCACTTCAACAGAAGAGCAAGCAACCGTTGTTGGGGAAATTAATATTCATGTGCATGCAATCAGTGATAGCACAGAAAATAGTGCACAAATATCAACTCGTATAGCCTCTTCAAGTGAGTCACTAACAGCAATGGCAATGAAGCTAGACAGCTTAGTTGAGCGATTTAAAATATAAGAACATTTTTGATTAGTATTAATAGCAATATTTACTCGAGAAATAATAATTTATACGTATTAGCTTTCTGTGATGATATAGGGGCCCTAGCGCCTTAGAAAAAAATCCTGATCTTTAGAGTAGAGATTATAAAAACTAAGGCGTATACATTAAATAGTCGATAAAATAAGTTGAGGTTGTTTACTGGTTAATATCGTAAGGACTGATAATATTCTCGGTATTTTCATTTATGTAACGACGCATAATGTTTGAGACTCCCTGCCGCTATATGAAACTGGCTTCTAATGATCAAATTTGCCACTTACTGACCCTTTTATTAATGAAAAATCGGCCTCGAAATAGTCAGCAAAGATACGTTAGCGGACATTAATATTAATAGCTTTTTTCATTTGTTTGCAGTGTTCAGGAAACATAGGATTACCTTTACCCTGACAGACAACTAAGCCAGCTTAGACAGTCACAAAATTGTATTGGCGTGACTTCAAAGTTCCATAAGCCACCATTAGACGATGGCTAGTCTTTAGGTCAACTGATCGCTAAATATAGCCTTTTAGTCCTGAAATAAACACAGTTAATAAATTAAGGGGGTTGTGTATGGCAACCCCTTAGCCAATTTAAAACTTCGCTTCAGAATTTACTTTTAATACTTCGCCTGACATTGTCATCAGGAAATAAATTGTTTTATTTTCTGATTTATTGTTAGCACTAACAATATAACGGTTAGCTTCTGCCGAATGTAGTTTGAAATCTTCTGAGGTCAAGCTCTTCCAGCTCTGGTCTAATTTTCCAACCTTGAAACCTAAATCTTTAAAGGTCAGTTTTTGGGTAGCTTTAGCTGCAATTTGTGTTGCTACTTTAGGGCTTATTTTTCCGTGGTCAGTATGCGCAAATGCTGAACTTGTGGTAAATATCAATGTAATGAATAAGGCTGCTATTAAAGTTTTCATTTTGGTGCTCCAGTTATTTTAATTAAATTCAAAGTATGTTTGTTTTTTTCTATTATTTGAGGTAATTATTTAAGGCCATGCTTGGTGTATTCACCTTTTACAATAAGTTGAACAGTGACTGGGGAGTCAGAGGTGTTTTTCCAATACCAACCATGAGAACCAGTAAATGGTGCCGTAAAACTCCCTTTCATTTCACCCAGTGTTGCTATTGCATAACTTTCAAAATAGCCCGTTGTGTCGCCTTCTGGTTCGCCATGTAAATCAAAATACAATGCTGAACTATCTGTTATCCATTCGTATTCAAGCTTTTGGTATTGCGCCATGATGAATTTGTATTCAACACCGCGACCAGCAGGCACGATCACTTCAATGGTTTCTGTAGCACCTTTTGATTTTTCGGCTGCTTCTTGTGAAGAGAGTGGAGTAGACGTTTCGGCCTTTACGTTGTGAAAAACGGTTAGCCCAAGTTTATGTCCTATCCCTGTGGGATCGATGTTGTATTCCGCAGGTAATATAACTGTAAATAGGATCACGGCTGCGAAGATTAAGCTGAACAGCGTGTACTTGATCAGTGCGGTATTCGTTAATGTGATAGCTTCTGGCATATTTTGTGGATCGCTTTGTTGCATCGTTTTATCTCTTGAAATAGGGTAAAATTTACTAAGTAAAATTGATTAAGTTAGCTAATTAGTTAATGAAATAACCTGTTAACTGAAGACCTACCAACATGAATCCTGCGCTCATTAATAAGCAATTTGTATTTTTCGCAAAGCGAATAAAGCTACTATGTGTACGCCAAAAATTAATAATTAATAATATAAACGCCAAAGCGGTAAATTGCCCTAACTCGACACCTACATTAAAGGCAATTAAATTAGTAATTAAACCGTCATCGGGGATTTGAAACTCTTGTAACTTGGTTGCTAAGCCAAAGCCGTGAAAAAGACCAAAAATCAGTACAGCAAGCTTTGCATTGGGTGATTTACCAAAGAGTCGATTAAAGCCACCTAAATTATCAAAGCCCTTATAAACAACCGATAGCCCAATAATGGCATCGATTAAATAAGCATTAACTTGTATGTCACTGATTACGCCAAAGAGTAAGGTTATACTGTGCCCAAGCGTAAATATACTGACATACAACAAAACATCTCTGCTTCTGTATAAAAAGAACAGTACACCTACGAGGAATAATAAATGGTCGTACCCCGTCACCATATGCTTAGCACCGATATACAAAAATGGGATGATTTGAACACCAGTATTTTTTAGTAAAAATGCTCGTGTGCTTTCATCGACACCATGAGCAAAGGCTTCAATCGGTAACCATATGGCAAGTAAAGCGATAAAACTCAACAAGCCATATCGCTGTATAATATTAAACATTAACGGTTTCCTTTGAATGAGTTGTTTCAGTGGAGGTTTCTTCGCGATGTAGTAAACGATATAAAGCTGGAAGAACGAATAGCGTCAATATAGTTGAGGAGATCACCCCTCCGATCACCACAGTTGCTAGTGGGCGTTGAACCTCTGAGCCAATGCCCGTATTAAGTGCCATAGGCACAAAACCTAATGAGGCAACAAGCGCGGTTGTTAGCACAGGTCGAAGTCTTGTCAATGCACCTTCGATAATAGCCGTATCTAAAGCAGCTCCTTCGCGTCTAAGTTCTCGTATAAACGAGACCATAACCAGGCCATTTAAAATAGCGATGCCTGATAAAGCAATAAAACCAACAGCGGCTGATATTGAAAAAGGAATATCTCTCAACAGTAAAGCAAAAATCCCCCCTGTTAAGGCTAATGGAACACCAGTGAAAATAATCATGGAATCTTTAAATGAGCCTAAAGCCAAGAAAAGAAGACCAATAATCATCACCAACGTAATAGGAACCACGATAGATAGGCGTTCTGATGCTGATTGTAATTTTTGGTAGGTGCCGCCATATTCAATCCAGTAACCCGCAGGTATTTCAACAGACTCATTAATTGAAGCTTGAATATCCTTAACAAATGACCCTAAATCTCTCCCTCGAACGTTAGCGGTAACAAACACTCTACGTTTGCCATTTTCTCTATTGACTTGGTTTGCACCTTCAACCAATACTAATTCAGCTACCTCCTGTAATGGAACATAACTGTTATCGAACATCTGTATTGGTAGGTAAGCCAAGGCATCAACATCAGTTCTTAGCGCTTCTGGAAGACGTACTACTATGTCTGCACGTTGGTCACCTTGATAGAACTTACCTGCAACCGTACCGCCTAACGCTGTTGAAAGTTGATCTTGTAGTTGCTTCACGCTTATTCCATATTTTGCTAGCTGGGCAAGTTTTGGATTAATAGTCATTATAGGTAAACCAGTCGTTCTCTCTACTTGAATATCAGCAATCCCCTCAACATTAATAATAGCTGTGTTTATGCTCTTTCCTAACGCTGCTAAAGTCTCAAAATCATCTCCAAACACTTTGATAGCCAGCTCTGCACGAACCCCTGATAACAACTCATTAAAGCGCATTTGTATTGGTTGTAAGAACTCATATCGATTACCCGGTATAGGCTCTACTACGGCTGCTAATTCCTCAACAAATTGTGCTTTAGGTTTATTAGGATTTGGCCATTCACTGCGTGGTTTTAAAATAATAAAATTATCGGCAACACTTGGTGGTACAGCATCTGTTGCAACATCGGCTGTGCCTATTTTTGCAAAGACACGTTCAACTTCTGGCATTTGATTGATTTTTTCTTCTAAGACTTTTTGTAACGCGACAGCTTGCGATAATGATGTGCCTGGAATACGCAAGGCATGCATGGCGATATCACCTTCATCAAGGTTTGGCACAAATTCGCTACCAAGTTTATTGGCAGAAAATCCTGCTAAGCCGACAAGTCCAACAGCGAAAACCACAACAAACCAGCGAACTTTAAGCGCAAACGTTAAAGAAGGACGATAAAGCGCTAAAGATGATTTTATAATGATATTTTCTTTTTCTTTTACAGGGCCTTTGAACAAAATAGCAATAGCTGCCGGAACAAAAGTTACTGATAAAAACATTGCACAACATAGAGCTATAACAACGGTTATTGCCATAGGGTGAAACATTTTCCCTTCGACACCCGTAAGAGCAAAAATAGGTAAATAAACAGCCGTTATAATAAATACGCCAAATAATGCCGGACGGATGACTTCTTTAGTTGCTTCATAGACCAGTGCTAATCGTTCATTAACTGCCATGGTACGACCATTTGCAGAAGCTGAGCTGAGCTTTCTTAGACAATTCTCAACAATGATAATCGCACCATCAACAAGTAGTCCAAAATCTAACGCCCCTAAACTCATCAGATTGGCACTTACGCCTACTTGTACCATGCCCGTTACAGTCATTAACATAGCAAATGGGATAACCGCAGCAGTAAGCAATGCAGCTCTCATATTGCCTAACAATAAAAACAATACGACAATAACTAATAACGCCCCTTCAAAGAGGTTCATTTTTACTGTATCGAGTGTCTTTTCAACTAAGGTAGTACGGTCATACACAGCGGTAACGGTAATACCTGAGGGTAAACTCGCTTTAACTTCGTCTAACTTTATACCAACCGCTTTAGCAACATTTCGACTGTTCTCACCAATGAGCATGAAAACGGTACTCATCACAACTTCTCTACCATTTTGGGTTGCTGCACCTGTTCTTAATTCTTTTCCTTCTTGTACTTTAGCGACATCAGAAATTCGAATTACACTGCCTTCAGTTGTCCTAACAGGAATATTAGCGATAGCCTCTAAACTTTCTACCTGTCCGGGAATACGTAATAACCATTGAGCGCCATTTTTTTCTATAAACCCAGCGCCCTTATTATCATTATTATTTTCGATCGCTTGAATAATATCTTGCTGATTAAGGCCAAATTCCAGTAGCTTTTTAGGCTCAAAGGCTACAAGTATTTCACGTTTAAAACCACCAATAGGGTTAACTTCAACCACACCATCCACTTGCATTAACTGAGGGCGAATAATCCAATCATGAACCGTTCTTAAATCTGTAGCTGTTATTAACTTCCCTTCATCATTACGTGCATTAGGCTCAGCATCCACGGTAAACATGAATATTTCACCTAACCCAGTTGCTATAGGTCCAAGTTCAGGCTCTAATCCAAAAGGTAAATCTGATTTTGCTGAGACTAAGCGTTGATTCACTAATTGTCTGGCAAAGTAAATATCAGTATCATCACTAAAAATGGCGGTTACTTGCGATAAGCCATAACGTGAAACAGAGCGTGTACTCACTAAATTTGGTATGCCTGCCAATGCGGTTTCTAATGGGTAAGTAACCCGTTGTTCAACTTCAAGCGGTGTATATCCAGGGGCTTCGGTGTTGATCATTACCTGAATGTTGGTGATATCAGGGACGGCATCGATCGGCAGCTTGGTAAAATTCCAAAGACCAAGTCCTGCGAAGGCGAGTACCGCCAACATAATAATTGAGTTTCTACGAATAGAAAATCTGAGTAAATATTCGAGCATTATTTTTTCCTTTAAGGAGTAGCCTTCAAAAGTAAGTCTTAGGAGTAAACCTTTTTACTAACCATTATAATTAAAAGGGAAACCCTTAGTGATCGTGCGATGCGCCAGATTTTTCAACATCGGCTTTGAGGATATAACTATTCTCAGTGACATATTCAGTGCCTACGGATATCCCCCCTAACACTTCAATTTCATCACCCACTATGCGGCCTAATTCAAGCATTCTTACTTCATATTCATTGCCAACCTTGGCATAAACCACGGTAAAATCACGAAAGCTCTGCAATGCGTTACGCTTTACCGCCATGGCTACGTCAAATGAGCCAATTTCAATTTTTGCACTCACAAAAGAGCCTTCAGATAATAAGGAATCACTATTGTTTACTAAGACACGAAATAGCTTCGCCTGATCATTCCTAACTTTTAATACTCGGCTATCAACTTTACTTGTGTACTGTTTTTCAACACCATTAATGTTAAGCGTTGTTTTTGCGCCAATATTAATTTTGGCTAAATCCAAAGGAAAAACAGCTAGCTCAGCAACTAAGGTTTCATCATTAGTCACAGCAAGTAATATTCGGCCTTTAGATTGCTCACCAGAAGTAACGTTAACCGCACTCACAATGCCTTTTTGAGCTGATGTCACCTGATAAGATTGCAAACTTTCATTACTTTCCAGAGTGAGTAGCAATTGACCTTTCTTAATTACATCACCTAGCTTGACGTGAACTTTTTTAACCAATCCATCGAATCGAGCATAAACATTACTGGTAGCATCGGCTGGTAACGTTAACTTTCCAAACACTTCAATGCTTTCATGGAATGTTGATGGCCCGACAATGCCTGTCGCAATTTCCATAGCTTTTGCAATATCTTCAGCTATTTTTGTGCGACCTTCAAAATTGTCATACTGCCAGTTATAGGATTTACCCTGATATTTAGCCGTTAGAGAGACAATGAATGAGTGAGGCTCGTAGATAACCATATCACCACGAAGGTATTCACCTTCCTGATAAAAGTTTATGTCATCTATACCATCACCTAAGCGGGTAAGCTTTACATTTAGATCTACTTTCGAAGGGTCGATAGCTTTTCCATTATCAGTTGCCCACACACGAAACTCAGGGGGTACTCCCGTTTCAAAAATGGATAGTTCAATGGCAAAATTATCTTTTTTCAATAGTCGTCCACGATTCGGCCCTTTCTCTGGTTCGGCTTCTTCTACCTTTTGCTCTGAAACGGCAAGGCTAGAGAAACTTGTACTTAAGCTAACAAAGCACAGTGTGCTTATTAGCGTTAATATTTTAAATGTTGATTTCATGATTATTTCTCGTTATTTTTTTCAATAGATTGAGCGTTAAAAGGTGTATTAGCGTTTTTATTAATGGCAAATAGGGACGTACCCGTTAATCGCTCTATTTCAATATTGTTTAAATGTGCATTTTGATAAGCAGCAATCAAGTCTGACTGAGCATCTAATAATTCTTTTTGAGTATTCGTCCACTCGGTATAGCTATATCGGCCAATTTTGTAAGCTTTTTCAGCTTCAACAAAAGCTTGTTCAAGCACAGGTATAAGGTTTTCAGTCATAGCATGAATGACATGTTGGCTGTGTTTCATTTGTTCAATAAGCACATACAACTGTGTATTCAATTGATGAATGAGTGCTTGTGACGCTGTTTCTAATTCAGTTTTAGACGCGTGTAACGCATTTATTGTCCCTTGATTTTGATTACTATCACCAAAAGGAATTGAAATTCCAGCGACTAAACCAAAATCATCGGTTGTTTCGTAACGTCTTAATCCCGTTGTAAATTTCCATAGTGGTTTAGTTTCAATACGAGCAAGTTCAATCTCCGACTGGACAATTCGCTGTTTTGTAGCGAAAAGACTGACCGAAGGCAGTTGTTTTAGATGAGTAAATAGTGAATCAACATCGGTGCTATTGGTTAAAGGTAAGTGGGGTAACGATAATAATGACCCAATGATGTTAGTTTCTTTATGTTGCTCGCTTTGCCCCTGTCCTTGCCACTGGGCCAATAACTGATATTTACTGGCATCTACTTCATGAGTTAAGTCTTCAACAACTAATTCTCGTTTAGCGACTTCAGCTTGTGATTTTAGTTGATCAACTAAAGAAGACTTTCCTGCATTTACACGTTTAGTCACTGCTTCAAATGATTCAACCGCTTGCTTTAAGCTCATTTTTGACAGTTTTAATCGCTCTTCATTGACCAATACTTGGATAAAATATTTTGCTGTTTGTGCGGCTAAATCTAGCGCTTTAATTTCTCGCGCGAATGCAACGGTTGATCCCTGAATTTTAGCATTTGCCACTCTGTTTTTGACTAGAGAGTTATCTAAAACCCATGAGATCGATAGTGTGGATTGCGCACTTTTAAAGACACTATGATCACCCGTACCCATTGCATCCTCAATGGTAAGTCCAATTTCTGGTCTAACCTGAATACCAGCTTGTTGTGCATACCCCTTATAAATATCAGCTTGATTAGCAAATACTTTTAGCTCTGGGTGCATATTCATTGTTTGAGATATTGCCGTAGATAAGTCAACCGATTTCAGGGGGCTGTCTTCTGAGTATGCATAACCTGAGTATGTATAAGCTGAGAGTGTTGAAGTGATCATCAGCACAGCAGCGCTAAATTTTACATAACGCCTTGATAAAAACCGATTGGCGGTCGGTTTTTTATTTGTGAATGATTGAGTAAATAGTTTCATTTTTAATACCTTAGAGTAAGCCTTAAATTATTATTTTAATGATCGAATAGCGTTTCAATAGCGTGATGGAGGCTATCTACTGATGTCATTGATATGACGGCTAATAGTATTATTGTGAGTAAAACTACTTTCATTGGAAAAGGTTTGAGTTGAGTATCATTGAGCAATTCTAATACTCTTTGTTCAATTGATTGACGACAAAAGTGAACGAGTAATTCACTTTTGAACTGTTCATGTATGGAATATTTAGCCGCTAACTTAGTAAATCTCACTAACGTGCTAGCAACATTGTGCGCCTGTTGTTGAGTTTTTACGAAAAAAGAATCAGCAGCTTGCTCCATGGTAATTGCCATCATCGATTTCAATACTTTCTTAACATTAGGTGAAAAATAAGAAGACAATAATGAAAAAAACCACTTTTTCAGCGGGTCGGCATAGTGTAAATGAGCAAGTTCATGTTGAATGATTATTTCAATGTCATCTGAATCTAGTTGCTCCATCAAGCCTGTAGATATAAAGCACGATGGTTTAATTAATCCACCTGTGAATGCTGTCGGGATCGATGAATCTATTATAAAGACGTTCTCACTTTTCTTTGTCGCTAAAGTGCGCAACAAAATTATCTGATAGTGATTTTTGTAAGCTACAACTAGGCTTCGAATAGCAATAGTGAGACTGAAGCCGATGAAGAGAATTAAACTAATACTATGCCAGCTTAAAAAATAATAAATATTAGGATGATGCCAGTGAGCTAATTCAGTTAGCCATACAAACATTGCCCCTGATTGAAAAAGAGGGCTAAATAACAGCGTTACAGATAGAGCAATAATCCAAGGTGAAAGCACAGATAACCAGAGTAACGATTTACGGGTAGACACAGTGTATCTTTGGATTTTATTTTTTATCGACCAAAAAGTAAGCGAAATAAAGCCATTGGCAACGATAAAAGCTAACACGGCAATCGTGAGTAGATTAAGTGCTAACGCCCAAAAACCATAAATCATTTTTCGGCCTTTGTTTTTAATTTTTTGCGCTGTTGCTCAATCATAGCTTCAAGTTTATCCAACTGATCCTCATCGAGATCAGATGAAATTGAAGAAAAAGCCGCGACAACGCTATTTTCATCTTTAACAACAAAATCATGAGTAACACTTTTAATGAGTTGCCCTATCAATTCTTGGCGAGCAACTTTAGGGAAATATTGATATGCGTGGCCGTTCTTTACCCGACTCAACAGGTCTTTTTTAAATAAGCGGTCTAACGTGCTCTGAATTGTATTAAGAGAGCCGCCTCGGTTTTTTTCGAAATAGCTATGTACCTGCTTAGCATCAGCAGGCTTTGCCTTCCAAAGGTATTCCAATACTTGTTTTTCTAATTCACCGAGTTGCATATATTTTTCACTACCCTATTTAAGTATTGTAATATTGTCACGTTAAAAACCGAGAGGCAATCGGTTTTTAGGTTTGTTCCACTAAATCTTCTATTTTAGGTAGCTTTTAATAATGGCTTAATTCAGGACTGAAAGACTATAAAGAGCTTAAACCTACCCCACAAACGAGCAGTAGATTTCGGTTAGCATTACGCTGTATATCATCATGGTTTTGCTAAGGCTTAATGTCAGCTTTTGGCTAATCAGTGACCTAAAGAACAAACCATAGTTAATGTCAACAATGCGCACTAAGTGAATCTAAATATTATTGATAGATTCTTATATATTCTGATTTAAAGTCTTCACATAAAAGTGAATTAGATGGTGGTCTTTTAAAGCAAACCCAAAAACGTATATTCCAGAAAGCAAAAAACCCGCTAATTTTGCAATTAACGGGTTTTTCTATGTTTAGCGAAGGGAAACTAGCCAACTGTTGCGTGTGATCCGTTTGAACGTCTTGTTATTTTTATTTAGCAGTTAAATTTATTTTCTATCCAATACAGGGTGTTACCCAATAAAACAATACTACCTGAAATTACAAAGCTCACAGGAATTATCAGCCCCAACTCCAGCACGCATTCTCCAAAATTAGTATCCTCGCATGCCTCTAAGTCATCCATATCAGTTAATTTTAATGTTAATTTTTTGGTAAATGTTTCGCCACCCTCACAATAAGGTTGGCTATCAATAGTTGGTTGGAATGCACATGATGTAATACATAAAAAAATCAGGGAACTAGTTAGTATTTTTTTCAGAATCATAAATAAAATATCCATATAAACATAACGGTCTGCATCACCGGTCAAAAAACAGAGCGCAACGGCATTTTTTGGTTTCGAGTGCATGCGGTTATAATGCCTTTACCTTACTATCAAATTGGTTTTGCTTTAAAATATTTTTGATGCCAGATAGAGCATGATACACATACCTGCTATAAAAGCTAAATTCAAAATTAAACAGATAATGTTTATCGTAATACTTCCAAGATCAAACCATAATAAAAAACCCGATATTAGAGCTCCCATAATACAGCAGCTCAATGCTAACGGACCATCTATCTTCAAATCGCTAAAAGGTCTGAGCACTTCAAAAAAAAGTAATGCTCCTACTATAAAAAAAACAATTGAAATCGATGATAAACAGTAATCGTATATAGTAATTTTCATAATGTAATTTTTTGAAGTCAAATTAAACATAACGCCCAATTAACGGGCAATAAAATAGTTGGCTAAAATAGCAACAAAGGAGCAAAAGCCAACTATTTTTTGTCCCTGTTTAATTTCTTATAGATATACTTTACTTAATAGCCTTTGACATAAACATACTATATGGATCTTCTTGATAGTTACCAAAAGGGACACATGTTTGAAAACCAAATTGTTGATAAAGTTTTTGTGCTGGAATAAACGCATCCACAGTGCCTGTTTCCAAACTTAATCTTTTATACGAACGAAGAGTCGCTTGTTCAACGATATGCTCTAATATTTTACGAGCAATACCTTTACGTAAAAATTTAGTCGCTGTACGCATAGACTTTATCTCGCAATGATCTTTATCAAGTTCTTTTATAGCGCCAATACCAGCTAAATCTTGATTAACCCACAAACTCCAGAAAGTTACATCGGGGTGTTCAAGTGCGCTCAAATCTAGCGCGTGAACACTTTCTGGAGGTGAATGAGCTAGCATATCTTCATGATGTTCTTGTAACAAAGAAATTACCGCTTCATGCCTTAATTCGCCAACCTTAATATCCATATAACACCTTTTTTTTCCTGTATACCTAACGCCCATTTAAGGGGCTGATAATTGTTTGCTAAAATGTGAGATCAAAGTGAAAACAGCCAACCATAATAATAAACATGCAACAAATAATGATAAAGCCATACTTAACCAATAGACTACTGGACTATTAATAATATTAACGTAATTCCCAAACTTTAAATCAGTAATGCCAGTTTGGTAACCAATTAAAATATTTTTAAATATAAATAAGGAAAGTAATCCACTCCCTATAGCAATTAAAATACTTTTCAAATTACACACTAAATTATCCTAGGCAACTAACGCCCCACTAAGAGGCAAATGATAGTTGGCTAAAATAAGCGACGAATGAGCAAATAGCCAACTGCTCTTTGTCCTACTTGAATGGCTTGTTAGCTACATGTTATCTACATGTTACGTAGAAAGAAAGCTACATTTTGTCTTACATTTAAGCTTGAATATAACATTAAAATATTTATACTTCTGCTGGCTTATAAGTTTAAGGAATGAACGATTTATAATTAATTCCAATAAACGCAGGTAAGAATTACATTTATGACTGTCATGGCACACCCAAATATGCAAAATGTTAAGCGATATAGAGTTCAAGATAAGGTTTTCGGTATTCAAGAGTATTTTTCTATTGCCAAGTATGGCGACAAAGCTAAAATTTTAGCAGAGAAAAGACAAGAAGAAATCTCTCAAAAAAGACTATATCGTCAAATACGTATGCAGTTAGATATAAATAAGATATTTCATCCTGATGGAACAGTTATTGGACTAAAACGAACATTAAAAAATAAAAGTGGTTCGATAAAGAAAATTTTACATATTCAAATTAGCGTAAATGGCAAACAGAAAAAAACTGATATAACGATTGATAACAAAACCTTTGAACAAGCATATCTCAAAGCTCAAAATAAAATATTGGAATTAAGAAAAATTAAGCATTCTCCTGAAATAACAGAAATATTTAAAAAAGTAGCAGGATACTACAAATACAGCTAACGGCTTGTTAAGTGCCTGTACAAATTAAACTCTGTGTTATGCAGAGTTTAAATAAGACTCAAGCTCAGTACATGATAAGCCTTTAACTGTGTCGCCTATCATTTCTAAAGAAACATAAGCTAACCTAGATTCAGTAAATTCTCTCTTTTGAGGACAACAACCTAGAAAGCTTATTTTCAGCTAATTTTTGATTTCTTTATACCAATTGGCAGTCAATTTATCCATATTCACTCAAGGCATTCAACGCCCTATTAATGACTTGTGGCAAGCAAAACTAAGCTATAATATCAAAAACATACACTAAGCACACATGAGCTTTACGTTTCATTTTTAGCACATGTGTAGCGCATTAATTTGCAAATTAATTTCTTAAATAATATCACTGAGATGTCGCTAAATACCACAAACCCGACCTAATTTATCACTTTAAATCATTCCGATTTACGATCACTTTGATACGAAGCAGACGTTAGCCTTGGCTTATCTGGCGATATTTGAACCGATACAAATCAGCCCTGTATTAGATAATAGAGTTGTTCTAAATTTCATCAAGAATTTATCAAGTCAAAAATCCTAATTTGATTAGAAAATACCAAACCCGACATTAGATTAATATGATTTTAGGTATTAAATTCTGTGGCGCTATGGGGCACATAGAGCTATAGGATTTTAAAAATAATTATACGGCCCTGTGCCGGAGCTCAAAGAGTGAATATGACGGTGATCCTATAACAAAGGTATTACTCGTTATAGGGACGCATATCATAGTGCTTGTTCTAACCATTGCTTAGGCGATAAACCTATTTTTTTTCTAAATACTCGCGCGAGAGCCGAGCCATTTTCATAACCAACAGCATTAGCAACTAATGTCACAGGCTTCTTTTGTTGCAACAAACCTTTTGCGACAACTATTCGCCAATCAATCACATAATCTCCAGGGCTTTGACCAACAATACGCTTAAATAGCTCGGCAAACTTTGAACGTGACATTAACCCAAGCTCAGCCATTTCATCTAATCCCCATTGTTGCTCCGGTGCTTGATGAATAGCTAATAACACTTTAGCTAGTTGAGGATGTGCTAAACCTGCGAGTAGTCCGTGCTTCATTATATTGTTATTAAGTACATGTCGAAGCACATGAATAAGAAATACATTAGTCAGTGAATTAATCATCGGTAGTCGTCCACATCGCTCATGAAAAGCTTCTTCAAAGAGTGATTCCGCGGTTTGCTTGAGTTGTTGACAGTCACTAAGCTTAAAAGCCAGCAGTGCAGGCAAAGCATTAGCAATGGGATTCGACGTGTTTTCATTATATATAATGTTGGCGCAAACCAACTCTGGTGGATTCTCTTCACTGCCAATAATACGATGAGCATGAGGTGTTGGGAAAAACAGTACTGTTGGTTCATTCACCAACAGAGATTTACCTTTTTCATCAATTAACGTTAACTCCCCGCCGCACAATAAATGCAAATGCCCTTGATTAGGTTCTCGTTTAAAATTACTGATCCCACATAGGTTACCCGTGAAGAATACTTCTGTATTCATCGAAAAGCGCTGCAAGATGACTGAAAGCTGATCCATTTTTCTCTCCTTTAGGCTCGTTTTGGACGATTGGGTTCAAAGTTAGGACTATGTCATTCCTTTTGGTTAATTGAAAGCCCTATATTATCAACCAAGGAAAACATCCTTATTCATTAACTGATTAACAAAAAAACTTTGAACATCACACCTTAAATACTGGAGCAACAAAAATGACACTTTCAACACTGATTAAATCTACCTTCGCTACTTCTGCATTATTCATAAGCAGCCTGAGTTTTGCTGCAAACATTGAAGTGAATGCCAATGGTAATGACTTAGCGATTAAAGGATACGACGCGGTATCTTATTTTACTAAAGGCGAACCGACTAAAGGTACTGATAATTTTACCGCCGCATACAATGGTGCCATTTATCAGTTTTCAAGTGCTGATAACCGCGATTTATTTAAAGTTGAGCCAAGTAAATATGCACCACAATACGGTGGTTACTGTGCCTTTGGCGTTACGATGCATAAGAAATTCGATACTGACCCTATGGCTTGGCATATCCGTGGCGACAAATTATACCTAAACCTCAATAAAGACGTACAAAAGAAATGGGTAACTGATATTCCGGGTTACATCGAAACAGCGCAAACTAATTGGACAGATATTAAAGGATTAACAGAAGATCAAATTGAAAAAGTTTACGACTAATACTGAGTCACTTAATAACAAGCATGAGATTTTAATGATGAAACAACTAACATCAGCTGACTCACTTGACGAGTTACTTTCACAGCACAAATTTTCATTGTTATATTTCACGGCCTCGTGGTGCGGGCCTTGTAAATCAATGTCACCGGTCGTTGAAGGCTTGTCGGGCATGATGAACGGTCGCTTTAATACGATTAAAGTGGATGTCGACCAAGTGCCTACTTCGGCCGCTGATTATGGCATACGTAGTGTGCCTACGCTGATGTTGGTAAAAAATGGTGAAATTATTGACCAACGTGTTGGTGGGGTACCACCACAGCAATTAATGCAATGGTTAGAGCAGTTAACTTAGCTGCTCACTTTTTAAACTTAAGGATTGATGATGAACAATAAATTATTAGTAAGCGCAGCATTAGCCGCGGTAATTTCTACTGGGGTTATTGCTCCAGCAGAAGCAGCAGGTAAAAAAGAAAAATGCTATGGCGTGGCTAAAGCCGCTCAAAACGATTGTGCAAACTTAGCAGGTACCCATTCATGTGCCGGTCAGTCAAAGGTTAATAACGACAAAGGTGAATGGAAATTGGTAACAAAAGGAACGTGTTCAACGCTGGGCGGTTTGTCAAAAAAAGCAGCAAAAGAACACTATAAAGCAACAAAAGGCGCTTAAAGTATGGCTAAGTCGGTAAAAGACAGCAATGTAATGGTGGGTGTTAGTTTAAGGCATCCACATTTTACCGACATATTAACTCAGCCTAAGCACGTTGATTTTATAGAAGTGCATTCGGAAAACTTTTTTGGTCTAGGAGGAGCTGCGCTATCGGTACTGACTCAAGTCAGAGAAAAGTACCCCGTTAGTTTACATTCAACGTCGATGGGACTTGGCTCTGCGCAAAATGTTCCGATGCAATATTTGGCGCGTTTAAAAGCGCTTACGAAGAAAATAAACCCGTTTCTGATGTCTGAACATGCCTGCTTTACTTGGGGGCAACAACAAGGGCAGCTTATTCATAGCGGTGACTTATTACCTATTGCTCATAACCAGAAAACGTTAGCCATAATGTCGGAACAAGTGGATAAAGTACAAAACTATTTAGGACGGCAACTGATCATTGAAAATGTTTCTGCCTATGTGAAGTTTGATGAAAGTTACCTTAGTGAAGCGGATTTTTTAGCACAACTTTGTCAACGAACCGGAGCAAAAATATTATTAGATATTAATAATATTGCCGTTAACAGTATGAATTTTGAAGGGGGTGATATTCAACAATCAGTAGCTGATTATATAAATGAATTACCCGTGGCAAGTGTTGCACAAATTCACTTAGCGGGTTGCAGTGAACCTTTAACGGGCGAGATGACTATTGATGATCATGCACGCCCTGTTTCTGATGATGTTTGGCTTGGCTATCAGCAAGCGTTAACACGTTTTGGTGCAGTGCCAACGTTAATTGAATGGGACAGTGATTTACCCCAATGGTCAGTATTGGTTGATGAAGCGAAAAAAGCACGTGATATCGCCCATGCGGTCCTAGCGAGGAAGAGTACATGAATGAGCTAGGTAAAAGTGAAATAGGAAACAATGAGTCAACCATTCATGAATCAGCTAAAAATGAACAACACATTTTATTAGAAGTGATTTGGAATGATGAATCTATTGCCCTAGAACAATGCGGTTTTAATGCGCAAGGTATTAATATTTATCGACAAAATTTATTGGCAAATGCTCAACGAGCATTAACCATTAGTTTTCCAACGGTGTTTGAATTGCTTGATAGCGACATTAGCGAAAGTCTTGTTTATCAATTTTTACAAGTATCACCACCTAATCTAGGGGATTGGACGCAATGGGGCGAAAAATTTTCTGATTTTTTAGGGACCACAGAAGTGGCGGCAGACTACCCGTACCTTGCTAATTGTGCTGCACTCGACTGGCATGTTCATTGTGCATTGCATGGCCCAGATCAAATCCTTATCTCATCTACATTACAACTGCTTGGTGAGAGTGAACCTGAGCAACTTTTCATCACCTTTAATCAAAATGTCAAAATATTGAAAACAATCTATCCATTGACTGACATTTTTCAGGCTCATCATCACAGTGATGAACTTCAACGAAAATCAGCAATGAGTGCTGCTAAAAAAGCACTATTAGGAAAACCTGTTGAGCAAATCGTGATGGTTTATCGTCCTGAGTTTCAACCGCAAGTGACTACTGTATCGGCCAGTGAAGGGGCGTTTATGTCTTATTTATTGTCTGGACAATCATTAGCGCAATCACTTGATGCGTTGAAATATGATAACGAATTTTCATTCGAGCAATGGCTGTTTACCGCGATTGAACGTAACTTAATTAATATTATTAAAGAGAAATAACTATGCATACTCTAAAGAATCTAGTGTTATCTATTAGCCATTTATATCGTAATGTAGCCAGTAAAATCAGCCTGCTAGAACCGGTCGCGTTATTAGCCGCTCGCTGTTATGTGGCTTGGGCGTTTTTTTCTTCCGGGCTTACTAAGTTAAGAGACTGGGATAGTACGTTAATGTTATTTGAATATGAGTATCAAGTGCCGATATTACCATTTGAGTTAGCCGCCTATTTAGGCACTGCTGCAGAAATTATTTTGCCCTTGTTATTAATCGCAGGGTTAGCGAGTCGTTTTTCTGCTTTGGGATTGTTTTTTGTCAATATTGTCGCGGTAATAAGCTTAGAAGAAATTGCCCCTGCGGCCTTCGCAGAGCATGTTTTATGGGGAGTATTATTGATACAGGTTGTAATTTTTAATGGTGGGCGCTTTGCTTTAGACCGTTTAGCTGAACAAAAACTATTTAATAGTTCCTCAGCCAATCAAACATAAAAAACTTGATCGTTAATTTATACCGCTATAATCATTAATACTAAAAATACAGGCAATGCAGGGAAATCTTTAATATGACCATACCTATACCGCACCGTCCGAGTGGTTTTCTGCTTGGCGATGCCGCAGCCCAAATTACTATTGAGGCTTTTATTGATATTCAATGTCCACATTCGCGCACTATTTGGCCAACGTTACTTGAAGTCGCAAAGCATTATCAAGGTAAGTCCGTAAATCTGAAAGTTCATTTAATTACGCTAAGTAATCATCGGCAGGCTTGGGATATGAGTTTAGGTTTATTTGCATTAGCCGAGGGGGATGCAAATAAGTTTTATGATTTCGCGACCTTTATTTATGAGCACCAAGCGCAATTTTATAACGGACAATTTTTACATAAGACTCACGAGGACCTCATCCAATTAGTGGCTGGTTTTGCCGAAGAACATGCTGGCGTAATACGTAAAAAATTCATTGAAAGAATGAACGACAGCGATATCTATGTTCAAGCGAGAACACCTATTCGCTTTGCTGCAACCAAAGCTGTTTGGGCAACACCGACACTGTTTATCAATAATGCCAATACAGTGCCTGTAGATCACAATTCAAACGTAGCCCAATGGCAGGCAGTTATCGACCCTTTATTAAGTGAGTCAGCAGGTTAATAGTGAAGGTATTTCTAAAAAAATTGTTACAAGTTGAGGAGATAAATGATGAGAACAAAAGTAGAATTTCCTAGCCAAGGGCAACATCTGGCTGGTTTGCTAGAAACACCTGATCAAACCGTGCGAGCTTATGTTTTATTTGCTCATTGTTTCACATGTGGTAAAGATGTTGCCGCGGCGTCGCGAATTAGTCGCTTTCTGGTGCAGCATGGTTTTGCGGTTTTTCGATTCGACTTTACAGGCTTGGGAAATAGTGACGGTGACTTTGCCAATACTAATTTTTCTTCCAATACCGAAGATTTACTTTCAGCGGCAAAGTTTTTAGAACAACGTTATCAAGCACCGAAATTATTAATCGGGCATAGCCTTGGTGGCGCGGCTGTTTTAGCGATGGCGGCACAGCTTCCTGAAGTAAAAGCGGTTGTGACGATCGGCGCTCCGTTTGAAGCAAGCCATGTTATACACAACTTTGATGCTCATTTAGAAACAATAAAGCACAGCGGCTCGGCCAAAGTAAGTTTAGGTGCGCGTGATTTTACCATTAAAAAGCAATTTTTAGATGATTTGCGTAATCAAACAACAGACCATATACAGCACCTTGATAAGGCTTTATTGGTATTACATTCCCCTCTCGATTTAACCGTAGATATTGCCGATGCTGAAAAAATTTATAAAGCGGCAAAACACCCTAAAAGTTTTGTCAGTTTAGACACGGCAGATCATCTTTTATCCAAAGCAAGTGATAGTGAATATGTTGCACAAACGATTTCTGGCTGGGCGAGTCGATATATTCCAGTAGCTAAAAAATCGAATCCCACGATTAGCAAAGGGCATGTTTTAGTCGCCGAGCTTGATCATAAATTTCAGCAGGAAGTTTTCAGTGATACTCATCACTGGTATGCCGATGAACCTACTCAAGCGGGCGGACAAAATTCAGGGCCTGATCCTTATGAACATTTACTTGCCGCGCTTGGTGCTTGTACTGCAATGACTATTCGTATGTATGCTGACCATAAAAAAATACCACTCGAACACGTGGAAGTATCGCTAGCTCATGAACGTAATTACTTGGAGGATGCGGCCAGTGTTTCCGCAGATGGCCAAAAAATAGAGTCGTTAATTCGCAAAGTACAATTGTTTGGCCCCTTGAGTGAATCAGAAAAAGTTAGATTAATAGAAATCGCTGAACGCTGTCCGGTGCATCGAACTTTGCACAATAATCCGATAGTTATTACCACGCTGATTAAAAGTGAGACAGCAGTACAATAAACCCCATGTATTATGAGTTTAATTAGAGCGAATAAACTACAGTTGATGAAATTGATTAATGATGCTCATTTTTATTTTAATACAATTATCTTCCCTTTACTGATTGCTAAATCGCTTAGGGGGCGATTGCGCCTTAGATTTAATACTCTAATTTTATGTGGACTTTAGTTGATTCTAATGTCCGCTTTCGAGATTGGGTAGATAATTGTACGCAAAGTATTGAATAAGGTTTTAGGTGTAAATTAATAGATATATTGAAATTATATGTTGCAGTTTTAGGCTCACAAGTTTCAAATAAAGGTATAGCTTTTGGCTAGCTGAAGTATTGATTTAGTTACTCGTAGCTTCCGCAATGCGCACTAAGTGAATTTGATGGTGGTCTTTTAAAGCAAACCAAAAAACGTATATTCCAGAAAGCAAAAAAACGTGAATGTTCTCAGTTCCAGAAAGCAAAAAACCCGCTAATCTTTCGATTAACGGGTTTTTCTTAATTTGGCGGTGAGAGTGAATTTGAACTCTACTCGAAGGTTTAGTGCTATAAACCCTTTTTATCTTTAACGTAATGTTTCCACTTCTAAATGCAAAAAAACCGCTAATCTTTCGATTAACGGGTTTTTCTTAATTTTCCGGTGAGAGTGAATTTGAACTCTACTCGAAGGTTTAGTGCTATAAACCCTTTTTATCTTTAACGTAATGTTTCCACTTCTAAATGCAAAAAACCCGCTAATCTTTCGATTAACGGGTTTTTCTTAATTTGGCGGTGA